>CAIOIZ010000012.1 GCA_903858475.1 uncultured Bacteroidota bacterium
GTTCGATAGTTATCGGAAGAGTCAGGGGCTCATTGATATTTTTTGAATAAATAATATAACAAGCAATCATAAAAAAAGCACTTAAAGTTATTAATACCTTAAGTGCAATGTTTGTGGAGCATATCTGGCATATGTCGAACCTTTTGTTTGATGATCTTATACTTCTAATAGATTCGTTTGAATAATTATTCCCCCCTAATATCCCAGGCCTATAAAATTGTAGTCAATTAACATACTGCTTGTTGCCAATTATTTCAACATAAAAACATATTAATGTCGAAATTAAATCATATTTTCGTCATCAATTAAATATAATGTTGAACTCCTAATCCTAATTCAGGTTAAAAGACGAAAATCAGCAAAAATGTTAACATCAATGAGTTACAACAGAAATAGCCCTTTTAATGACCTGCCGAACCTTCCGCCAGCAGATTTTACAGAGTCGCCGGAAATACTGAAGCAGTTGACAAAAGCTGCCCGGTATTTAGGTGAATTAAATGGCTTATGTACCTCATTACCCGACCCTAAATTATTGATCAATACTATCGTACTTCAGGAAAGTAAGAACAGCTCAGCTATTGAAAACATAGTTACCACACAGGATGAATTATACAAAGCTGCTACAGAAGAAGCAACAACTAGTCATGCGGCGAAAGAAGTTTTAAGTTATAGGGAGGCGCTATATGTAGGATTGGAAAAAATGAAATCACAAAAGAATTTGCTGCTGACTAATACGATGGTTGAGATCGTTCAAACAATTAAACAAAATGAATCAGGCATCAGGAACAATTCAGGCACAGCACTGAAAAATGCAATCAACGGGGAAGTTATATATACCCCACCTTGCTGTGAAGAGGTATTAAGAGAAAAGCTAGCTGCATTGGAACAATTTATTAACGACTCCGATAGTTCGCCTTTAGACCCATTGGTAAAAATGGCCTTTATCCATTACCAGTTTGAGGCCATACATCCTTTTGCAGATGGTAATGGTAGAACTGGCCGTATTGTAAATGCATTATACCTGGTACAGCAGGAATTATTATCTCAACCCGTTTTGTATCTCAGTTCCTACATTGTAAAGTATAAAAGGGAATACTACCAATTATTAAGCGAAGTGACTGAAAAAAATAACTGGCATGACTGGGTAATGTATATGCTGACCGCATTGATAGAAACAGCACAGCTTACAACTAAAAAAATAAGAAGTATGCTGTTACTGAAAGATGAATATGAAAATCGAATGAAACAAACGCTCGGCTCTTCGTTCAGCTATGAACTATTGCAACTGATGTTTACGATGCCATATCTAAAAATTGAGTTGTTGGAAAAGAAAAAAATTGCCCATCGTCAAACCGCCTCCTCGTGGTTAAAAAAACTTACTGAAGCCAAAATTGTGACTACTCAAAAAATTGGTAGAACAACCTATTATATCAATTACAGGTTGATGGAATTGCTATCAAATGACTAAAAGACCTTTAAATGGTTCTACTTTTTTCAAAGAACGATAGTCTGTCATAAGAAAGTCGAACTCCATATTCAAATGAGGCTGATTTCTATGAAACTTAATACAGACAATTGTTTTAAAGAATAAAAACCGGGCAACAAATCATAGATATTGATGTTGCCCGGCCCTCTAGTGGGCCCACCTGGGTTCGAACCAGGGACCACCTGTTCCGATAGTTATCGGAAGAGTCAGGTGCTCATTGATATTTTTTGAATAAATAATATAACAAGCAATCATAAAAAAAGCACTTAAAGTTATTAATACCTTAAGTGCAATGTTTGTGGGCCCACCTGGGTTCGAACCAGGGACCACCTGATTATGAGTCAGGTGCTCTAACCAACTGAGCTATAGGCCCTTTCAATTTCAGCAATAAAGTGAAAATGAAAAATATGTAGATAATATCCAATTTTGGTTATAATTGGAGAAAAAAAATAAGAACTGTAACCAGTTTGCAATTAATTGTCTTTTACTGGAGGGCAAAAGTAAGTAAAATAAGATATTTTGCAGCCAAGTTTTTAAAATATGCCAGCGATTAAAAATATTATTTTCGACTTTGGGGCGGTGCTTTTTGATATCGATTACCAAAAAACGATCGCGGCTTTTCGTCAATTGGGCATCGCTCATTTTGATACCATGTATGACCAGTTTACGGTCAATACATTGTTTGAAGAGTTGGAAACCGGTAAAATCAGTGAGGAGGCTTTTTATGAAGCCTTGAAAAAGGAAATTCAATTGCCTGTTACTAATCAGCAATTAGAAAAGGCCTGGAATGCCATCTTGCTCGATTTTCGGCTCGAAAGTATGGCCTATTTGGAGCAATTGTTGGCCCATTATAATCTATACCTACTCAGTAATACCAATAGTATTCATTATCGGAGATTTCATCAATTATATAAGCCCATTCCGAGCAAGCCTACCATGGATGACTATTTCACCAAAGTGTATTATTCTCACCTGATTCATTTGCGAAAGCCCTATCCTGCTATTTATGAATTTGTGCTGCAGGATGCAGGTATTTTGGCAGCAGAAACCTTGTTTATTGATGATTCTTCCAATAACATAGCAGCTGCAGCCAAATTGGGTATTCAGACGCATTTGTTATTGTCAACAGAAAAAATTGAGACGCTGGGGATTATTTAACCTCCTCAAATTCGATATAATCTTCCCGATTGGGCTTGGTACTAGCCTTGGTTTGGGTGCTTTTGGCCGATGCTTGCTCTTGCTTCATTTGTTCGTTCATTCGGCTCTGCATTTCGCCCACTTTTTCTTTCACTTGTTTGGTGGTATTATATACCGGTATTATAAAATCAAAAATGAGTTTATAGAGCAGGTATAGTACAAATAGTTCTACAATTACTTTAAACATGGCACAAAGTTACAGGCATTTAGACGTTTCAGCCTCGTAAATATTTTAAAGAAATGATAATATTTGTGAGGCCAAATATCCAGTCAAAATTTGCCAGCATCAATGTTTTTACTATATTTGCAGTATACAAAGAAGCAAATGAAGGGAACGGAGGCGTTCCCTTCTTCTTTTATCATGATAGAGGATACACAAATTCAAGCAGTCGAAAAATTATTATTACCCTTGCTCACAGAGGATATCTTTTTGGTATCTATCCGCATCAAGCCCATTAATAATTTTAAAATTTACTTAGATGCAGACAATGGATTAAGTATTGAAAAATGTATCAAAATTAATCGGGCATTGTATCGGCAAATGGAAGAATTGGGCATATATCCGAACGGTGATTTTTCACTGGAAGTAAGTAGCCCAGGAATTGAAGAACCTTTGAAATCGTATCGGCAATATGTAAAAAACATTGGCCGAAATGTGGCCATCAGTACCCAAGAAGCTACGTTCGAGGGCAAGTTGACTGCGGTTACAGAAAATGGGGTTCAGATTGCTTTTGCAGAAGGAAAAGGTAAAAAAGCGGTGAACAAGGAAATGGAAATTGGGTTTGCTGATATCAAGGAAACCATTGTACAAATAAAGTTTTAATTATTTAACAAAACCCCCTTCCGGCAGGGATATTATTGAGGCCGGAGCTGATTATGGCTCGTATTAATTTGATTGATTCCTTTCAGGAATTTAAGGAGGCTGAAAACATTGACCGCCCTACGCTGATGAAAGTCATGGAAGATGTGTTTAAAACCCTGATCCGTAAAAAATATGGTAGTGATGAGTGTTTTGATGTGGTAGTAAACGATCAGAAAGGGGATTTGGAAATCTTTCGCAGACGTACCATCGTGGAAGACGATGATTTGTACAATACCCTAACCGAAATTGAGCTGAAAGATGCCATCAAAATTGAACCTGATTATACGGTGGGGGAAGAATTATACGAAGAGGTAGATATTCAAAAAGAATTCGGTCGTCGTGCGATATTGGCAGGTAAACAAACCCTGGCGGCACGTATCAACGATTTGAAGAAAAATATTCTCATCAAAAAATACGAAGATCGTGTAGGCGAAATCGTTAGTGGTGAAGTATACCAGGTATGGAAGAAAGAAGTATTGTTGTTGGATGAAGAAGGCAATGAAATGTTGTTGCCTAAATCGGAGCAAATTCCTACCGATTACTTTAAAAAAGGAGAAACTGTTAGAGGGGTGGTAAAAAAAGTAGAATTAAAAAATAGTCAAGCGATTATTATTATCTCAAGAACCAGTCCTTCTTTCTTAGAAAAACTACTTGAAATTGAAGTGCCAGAAATATTTGACGGATTGATTGTAGTGAAGAAAATTGTTAGAGATCCAGGAGAAAGAGCTAAAGTGGCAGTAGAAAGTTACGACGACAGGATTGATCCAGTGGGTGCTTGCGTAGGTATGAAAGGAAGTCGTATTCATGGTATTGTACGCGAATTAAAAAATGAAAATATCGATGTTATCAACTGGACTTCCAATACGCAGTTGTTGATTCAACGTTCCTTAACACCCGCTAAGATTACCAGTATGCAATTGGACAACGAAACCATGCATGCCAATGTATATCTTAAACCCGATCAGGTTTCTTTAGCCATCGGCAGAAGAGGGGTGAATATTAAACTAGCCTGCGAATTAACCGGATACGAAATAGATGTATTCCGCGACAACGAAGGCGAAGCAGAAGAGTTTGATATTGACTTAGAAGAATTCAGTGATGAGATTGAACCATGGGTGATTGAAGCATTGAAAAAAGTTGGTTGTGATACGGCTAGGTCTGTATTGGATTTGAGCGCTGAAGAATTAGAGCGTCGTACAGATTTGGAAAAAGAAACCATTGTGGAAGTAAGGCGTGTGTTGAAAGAAGAATTTGAAAAAGAATAAGTAGATAATAATTAGGGGTTTATTGGCTGATGATCATTGTGTGTATGGCTCAATGATTGAATCAGTTCAAATACGAACAAAAAATAAAGAATGTCAGAAAAAACAGTAATACTGCCAAGGGCCATGAAGGCCGCCATCGAATTCAATGTAAGTAAAGAAACACTTGTTGATTTCTTGGCGAGCAAAGGCTTTAGTTCAGATGACCTGCAAAGAGATTTTAAGCTTTCCGAAGATATGTATCGGGTAGCGCAAGCAGAGTTTCAGCAGGATAAAGCAGCAAAAGCCAAAGCGCAGCAAGTAGAATTGGTAAAGGCACCAGCAGCAGAAGCAAAGAAGAAAAAAGACGAGGAAGATTTATCTGTAAAAAAGAAGGAAGCCGCCAAAGTAAAAGAAGAGCCAAAGGTTGTTGAAGAGGTCAAGCCAATAGTTGAAGAAGTAAAGAAAGAAGAGCCTGTAGTAGAAGTTGCTAAGAAAGAAAAAATTACTAAGATAGACGCACCAGAAATTGAAAAGCCAAAAGTGCTTGATAAGATTGATTTGGATGCGATTGATTCTTCTACCCGCCCAAAAAAATCTACTAAGAAAAAAGAAGTTGCTATTGAAGAAACCCCCGTTGTTGAAAAGCCTAAAAAAAGCAAGAAAGCAACGGATACTCCCAAAGAAGAAATTATTCCAGTAGTGGAAGAGGTGAAGCAGGAAATAAAACCTGTAGAGGAACATCATCCAATTATTGAAAATATTCAGGCAGCTAAATTAACTGGTCCAAAGATTTTAGGTAAAATAGAATTGCCGGTTGATAATGATACCCGCCCTAAGAAAGACAATAATGATGAGAAGCGTAAACGCAAGCGTATTCCCATCGATAAAAAAACTGGCGGTGGTCAACAACAACAAGCTGGTGGCCAGCAACAACAACAACAGCAGCAAGGCAATCGCACCGGTGGCAACAATCGTCCCGGACAAGATAATCGAGGTAGCGCCGGTGGCGGTAATCGTTTTAATAACAACCGCGGTGGCAATGCAAGTCCTCGCAGAGAAGATAAGGTAATTGATGCTAAAGAAATTCAAGACAAACTAAAAGAAACACAGGCTAAATTGGCCGGTGCTGGTGGAAGAGGCAAGAGTTTGAAAGCAAAATACCGCAAAGCAAAAAGAGATGAGCAAGCGGAAATGGTGGGTGCCGATGGAGATCAATCCAACAAGTTACAAGTAACAGAATTTATTTCTGTGAGTGAATTGGCAAGTTTGATGGATGTAAGTTTTGCAGATGTAATCAGCAAGTGTATGAGTTTGGGTATCATGGTATCTATCAATCAACGCTTAGAGGCAGATGTGATAGAATTGGTAGCCAGTGAATTTAATTTTGAAGTAGAATTTATTGGAGTAGATGATGCTGCTGAACAAGAAATAGATGAAGATGAAGACAATGAAGAAGATTTGAAGCCAAGAGCACCGATTGTTACCATCATGGGTCACGTAGATCATGGTAAAACATCCTTGCTCGATTATATTAGAAATACCAATGTAATTGCAGGTGAAGCGGGTGGTATTACCCAGCATATCGGTGCATACGAAGTAACCTTAAAAGATGGTAGACATATTACTTTCTTAGATACACCTGGTCACGAAGCCTTTACGGCGATGAGGGCAAGGGGTGCCAAGGTAACTGATATAGCGGTGATTGTAGTAGCAGCAGATGATGCGGTAATGCCTCAAACCAAGGAAGCTATTTCGCATGCACAAGCAGCGAATGTGCCCATGATTTTTGCGATTAATAAAATTGATAAAGACGGCGCCAATCCAGAAAAAATTAAAGAGCAATTGGCGAGTATGAATATTTTGGTTGAAAGCTGGGGTGGTAAATTTCAAAGTCAGGAAATCAGTGCTAAGAAAGGATTTCAGATTGACGAACTTTTGGAAAAAATATTACTGGAAACAGATATACTGGAATTAAAAGCCAATCCCGAAAAGCCTGCCAATGGTACTATCATTGAAGCATCTTTGGATAAAGGCCGTGGTTATGTGGCCACTATTCTCGTACAAAACGGAACACTTCGCCAAGGTGATATGATTGTAAGTGGTCAGCACTTTGGAAAGGTAAAAGCCATGTACAATGAAAGGAACTCACGCCTAGAGGAAGCACCTCCATCCACACCCGTATTAATATTGGGATTGAATGGAGCGCCGCAGGCGGGTGAAACCTTCAAGGTATTTGCCGATGAAGCGGATGCAAGAGAAACAGCGTACAAGCGCGGACAAATTTTAAGAGAACAAGGTATGCGTGCTAAGAAGCATATTACCCTTGATGAAATTGGACGTCGTTTGGCATTGGGTAACTTTAAAGAATTGAATGTAATTATCAAGGGTGATGTGGATGGATCTGTGGAAGCATTGAGTGATAGTTTACAAAAATTAAGTACAGAAGAAATTGTTATTAGAGTAATTCATAAAGCCGTGGGTGCCATCACCGAAAGTGATGTAACATTGGCGAATGCATCTGATGCCATCATCATTGGCTTTAATGTGCGTCCTTCTATGCAGGCCAATCGCTTGGCAGAACAGGAAGCTATTCAAATTAAGTTGTACTCCATTATTTACAATGCCATCGAAGAAATTAGAAGTGCGATGGAAGGTATGTTGGAACCAACCGTGGAAGAGAAGATTTTGGCCAATGTGGAAATCAGAGAAACGTACCGATTTGATAAAGCTACCGTAGCGGGTTGTTATGTATTAGATGGTAAGATTGCCCGTAATAGTCGTATCCGATTGGTAAGAGATGGTATCGTAATCTTTACAGGTGAATTGAGTAGTTTGAAACGCTTTAAAGATGATGCCAAAGATGTAAGTAGCAATATGGAATGCGGATTGGTAGTGAAGAATTACAATGATGTAAAAGTAGGAGATATTGTAGAAGCCTTTGAAGAGGTAGAAGTGAAGCGTACCCTTTAATGGGAGCATACTGCCTGTAATCTTTTGTTAAATGAAAGTATAGCGGATAGCGCATGACGGCTATCTGTCTATTTTTGGAGTCAATTTTAATTATGAGAAATTTTTCATTTATTCTGCTATTTGTTTTGGCCGGATTCATTGCTGTAGCACAACCTCAAAAAGTTTCAGCCGATAAAATTGTTGCCGTCGTTGGCGATAAGATTATTTTAAAAAGTGATATTGACAATAACCTATTGGATATGCAAAGGCAGGGTATGGAAATACCTGCTAACGGAAGGTGTTTAGTAGTAGAACAAGCGCTTGGCATTAAGGCCTTGGTATTGCAAGCAGAAAAAGATTCCTTGCCAGTAGGGGATGAAGAGGTGGAGGCTGAGATTGATAATCGTATTCGTTATTATATCAGTCAGTATGGTAGCAAAGATGAATTAGAGCGCATTGCTGGTAAAACCATTTATCAGTTAAAAGAAGATATGCGGGAAGGCATTCGTGACCAGAAATTGGCACAGGCCATGCGTAATAAAATTGTAGGGGATGTTCGTATTACCCCTACAGAAGTAAAAAATTATTTCAATAAAATTCCTGCTGATAGTTTAGCCTTATACGAAAGTGAAGTGGAGATTGGAGAGATTGCCTTATTCCCCAAAGCCAGCAGAGACGCAGAAGAATATTGCAAGGAACAATTGACTACCTATAAGCAACAAATTGAATCGGGTAAAAAAGATTTTTGTTCAGTAGCTTCTTTGTATTCACAAGACCCGGGTAGTAAGGACAATTGTGGCAGATATGAAGTGAATCGCAATTCGAAGGAGATGGATCCTGTGTGGATGGCAAAAGCTTTTTCTTTGAAGGATGGACAAATTTCTAGTCCATTCAAAACCAGGTTTGGTTACCATATCATTCAAATGATTAGTCGTGCAGGAGATGATGCAGTAGTAAGACATATTTTATTATCACCGCAAGTAACTTCCTTTGAAATGAAGGCTGGTTCCGAAAAATTAGATTCAGTGAGAGCGAAATTGATTACAGGCAATTTGCAATTTGGTGAAGCCGTATCAAAATACAGTGATGATGATGCCAGTAAATATACCGGCGGTATGAAGCAAGGTCCCAATGGAAATTTTATGACCATTGATCAGTTGGACAAGGATTTGGTAGCGATGTTGAAAGATTTAAGAGTTGGACACTACAGTCAGCCTACCCCCTTTGCAGATGAAAGAGGTCGCAAAGGAATTCGCATTGTGTATTTGAAAACAAGAACGGAACCACATCGCGAAAATTTGAAAGATGATTATGATCGCATAGCCACCAGGGCATTGGAAGAAAAAAAGAATGAGTCATTAGAAGCCTGGTTTGGTAAAAAAATACCTACTTATTATTTGATGATTGACAAAGAATATAGTTCATGCGAAGAAATGCAGAAATGGATTGCTGCCATGAATGCCAAGAAGTAAGCAACAAATAAAAATTTTATTAAAGTGCTTCGCCATTGGCGGAGCACTTTAATTTTGTGAAAAGAAAAAGAATGCCGTGATAGAAAAAAAACAAATTGTACAGGAGGAAGAACGTGCAGTGTTAGTAGGGCTTGTTACCAAGGAGCAAACCGAACAACAACTGAATGAATACCTCGATGAATTAACTTTTCTGGCAGAAACAGCGGGTGCTGTAACGGTGCGCAGGTTTTCTCAGAAGTTGGCGCACCCCGATAGCAAGACCTTTGTTGGTAAGGGTAAACTGGAAGAGATTAAGCAATACATTTTACTTAAGGGGAATATTCATCTCGTTATTTTTGACGATGAGCTAACGGGCTCTCAAATACAGCATATTGAAAAAGAATTGGGTGTTAAGACAATTGACAGAAGCGATTTGATATTGGACATTTTTGCCAGAAGGGCCAAGACGGCACAGGCCAAAACGCAGGTAGAGTTGGCGCAATATCAATATATACTGCCCAGGTTAAAAGGTATGTGGAAGCATTTAGAAAGACAGGGTGGTGGTGTAGGTACCAGGGGGCCAGGTGAAACAGAGATAGAAACCGATCGTCGTATTGTAAAAGATAAAATTAGTTTACTAAGAAAAAGGTTATCGGAATTTGACAAGCAAGCATACACGCAAAGAAAGGACAGGGGAGAATTTATTCGGGTAGCCTTGGTAGGTTATACCAATGTAGGCAAGTCAACCATTATGAATGTACTTAGTAAGAGTGACGTGTTTGCAGAAAATAAATTGTTTGCCACCTTGGATACTACTACTCGAAAAGTGGTGTTTGAGCAAACGCCTTTTTTACTTAGTGATACAGTAGGTTTTATTCGCAAATTACCGCATCATTTAGTGGAGAGTTTTAAAAGTACTTTGGATGAAGTGAGGGAAGCGGATATACTGTTGCATGTAGTAGATGTATCGCATGCGCAATACGAAGAGCAATTAAATGTGGTGAATAAGACCTTGGCAGATTTGGGAGCTGCAGAAAAGCCTACTGTTACTATTTTCAATAAAATGGATAAGTATGAGGTGCAGGCATTTGACGAGTGGTTAGAGGCGGGCGTTAAGAAGGAGATTGTGTTGGATTTGAAACAGCGTTGGCAGAATGAAACCAGGAATAATTGTGTATTTATTTCAGCTACAGAACGCAGTAATTTGGAAGAGTTGCGTCAAACCATATTAAATAAAGTGAGGGATATGTATCGAATACGGTATCCTTATAAAGCAGAGTTTTTTTATTGATGGAGGAAGGGAAACAATATGAATGGCATAAAATTGCGGAGTCGGAAGCGGACATTGGCTTTTCGGCGAATGGCTTGGCCGAGTTAGAGGTAGTGGGTAAAAAAGTTTGCATTGCGCGGTATGAGCAGAACCTGCGGGCCTGTGCGCACCAATGTCCACATGCTGGAGCTAAGCTGCATCAGGGATACTTGGATCCTCAGGGGAATATTATTTGTCCATTGCATCGGTATAAGTTCAGCTTAAAAAATGGCCTAAATATCAGTGGGGAGGGTTATTTTTTAAAAACGCATCCATTGGAAATCAGGGAAGAGGGCGTATTTATAGGGTTTGTAAAAAATAAAGGGTTTAGCTTTTAAATACTTGGGCTTATTTTTCTTTCAAAAACGAAAAAAGCCTTATTTTTGCTGCCCCGAAAGGGGAACACTCCTCAATAGCTCAGTTGGTTAGAGCATCTGACTGTTAATCAGAGGGTCTCAGGTTCAAGTCCTGATTGGGGAGCAGCCACAGTAAAGGGTTTCAGCAATTGAAGCCCTTTTTTATTTTACCTATTCCGACACAATTCCGACACAAGGGCCATATTAACCCTGTTTTTTACCTTTTTTTTACAGATCAAAACACCCTGGAAAACTGTTGTTTTTCCCATCGCCAATGATCTTTCATCCCCTTTCTTTGTAAAATGAAATTTCAAGGCTGCAAAGCCGGGGCCGGGGAAGAAGATGCCGGCCCTTTTTTATTCAATTGTGCTGAAGAATGTGAATTTGCATTGGGGAAGTCATTAAGCCGATTGACTTGCCGGAAGTTTTATCAAATGTTTATTCTGAACCATACCCAGTTCAAGTTGAATATTTACCAAGTAACCCTGAAACAAATAGAATAATCGCTTCTTGGACTGGGGAAAAATCTCTATTTGGTTGGTTTCGTAGAAAAGTTACAATTGGGTTACTAGGCTTTCTATTTTGTAGCTTTTTGAGTTATAGTCTTTTTATTAAAAGAAAGAATGTCAATAAGTATAACGTTTCAAAATAATTCATGACCTTATATCGGTTTTTCATTGATGACTTCAAAAGCTAATAACCGTTACTAATTCCCTTTAGGAAGAATATTTACCACGCCCTTTAACACCTCTTCAATCCGGTTCAGTTGTTCCGGTGTAAGTTGCTGTATTGTTTCCTGGCTTAATACTGTACCGTTTATTTGGATATAATTGTTTTGTGTTTTTATCAAAGTATTTGTTAAGGTTGGCCCGTTCATGCTTCCCATAATATCAAAGTAAAGTCTTGCTGCTTTAATATCTCCTAAAGATGCTGCTTTAATAACCTTTGCCAATACTCTGTCTGCCATAAATTTAAACTGCTTCAATTGTTCAGCATACAAAGGATGCTCAGCAAAACCGTTTAAGTGTTTGTGAATTGTTTGTCTGCTTAATCCCGTGTCAGCGGCAATTTTGTTTTTGTTTGGCATCGTTCCATATTCTTCAATATGATTTTTCATTGAAGATGTAATGGTAGAATGATTGTTTTCCCAAATTTGATTTTTTGTATCAGCCGGCAGTAATTCATCTATCTGTATTAAAAGTCTATCAAGTTCAACTCCTTTACTTTCGTTTAATTTTTTTGTAAGAATCTCTTCCAAAATATCAAGTTCTTTTTTAGTAAAAATATTTGTTGCTTCACCTTTAAGTATTTTCTTTTTAGCTAAAAAGGCTTTGATCTTTTTATCTGTTTCTGTCAACTTTTGTAAACCTTGTTTTCTCTTTTGCATCTTAATTAATATTTAAACTGTTTAAAAAATTTATTTGTGATATACCGGCATCTTTTAGAATTGTGTTCATGCTATCAGCCCATGCAGTAAAGTATTTCAATTTCAATACTGCTTTGTTTCTGTTAAAAAAGCAATTATTAAAATGGGCCCAGGCTAATTTTGTTAATTGTTCCAGGCTGTAAGTTTTTACTTGTTCTTTTGTTACATGAATTTTTGTTTCATTTATGGCAAAGGCCCTATAATTATAATTTAGTAAATAGTCGGCAAGGTCAAACCCTTGTTCCCTTTCTGCTTCTGTGGCTTTGCGTTCCAGTAAATCGGAAACGGTAAATATTGCAAGGTGTGAAAGTTCCTTTGCTTTGCTGCTCCATTTCTCAAAGCCGTTCAGGTCAGGAAATAGTGTAATAGTTCGCCCCTTTAGTATGCTGCATTTGTCAGCGTTCAAATTGGTAAGGCTACCAACGGCAACCCAAATAAACTGGGGCAAATAAATGCTGGCAATTACAGCCGTTTTTTCGCTTTCAACTATTGCAACGGGTTTTGTTTTATCAATTAGTAAGTGTTCGCCAAACAAACATTGCCTTAACTCAAATTCAGGCTGTTTAAGGGCTTTGTGTACCCAGTAAACAGGTAGTTCAAGGTTCTTTACTCTTTTGCCTGTGGTGGGGTTGTAAAGCATTATTTTGCCCGTTCTTATTTTGCCCTGTGTATCTATTTGCCAAAA
>CAIOIZ010000013.1 GCA_903858475.1 uncultured Bacteroidota bacterium
ATCATTCATTTACCATCAACAAAATATTTGCGTATGAAAGAGCTGTATATTATCTCCGCAGTAAGAACACCCTTGGGAAGTTTTGGGGGTTCATTAAAAGGATTTTCTGCTACTCAACTCGGTGCAGCGGCCATCAAGGGCGCCATTGAAAAAGCGGGCATTAAACCCGAACAAGTGGAGGAGGTGATCATGGGTTGTGTAATTCAAGCTAACCTCGGACAAGCACCTGCCCGCCAAGCAGCTAAGTTTGCTGGATTGCCCAATGAAGTGAATTGCACCACCGTTAATAAAGTATGTGCCAGTGGTATGAAGGCTATTGCGCAAGCAGCCCAGAGTATTTTATTGGGAGATGCTTCTATTGTGGTGGCGGGTGGCATGGAAAGCATGAGCAATGTGCCTTTTTACAGCGATACCATGCGCTGGGGAAATAAATACGGACATGTTAATTTATTGGATGGTTTAGCAAAAGATGGATTAACCGATGTGTACGATGGAAAGCCAATGGGTATTGCAGCTGAATTATGCGCGAGTACTTGCGGCGTAAGCAGGGCCGATCAGGATGCATTTGCCATTGAAAGTTATCAGCGTTCACAAGCCGCTGTTAAAGCAGGTAAGTTCGATAATGAAATTGTACCTGTAGCTATTCCACAAAGAAAAGGCGACCCAATTCTTTTTGATAAAGACGAAGAACCATTCAATGTAAAATTTGATAAGATTGCCGAATTGAAAGGCGCATTTGTAAAAGATGGTACAGTAACAGCCGCAAATGCCAGTACCATGAATGATGGTGCAGCAGCCCTGGTATTAATGAGTAAGGAAAAAGCTATTGAGCTTGGCTTAAAGCCAATTGCTATCATCAAAGGATATGCAGATGCAGAGCAGGCGCCCGAGTGGTTTACAACTACGCCTTCACTTGCAGTGCCAAGGGCGGTAGCCAAGGCTGGACTTACCATGCAAGATATTCAGTATTGGGAATTGAATGAAGCATTTGCAGTAGTAGGCATTGAAAATAGTAGAAGGATGAAATTAGATCCTGCCAAAGTAAATGTTAATGGAGGTGCCGTTAGTTTAGGCCATCCATTGGGTTGTAGTGGTGCAAGAATTATTGTAACACTGATAAATGTATTGAAGCAAAACAATGCACAATATGGTGCAGCAGGTATTTGTAATGGTGGTGGTGGTGCCAGTGCCATGGTGATTGAAAATTGTTCCTAACGTAAAAACTTTAACTCAAATAAAAAATCAAGAATGACCAAATTATTTTTAGCGGTTTCGATGCTGTTGAGCCTACAATCGATGGCTCAACAAGAGGCGCCTTTTACCATCAAGGGTAATTTCTCGAAAATTAAAAAAGGCCGGGTGTATCTTATCCGTTATAGTGAATCTGCACCGCCAACAAAAGACAGTGTGAATATTGTAAATGGTGTTTTTAGTTTTAAAGGAAAAGTGGGAACGCCACAAACAGCGGTGCTTACAATAAAGGATCGCAAGAAAGATTATTTTAGATTTTACTTGGAGCCTGCCAATATGAAAATTACTGGTAAGGGCGATACTTTACTAAACCTGACTGTTTCTGGTAGCGCATTGAACGATGATGAAAAAGTATTCACTGCTGCCATTCAACCTGCCAATGATATGGAACAGCTTTTTTATGAAACCTACGAGCAGGCAGAAAAGGATTCAAATCAGGCAGTCATGGATAGCCTGGATGCCGTAGAAGAAAATCTAACCATTAATAAAAGAAAATATGTAGGGTCATTTATTGCCAGTCATCCCCAATCATATAGAAGTGCAATGGCTATTGAGCAAGAGTTTGGCTATTATGCAGAAGCGTCAGATGTTGAACCTTTGTACAACGCCTTAAGTGAAAAAATCAAAGGCAGTCCCGCAGGCCTGAATGTAAAAAAGATGCTGGATGTTTATAAAACAGTTGCCATTGGAATGGTAGCACCTGATATTATTCAAGCAGATACCAGTGGCAATTCAGTCAATCTTTCTAGTTTCAAAGGCAAGGTATTATTAGTAGATTTTTGGGCTAGTTGGTGTGGTCCTTGTCGCAAAGAAAATCCCAATGTTGTAAAAGCTTATCAGGCATATAAAGACAAGGGCTTTGATATCTTGGGTGTTTCTTATGATACAGATAGAGCCAAGTGGATCAAGGCAATCAATGCAGATGGATTGGTTTGGAATCACGTGAGTGATTTGAAGGGTTGGGATAATGCCAGTTCGAATCAATATTATATCAAGGCCATTCCTTCTAATCTATTATTGGATAAAGAAGGTAGAATTGTTGCCAAGAATTTATTTGGTAAAAAACTAACGGCTAAATTGGCTGAACTGACCAAATAATTAGCATGAAATTTCATTATAAAGTCGCCTCAGTGTAGACTTTTTTTATGCAATAAAGCAGTATTAAACCAGTCCTTATGAACATTTAGTGAAAGTCTTATACCCAACCCTTCATATAATTTGCCCATTTGCCTTCGATACAATAAATTTGCCACTCAAAATCAATAATAGCACATGCGTCAGATAGCATATAGAGAAGCCCTTAGAGAAGCCATGCAGGAAGAAATGAGGAGGGATGAAAGAGTGTTTTTAATGGGGGAAGAAGTAGCCGAATACAATGGTGCTTATAAAGTAAGCCAGGGTATGTTGGAAGAATTTGGAGAAAAAAGGGTAATTGATACCCCGATTGCAGAATTGGGTTTTACTGCCATTGCGGTGGGTGCTGCTCAAAATGGCCTGCGTCCAATTGTTGAATTCATGACCTGGAATTTTGCTGTTTTACCTTTAGATCAAATATTAAATACCGCTTCTAAGATGTTGGCAATGAGCGGTGGACAAGTAGGATGCCCTATCGTATTTAGAGGTCCTAACGGTTCTGCCGGACAGCTGGGTGCACAACACAGTACCGCATTTGAAAGCTTGTATGCTAATATTCCAGGCTTAAAAGTTATATCCGTTTCTAATCCATATGATGCCAAGGGTTTATTAAAATCAGCCATTCGCGACGATGATCCAATTATTTTCATGGAAAGCGAAGTGATGTATGGCGATAAAGGCGAAGTGCCCGAAGAAGAATATTTACTACCTATTGGCAAGGCCTTTATAAAAAGAGAAGGAAAGGATGTTACCATTGTTTCTTTTAATAAAATGATGAAGGTGGCCCTCGGCGCTGCAGAAGAATTGGCCAAAGAAGGCATTGAAGCAGAGGTAATCGATTTGGCAACCATTCGTCCCCTGGATTGGTTTACTATCTTGGAAAGTGTAAAAAAGACCAACCGTTTGGTAATTGTAGAAGAGCAATGGCCTTTTGCCTCTGTATCTTCTGAAATTAGTTACCGCATACAAAAAGAAGGATTTGATTATTTGGATGCACCTATTCGCAGGATTACTTCTGTCGATGCGCCCATGCATTATGCACCCAATTTGGTAGCCGCTTATTTACCCGATATTCCACGTACTGTGAAATTGGTGAAAGAAGTGATGTACCTTAAAAAGTAATCAATTCAAACTACTTAGTTTCTAACTCGGTATTTTTATGTTATCTATACAATCAGGTATCAATCGAATGACAGTAACTAAGGAGTATTATCAATTGGTTATTGATGTAATAAATGTAAAATTTCCCTCACGGTATTCATTCCCTTTCTAAGCTTTTCATTCTTCCAATTATTGCACAATAAGGGTTAATTTAGCGATACAATCATTGATATGCGTTTTAAAAAATTAAGCCTACTGTTATTGGCTGTTGGTAGTTTCCTGTTTTCTATTGCACAATTGAATCGCCCCGTATTTAACGAGGAAATGAAAAAACAAATGTGTGAAAGGGTGAGGGAAGCCGCCCGTCATGCCTGGAAGGGGTATACCGATTATGCATGGGGCCACGATGATTTGAAACCGCTGACAAAATCTTATAGAGATTGGTATCAAACGCCCCTATTGATGACGCCGGTGGATGCATTCGATACGTTTATTTTATTGGGATTGACCGATGAAGCTACTGCTGCTAAAAAACTGGTACTCGACAAATTGAATTTTAATATAGATGCCAATGTACAGGTATTTGAAATTACTATACGCTTATTAGCAGGCCTACAATCGGCCTATGAACTCGATGGCGATCCACGTTTTCTGCAATTGGCCCAAGACCTTGCCAATCGATTAATGCCTGCCTTTCATTCAAAAACGGGTATGCCTTATCGTTATGTACACCTGCAAACTGGTGCCACTGCCGATAGTATTAATAATCCAGCTGAAATTGGTACCCTTATGCTGGAATTTGGTAAACTCAGTAAATTAACCGGCGACCCTCAATATTACAACGCGGCTAAAAAAGCCATCCTTTATGTATATAAGCAGCGAAGTGCCATTGATTTGGTGGGCGAACAAATAGATATCAATACCGGCCAATGGGTGAGTACCAAAAGTCATATCAGTGGCTATATCGATTCTTATTACGAATACTTATACAAGAGTTGGTTATTGTTTGGCGACCGCGATTTTAAAACAGCCTTTGACAAACACCAGGTGGCCATTAAAAAATACTTAATCGATCGCAAAAGTGCCAATGGCTGGTTCATGCGACAGGTGAACATGCATACCGGAAAACAAATAGCCACCATATACGGCGCATTGGATGCTTTTTATGCAGGACTTTGTGCTTTTAGCGGAGATATCAATACTGCAAAGAAAATTCAGCAGGCTAACTATTATATGTGGACGAAATTCAATATCGAACCAGAAGCCTTCAATTATAAAACGGATAGCATAGTAAGTCCATATTATATACTACGCCCCGAAAATTTAGAAAGTTGTTTCTACCTTTATCGCCTTACGCAGGATAGAAAATATTTAATAGAGGGCAAGAGAATGGTAGACGATATTTTGCTGCATTGTAGAAATGAAGTAGGTTTTGCCTCCCTGAATAATGTAAAGTCATTGGAGAAATCAAATTCTATGGAAAGCTTTTTCTTTGCCGAAACGCTAAAATATGCTTACTTAATCTTTGCTCCCGTGGCAACATTGGATTTAAAACAAACGGTATTGACCACAGAAGCACATCCTTTTAAAATAAAAAAATAATATTTGCAGCTAGTCTTATTATGAAAAATAAAAATGCAGCCATTGGTTTTATATTTATTACGCTATTGATTGATGTAATCGGCTTAGGCATTATCATTCCGGTATTGCCCCGATTGATTGCCAGCTTAAAAGGAGTAGATATCAGCACCGCTGCTAAATATGGCAGTTATCTAACCGTGGCTTATGCTTTCACGCAATTTGTATGTGCCCCCATATTGGGTAATTTAAGCGATCAATATGGTAGAAGACCAGTTTTACTGTTTTCTCTTTTTGGATTTGGTATTGACTATATTTTTATGGCATTGGCACCGAGCTATGGATGGTTATTTGTTGGCCGTGTCATTGCTGGTTTTACAGGTGCTAGTTTTAGTACCGCCGCTGCCTATATCGCAGACATCAGTACAGTAGAAACAAGGGCGAAAAATTTCGGGATGATTGGCGCTGCATTCGGATTGGGCTTTGTCATTGGTCCTGTATTGGGAGGAGTACTCACACAATTTGGTGACCGTTTTCCTTTTTATGCTGCTGCTTTGCTGGCCTTAGTCAATTGGTGCTATGGTTATTTTATTTTACCTGAATCACTGTCAAAAGAAAACAGAAGAAAATTTGAGTGGAAAAGAGCCAATCCCATTGGCACTTTAAAACAATTGAAAAAATTTCCAGCGATAGGAGGATTGGTCATGAGTATGTTGCTCGTATACATTGCCGCACATGCGGTGATGAGCAATTGGAATTATTTTACCATCCACCAATTTGGCTGGAATGAAAAAATGGTCGGGTACTCGTTGGGGGTAGTAGGTATACTGGTTAGTATCGTACAAGGTGGGATGACGCGTGTAATCAATCCTCGTTTGGGAAATGAAAAAAGTGTTTACCTGGGTTTGTCCTTATATGCCATCGGTATGTTGCTATTTGGACTTGCTACTCAAAGCTGGATGATGTTTATTTTTTTAGTACCCTATTGTTTAGGTGGTATTACGCAGCCTGCTTTGCAAGCAGTAATGTCGGGAAAAGTGCCACCCAATGCACAGGGCGAATTACAAGGCGCTTTAACCAGCGTCATGAGCCTGGCGGCCATTATTGGGCCCTTGGTCATGAATAACCTATTCTTTTATTTTACACATGAAAACGCACCGTTCTATTTACCTGGAGCACCCTTTTTCTTGGGGTCAATACTGATGGCCATTAGCGCATTCCTTGCATTTCGAACATTGCATCCATCCAAACAAGTGTAGTTATGGCAATTAATGATATTAAAGAATTTAAAAATGTATTTTTCATCGGCGTCGCTGGTGTTGGAATGAGTGCCATTGCACAATACCTAGCTGGCATTGGAAAAACGGTGAGTGGCAGCGATCGGTATTTTAAAGAAGACGAAGAAAATGATATTCGCAATAAATTGATCGCCGAAGGTATTCAGTGTTTTATTCAAAACGGAACAGGTATTACCAGTGCTACTGATTTGGTGGTAGTATCCACTGCAATCGAAGACAGTGTGCCTGAAGTGCAGTTGGCCAAAAGTTTGCATATACCTATTTTAAAAAGAAGTGAAGTATTGGCATTGATTGCAAAAAGTAAAAAGACCATTGCAGTGGCTGGTACCAGTGGTAAGAGTACCACCAGTGCCATGCTATTTGATATTCTTTCTGTAGCAGGGCAGGAGCCAAGTATTATCAGTGGGGCAGGTTTGGTACGGATCATGGAAGAAGGTAAAATTGGCAATGCCAAGGTTGGCCAAGGTGATTGGTTGGTAATTGAAGCAGATGAAAGTGATGGCAGTATTGTACAGTACCATCCCGAGATTGGGTTATTGTTGAATATTGATAAAGATCACCAGGAGATGGATGAACTGATGCAGTTATTTACTGTTTTCAAATCGCATAGTAATCAGTTTATCGTAAATCAATCCAATGCATTTGCAGCGCAATTGAGTGTAGGGTCGGCCAATGATTTTTCTATTCATAACACCAAAGCTGCAGGCTTAACTGCCACTGATTTCAAGCAGGAGGGATTGAATATATTTTTCAAAATAAAGGGCATCGATTTTAGCCTGCAATGTTTGGGCGTACATAATATGGAGAATGCCTTAGCGGCTGTAGCAGTTGCCAATCGATTGGGGATTGATTTGAAAATAGCAGCTAAAGCATTAGCAGCGTATAAAGGCATCTATCGGCGTCACCAGGTATTGGGACAAAAAAATGGAGTATGGGTAATTGATGATTATGCCCACAATCCCGTTAAGTGTGCAGCAGCTATCCGTGCCTGTCAGCCTTTGGGGAAAAAAGTATTGGCATGGTTTCAACCACATGGATACGGGCCTACTCGTTTTTTACGCCACGATTTTGTAAAAGAAATTGCCGAAGCATTGCGACCCGAAGATGAAATTTGGATGAGCGAAATATTTTATGCTGGGGGCACTGCCGTAAAAGATATTTCAGCCAATGACTTGATTGTAGATATCCGTGCATTGAATAAACAAGCTTATTTTGTGGCTGATAGAACTGAATTGTTAAATGCTATTCGACCACATTTTCAAGAGGGCACAGTATTGATTATAATGGGCGCAAGGGATCCTTCTCTAGAATCTTTTGCACATTCCCTTTATCAAAATTTATAAACCATGACTACGCTTATCACCCATATTCAACAATTGGTAGCTGTACGGGATAGTTATCATTTATTAAGAGGCAATGAAATGCAATCGCTTCCTTTACTAGAAGATGCTTTTTTATTGGTTGAAGATGGAATCATTGCACAATATGGTAAAATGTATGAGCTTGAATTGAAAGTGCCAGTATTGCCAGCACATATCATTGATGCGACAGGTCAATTTGTATTACCTACCTGGTGCGATAGTCATACGCACCTGGTATTTGCCCAAAGCAGGGAAGGAGAGTTTATCGATAAAATAAAGGGACTGTCCTATGCCGACATTGCAGCAAGGGGAGGTGGTATATTAAATTCAGCAGAAAAGCTGGCAGCAGCAACAGAAGAGGAATTGTTTGAATCTGGGATGGTTAGGTTGCAAGAAATGATGCGATTAGGTACAGGAGCCGTAGAAATAAAATCAGGGTATGGGTTATCGTTAGAAGGCGAACTGAAAATGCTTCGCGTGATAAAAAAAATAAAGGCAGCAGCCCCCATTCCTGTAAAAGCTAGTTTTTTAGGTGCACATACTTACCCGGCTGCCTATAAGGAAAGCCATGCTGCCTATATCAGTTTATTGGTAGACGAATTATTGCCGGTTATTGCCAAAGAGCAATTAGCTGATTATATCGATGTTTTTTGCGAATCAGGATTTTTCTCTCCAGCAGAAATGGAAACCATTTGTTTGGCAGCAGGGCAATATGGTCTACTACCCAAGTTGCATGTTAATCAGCTCAACAGCATTGGCGGATTACAAAAAGCCATTCAATTGAATGCCCTATCTGTTGATCACCTCGAAACCATGACGCCCGTTGACATACAGGATTTAGCTGCCTCCAATACCATTGGCACTTTATTGCCTACGGCTGCTTTCTTTTTAAGAATGAATTATCAACCAGCCAGGCAAATGATTGATGCCGGTGCTGCCATTGCTTTGGCCACCGATTACAATCCGGGTTCATCACCGAGTGGCAATATGAATTTTGTGCTATCACTTAGTTGTATTCAATTAAAAATGCTGCCCGAAGAAGCCATTAATGCAGCCACTATTAATGCGGCCTATGCCATGGAATTGCAAGATGAATTGGGTTCTATAAGTATTGGCAAAAAAGCCAATCTTATATTTACCAAGCCCATGCCATCATTGGCTTATCTGCCTTATGCATTTGGAGCCAACCTGATTGATAAAGTAATGATCAATGGAATAATACTGGCATAAAAAAGCAGTATACAATTTGTATACTGCTGCTATAATTGTTAACTGCTTTAGTCTATTATAAAAATCTTAAATCTTTCAAAGCAATATTTCATAAGATTGTCTCTGTCGTCAGGATGTGCAATATCAATGAGTAGTTTAGCACGCTGGCGAAGATTTTTTCCGAATAAATAAGCCACACCATATTCAGTTACCACATAGTGTACATGACCACGCGTGGTTACAACACCAGCCCCTTCCTTTAAGTGGGGTACAATTCTCGCAATGCCCTTATTGGTTCTACTATTCAATGCAATGATGGGTTTACCGCCATTGCTTAGTGCGGCACCGCGCATAAAATCCATTTGTCCACCGATGCCACTGAACTGCAATTCTCCAATACTATCAGCACAAACCTGTCCGGTTAAATCTACTTCAATAGCACTATTAATAGCTATTACTTTTGGATTTCTTCTGATTACATGGGGATCATTTACATAATCAATATCCAGGAAGGCAAAAGCAGGATTGTCATTTACATAGTGGTAAAGTTTTTTGCTACCAATGGCAAAAGAGGTTACACTTTTATTGGGATGGATGGCCTTTTTCTTATTGTTGATTACGTCTTTTTCTACCAGTTGAATAATACCATCACTGAGCATCTCTGTATGCACACCTAGGTCTTTGTGATTGGTTAAAAAAGATAAAGTAGCATCTGGAATAGTGCCAATACCCATTTGCAGGGTACTTCCATCATCAATTAAGCCAGCAATATTTTTACCAATGATCATTTCAGTTTCGCCTACTTTGCTACTATAACTTTCCTCAATCAATTCAGCCTGGTGAAAAACCATTTTGGCAAAGCGATCTGTATGAATCATTCCATCCCCATGTGTTCTGGGCATGAGTGGATTTACCAATGCAATTATTTGTTTAGAACTATCAACTGCAGCACGGGCAATATCTACAGAAAGTCCCAATGAGCAATAACCATGTCTGTCTGGTGGCGAAACTTGCACAATGGTAACGTCTAAGTCCAGGATTCTATTTTTAAATAAATCAGGGATATCGCTCAAAAAAACAGGAATAAAATCGGCACGGCCTTCTGCTACTGCAGTACGAATAGGAGCCGATACAAAAAGTGAATTGATATGAAATGATTCGCTGTATTCAGGTTTGTCTAGTTCAATATCTCCTTTTAGTGTAATAGAAACCAGTTCCACATCCTTTAAGCGATGTGTTTCTTTGGCTAATTTGTGTAATAGATAAGTAGGGGTACATACGCCACCCTGTACAAAAACCCTCATTCCACTTTGAATTATTGAAAGGGCTTCTGCTGCAGTAACGTAATTGTAGGGGTGAATCATTTTATTAGAATTTTATTTACTGCAAAAGTCCGGTATTTTTAATTAAATAAAACCAAGATTTGTCATGCCTTCATATGATTTTTATACAATATGGGGGAAGGCATTCTTTGAATACAATCAAAGAAAAACTAATTTGCAGTTGAAATGGAGGGTCACTGGACGTTCCTTTTATTTATATTAATAGTAAGCTATATGCAACTGATCGAATGTGTGCCCAATTTTTCTGAAGGCAATGACATGGAAATTATCCGTCAAATAACGGCTGTAATTGAAAATACAGTAGAAGTGCGATTGCTCAATGTAGATCCAGGAAAAGCAACGAATAGAACAGTGGTAACTTTTGTAGGATCTCCTGCCCATGTAGTGGAGGCCGCCTTTCAAGCGATTAAAAAAGCAGGTGAGCTAATTGATATGAGTAAGCACAAAGGTGCGCACCCCAGAATGGGCGCAACAGATGTTTGTCCGTTGATACCCATTGCCAATATCAGTATGGAAGAAACAGCCGCATGGGCAGTAAAACTTGCTAAAAGAGTAGGGGATGAATTGCAATTGCCCATTTATTTATATGAAGCAGCACAACCCAATACGACTAGAAACAATCTCTCTATCATTCGCGCTGGTGAGTACGAAGGATTTTTCAAAAAAATACATTTGCCCGAGTGGAAGCCTGATTTTGGACCAGCTACTATGGATGCAAAAAGAGGTGCTACTGTAATTGGAGCCAGGGATTTTCTGGTAGCCTATAACGTTAATTTGAATACTACTTCTACCCGCAGGGCCAATGCAATCGCATTTGATGTGCGTGAAGCAGGCAGGGTTAAAAAAGAAAATGGAAAACCTGTTAAAGATGCCAACGGAGAACCTGTACATATACCCGGTAGTTTAAAATTTGTGAAAGCCATTGGGTGGTATATTGAAGAGTATGGTATTGCCCAGATTTCTATCAATCTTACCAATATCAGCCAAACTCCTGTTCATATAGCATTTGATGAATGTTGTTTGAAAGCCACCGAAAGAGGTGTACGCGTTACCGGTAGTGAATTGGTAGGACTGATTCCCCTTAAAGCGATGCTGGATGCTGGTAAATATTTCTTGTTGAAACAAAAAAGATCTATTGGTGTTTCAGAAAAAGAACTAATTAAAATTGCTATCAAGTCCATGGGGCTGGATGAAATAGCACCCTTTAAACCCCAAGAAAGAATCATTGAATATATGCTAACTAAAAAAGAAGACAGCAAACTGGTGAGAATGAGTTTGCTTGATTTTGCAGATGAAACAGCCAGTGAAAGTCCAGCACCAGGGGGAGGTTCTATCTCCGCTTATGTGGGCGCCTTGGGTGCTTCTTTGGGTACCATGGTGGCCAATCTTTCCGCTCACAAACCAGGTTGGGATGAACAGTGGCAAGTGTTTAGTGATTGGGCTGCTAAAGGACAGGCATGTAAACAGGAATTGCTTCGATTAGTAGATGCTGATACAGCAGCTTTTAATAAAATTATGGAAGCCTTTGCACTGCCTAAATCAACAGCAGAAGAAAAAGCACAAAGAACAGCTGCCATTCAAATAGCCACCCGCTTCGCGATTGAAATACCTTTTAAAGTAATGGAAACTTCGGCAGCTGCCATGGATTTACTGCATGCCATGGTGCTCAATGGTAATCCCAACTCAGTAACGGATGCAGGGGTAGGGGTACTTTGTATACGTGCTGCTGTTATGGGCGCCTTTATGAATGTTAGAATTAATGCAACTGGTTATCAGGATAAAACATTTGTAACCGATATAATCACCAAAGGAAGAGCCATAGAAGCAGAAGTGATGGCTGTAGAAACAAATATTTTGGCAATACTGAATGAAAAAATCGGGATTTAATTATATTGTATAAATTTCGAATATTTGTTGACGTTATGGTGACTTTTTACAAACGATATGAATAGCTGAAAGTATAATATCAATAAACCTAACCCCCAGACAAAACATCTCCTTACAACCTTGTTATATGCGATATGTTAGGTATAGCTGCAACGGCACATACCTATAAGATGTGTTACTTGCTCCATAAGAAAAAATAATCATTTTATTTAATGTGGCCGTAAAAGATTAACATTCGTCAGTCATTTGTATGACCTAAATCATTCTGTAGTAATAATATTTCATTCAATTTTATACCTTCAATTAATAACGTAAATTAATAACAATGAAAAAAGAATATTGGATTAATGTAAAGCATGTAGATAATCGCTTGGTGATATTTTTGAATGGGGAAACAGTTTGGGACAGTGGAATTATTCACGATGATCCTCAATTGGATGAATTTATTAACATTACTGAAAACCTGCAATTGCATCCTGAACATACCAGTGAATTGATATTTGAAGGATTCAACGATACTTATACTTCAGCAGATTCAGTGGGTGAATTAAATCCTTGGCATTTTCATTACAGGGTATTTACTCGTATAACTGATGCCGCAGGTAATCTAGTAAGTGAAACAGATATGTTGGCACCTTACAATGAAAAGCACTTGTCAAATCCCAATATCAGGGCCATCAACAATTGCTATCAAATCATTAAGAAAGAAGATGATTTTAAAGTGGTGTCCAATAATTTATCCCAGCAATTTTATAATTAAATTCAATTCATTTGAAATTTCATAAGGGACAGTAATACTGTCCCTTTTTAAATTACAATAAGTTTTGTGAAATTGTAATTATACAAACGGCTTGCACGGTATCCTTCTTTGAAAAAAAATAGTAGGGGCTAATTGCAAACCTGTGATGGGGTCATTTAATCACTACTTCCCGAATTATGCTTTCACCCATGGCGTCATTAATTCTTTGGCGAATAATATCTTTTTGATAAAGTAATTCATTCTTCAACGGAGCCACACTGGTGCTGATAAATAAAGTGTGTTGAATGATTTGAATTTTATCGGTATACTTCGCAATGGTTTTGCCCATTACTTCTTCCCATACTTCCTCTATGCGGATGGCTTGAATACCCGATTTTAACCTGCTTTTTTGCAGGAATTGTTGAATGGCTTCTTGAATGGATAATTCTCCCATTATTTGATATAAAATTTATACGATCCTGTTATCTCACTATTGCCTTTTTTATCCCATATCCGAAAGTTTACAATCACTCCATTCTTTTTGTTTTTTATTTCGGTTATACTGGCATTTAAAGTAATGTACCTGGCATCTTCTTTTGTTACGCCTGTTTCGTCATAAGACGCAAATAGGTCGCTTGATTTTAATACTTCATACCCATCAGTTAATTTGATAATT
This sequence comes from uncultured Bacteroidota bacterium, assembly GCA_903858475.1. Classification (GTDB taxonomy): domain Bacteria; phylum Bacteroidota; class Bacteroidia; order Chitinophagales; family Chitinophagaceae; genus Ferruginibacter. Next base: position 13,578 of record CAIOIZ010000013.1, read on the forward strand.
TGGGAACCCCCTGGGTACACTCTTTCGGCTACTTCATTCCATCCTTTATCAATCACTAACTGCAAGTTGATGCGTTGATTTAATGCTACTTTATTATCTGCAGGCACTTTGCTCTCATCATCAAAATACAAGGCTGCTTCTTTTACTGTAAATCCTTTGATCTTCATTTGAATGCCATTTTCAAATGATTTGTTGGCAACAACTACTCCAGCTGGCCGAGTTTGTGCCTGAATAGTTGCAAACAATATCAGTTGAAATAGCAGTAGTGAAAAAAAGAAAGAAGGAAACTGTCTCATTTGAATTGGTTTAATTACTATCCTGCATTAAAGGTACAATTTTGTGTTTTCTTTATTTACTAAAGTTCAATAATCTGATGCAGTACCCCCAAATTATTAAAGGTACTTTCTAGTCTTTCCCGATGGGTATCAGTAATGAACACTTGGCTGCTATTTTCATTACAAACCCAGTGCAATAAATTATTCATTCTGTTATCATCCAATTTTTCAAATACATCATCCAATAATAAAATCGGGGCAAAGCCTTTATTCTTTTGGAGTAATTTGAATTCTGCTAGTTTAAGGGCAAACAATAAGCTTTTTCTTTGTCCTTGCGAAGCCGTGTTTTTAAAAGACTGATTGTTTAATAAAATGCTGATATCATCTTTATGAATACCGGCATTGGTTCTTTGCAAAAGCAGGTCTTTTTGTCTGTGCTGTTGCAATACCAACGCAAAATCAATTTGATTCAATTGACTTTCATAATGGAGCCCAACCAATTCCTCGTTATTTGCAATTTGGCTATAAAATTCCTGTACCAGGGGTAATAATTCCAGGCTAAATTCTTTTCTGCATTCAAATATATATTGTCCCCTTGCAACCAATTGTTCATCCATTACTTCCAATAAGGAGTTGTCTGTTTTGCCCTGTTCGGCAAACCTTTTTAGTAAACTATTTCGTTGTTGAAGGATGCGGGTATATTGAATTAATTGTAGTAAATATTCGGCATTCATCTGGCTAAGAATGGTATCCATATAGCGCCTTCTTCCTTCTGCAGCACCTGTAATTAGTTCTATATCGTCGGGAGCAATCATTACACAGGGTAGTCTGCCAATGTGTTCGGAAAGTTTTTGATAGGGGATATCATTAACCGAAAATTCCTTTTTCTCCTCATTGGCCATTTTGCATACAATTTTTAATCCATCTGTGTTGGAATTTGGCCCCATACTAAATTGGCTTTCTAGTCTAAATCCATTGCTATTAAATTGAACATTCATTTGATCAGTTCTTGAAAAATAGCTTTTGGTAAAGCAACAATAATAAATAGCATCCAGTAGATTGGTTTTGCCCCGCCCATTTAAACCGCAAATGCCTACCACTTTCTCCTTGAATGAAAAGGACGAAAGGGCATAATTTTTAAATTGGGTAAGTATAATTGATGACAAATGGGGCATTGGGCGCAAGTTAACCACCTACTGGTAATTTATAAAACTGTTTTCAGCCAAAAACTGCAGCCATGTGATCAACCCCACCGCCAGTAGGCTAAAAAGGGGCATTTTTTCAGTTCAAACCAATTATTCAACCCTGTTTAAATGTAGCTTTTCTCCCTTATCTTTGCCGCCTAAAATTATATCCATTGGCTATAAAGTTTTCAAAAGAAACCTATTTATACTGGTACGAACTCATGTTACTATTGCGCCGTTTTGAGGAAAAATCAGGCCAATTGTACGGGATGCAGAAAATCAGGGGGTTTTGTCATTTATATATTGGACAGGAAGCGGTGGCAGCAGGTTGTATGACAGCTACCAACCCAGATGATAAATTTATTACGGCTTACCGCGACCATGCCTTGGCTATTGCTAAAGGAGTAAGCGCCAGATCTTGTATGGCCGAATTATATGGAAAAGCTACTGGTTGCAGTAAAGGAAAAGGTGGCAGTATGCACTTTTTTGGTTTGAAAGAAAATTTCTTTGGTGGCCATGGTATTGTAGGTGCTCAAATTGGCACAGGTGGTGGATTGGCTTTTGCTGAAAAATACAAGGGCACTAAAAATGTAGTATTGTGTTTCTTTGGAGATGGAGCTGCTAGGCAAGGGATGTTGCATGAAACCTTTAATATGGCTATGTTATGGGATTTACCGGTGGTGTTCATTTGCGAAAACAATAATTACGCAATGGGTACTTCTGTGGCTCGTACTAGTAAGGTATTGGATATTTATAAATTGGCAGATGCTTATGATATGCCTGGTGATAGTGTTGATGGCATGAGCCCTGAAGAAGTGCACAATGCAGTGTTGAGAGCGGTTAATAGAGCACGTGAAAAAGGAGGCCCAACTTTATTGGAAATTAAAACCTATCGGTACAAAGGGCATAGTATGAGTGATCCTCAAAAATATCGTACCAAGGAAGAAGTAGAAGAATACAAAGAAAGAGATCCTATTGAACATACATTGAAAGTGCTAACAACTCATTATAATGTTACGGAGGCGGAAGTGGAAGTAATTAATGAAAGAGTAAGGGTGGAAGTGGAAGACAGTGTTACATTTGCTGAAGAAAGCCCATGGCCTTCGGATGATGAATTGCTGAAGGACGTGTATGCACAACAGGACTATCCCTTCATAGTAGATTAAAAAAGATAACTTATATTAAATAATAATCAAAAAGGAAACTGAGATGGCGGAAAAAATTGAACAACAATTACCTGAAGAAGCAGCAGCAATTGTAGCCAAAGCAAAAGGCTTTTGGGCAAAATTCAGCAAACGCATTATTTTAATTGGATCGACAGTTATTGTACTGGGTACTGCTTGGTTTGCGTACAAGTACTTTTATAAATTACCTAAGAATGAAAAAGCAGAACAACAAATTTTTCCTGCTGAAAAATTGTTTGATGTAATGAGTAGTTCAACTGGATTCAATAAGGATTCAATCAACTTTGTATTGAATGGCGATAAAGCACAAAACATCACTGGTTTACTTAAAATCCTTGACAACTTTAGTGGTACACCCGCAGCCAATCGTGCCTCGTTGATGGTTGGCACCTGCTATTTAAATCTGAAAGATTTTGATAAAGCCATTAAGCATTTAAAGGCATTTGATGGCGAAGGAGCTGATCAGATTGCTGCTAAAGCCTATAAATTATTAGGAGATGCTTATGCTGAAAAAAAGAATACCAGCGATGCATTTAGCAGTTATAAAAAAGCTGCCAATGTGTTGAGCGATAAAGACGAAGCACAAAAGGCCTACCATCTATGGGTAGCTGCTAATTATGCTGATTATATTGGCAACACCAAGGAAGCTATTGAAATTTGCAAGGATTTGAAAACCAATTTTCCCTTGACCAATCCAGTAAGTTCTTTTGAGGTTGATAAATTGTTGGCCAAATTAGGAGTGGTAAATTTTTAATAAAATAAACCAATATGTCTGATAATAATGCAGGCTTATATAATGAACAAGGCATCCATTTAACAAAGGATGCCTTTGTTGTTATTATTAAAACTGCTTGGAATGCTACCATCGTTAATGCCCTCGAAGAAGGTGCCATCAAGATTTTACAAGAAAAGCAAATTGCATTTCAAACAATCACCATACCAGGGGCGTTTGAAATACCTTTTACCATCAAACATTATTGGGAGTCAAGTACAAAAAAACCCGCCGCTTTTATTGCATTGGGAACCATCATTCGTGGAGATACCCCACATTTTGAATATGTATGCAAAGCAGTAACAGATGGAGTGTTACAATTGAACTTGTCCTTGCCGGTACCTACCATCTTCGGCGTGCTTACTGTAGAAAATGAGCTGCAAGCCAGGGAAAGAATCGGCGGTAAGCATGGTCATAAAGGAGAAGAAGCAGCACTTACGGCGATTCAAATGATTGCATTAACTTCCCGTAAATTATAAGCATGAAATCATATTTTTATATAATTACCTTATTGATTGTATACGGATGTAATCAAGCGGGTAATAAAAACCCTGCAGTAGCGGATAGTTTAATCAAGCCCAAAGCAGATAGTAATCTTTCTGAAATTACTGTGAAATATTCCTACCAAGCGATACTTGATTCCATTCTTGCAATTCCTTTCATCAGTAATAGCAATCATTATATTGATTCTTTTAGTCGCCATCGACATGGTATTGCTTTTATGGTAGATTCTGCTAAATCGCCTTGGTTGATTCAGGCTGGCTATAATGGAAAGGATCGTTTTGAAACCTACCATTGGTTATATGTAAATCCTACTAATTTCGATATCAAAGTATACGATGTGGTTAATGATGTACAATTATCGATTGCTGACTATTTGAAAAAAGATAAATAAATATGAAGGTACAAATATTCATACCCTGCTTTGTTGACCAGTTATATCCCGAAACAGCTTTTAACATGATTAAAGTGTTGGAAAAAGCTACTTGCGAAGTGCATTACAATACCAACCAAACCTGTTGTGGACAACCCGCATTCAATGCTGGTTTTTGGGATGAAGCGAAAGCGGTTTGCAGCAAGTTTTTAAAAGATTTTGAAGGAGCCGATTATATAGTAGCACCCAGTGCTAGCTGCGTTGGATTTGTAAGAAATTATTATAGCAAATTATTTGAAAATTCATCACAACACAATCAGGTAAAGGACATGAGTAAACGCATTTTTGAGTTTACAGAATTTCTGACCGATGTATTGAAGATTGATAATTTTGATGCAGTATTGCCAGTAAAAGCTACCTACCATGATAGCTGTGCTGCTTTGCGCGAATGTAAAATTAAAACTGGTCCTCGTACCTTATTATCACATGTAAAAGGATTGGAACTGGTTGAAATGAACGACGTAGAAACCTGTTGTGGTTTCGGTGGCAGTTTTGCAGTAAAATATGATGCCATTTCAATAGGCATGGCCGATCAAAAAGTGCGCAACGCAATGGATACGGGTGCGGACCTTATTATATCCACTGATTTAAGTTGTCTCATGCACTTGGATGGTTATATTAAAGGCCATCAATTACCAATTAAAACGATGCACATCGCCGATGTATTGGCAAGTGGCTGGTGATAAAATCTAAATACTATTTTCTATGGCATACTGGCTGGTTAAATCTGAACCTTCTGTATATAGTTGGGATCAGTTTGTGAAAGACAAGCAAACATTTTGGAATGGGGTAAGAAATTATGGTGCCCGAAACAATATGAAAGCAATGAAAAAGGGCGATCTCGTACTGTATTACCATAGCAATGAAGGGGTAGAAATAGTGGGTATCGCCAAACTGGTAAAAGAATTTTATCAAGACCCTACTACCGAAGATACTGCCTGGGTAGTAGTTGATTTAAAACCCGTTCGGAAATTAAAAAATGCCGTCCCATTATCCATCATTAAAAAGGAAAAAACCTTAGCAAATATGGACCTGGTTCGATTGGGTCGGCTTTCTGTTCAAACCGTAAAAGAAGCAGAGTGGGAAATTATTATGCAATTGGCAGGTGAAAAATAATTGACTCTATCTTCCTTCAAGCGATGGATAAAAAACACATTGTCATACTTACCGGAGCAGGCATTTCTGCTGAAAGTGGATTGAAGACTTTCCGCGATCACGATGGATTGTGGATGGGATACCGAATGGAAGAAGTGGCTACACCCGAAGCCTTTGCAAAAAATCAACCACTGGTATTGGATTTTTACAATCAAAGAAGAGCTGAGGTGGCTGCTGCTATGCCAAATACAGCACACCTTGGTTTAGTTACTATGGAAGAGTATTTCAGGGTAACGATTATTACACAGAATGTAGATGATTTGCATGAGCGTGCCGGAAGTGCAAATGTCTTGCACCTGCATGGCGAAATATTTAAAATGAGGAGTGTTGCAGATACTGAAACCATCTATCCTTGTACAGGAGTTATTCAGGTGGGCGATTTGGCTCCCGATGGTTATCAGTTGCGTCCACATATTGTTTGGTTTGGAGAAGCGGTACCCCGCTTAGCGGAAGCTGCTGCGTTTGTGCATGACTGTGATGCATTAGTAGTTATTGGAACTTCTTTACAAGTATATCCAGCTGCATCTTTGCTGCAGTATGCTGCAGCGGGCATTCCACTTTATATCGTGGATAAGAAGATCCCGTTAGTGCAAACTGATTTCCATCTTCATACAATAGCCTTGCCTGCCACAGCAGGAGTGGGGCAGTTGATATCCTTATTAAAAGAAAAATTTAATAGCTAAACAGTATACAATGAAAGGTTGGGAAACTATGGCGGGTGCTTTATTTATGCTGGCTTTAGTTGGATTATTGCCTTTTATCTTGTTCATAAAAGTTCAATATGACACATTGAAGCAGGTAGCCGAGCAAAATCGGGCAATGCCAGTTGCGCAAGTGTGGTTACAATTGATTCCTGTTTTTGGTCTGATCTGGCAATTCCATGTAGTAAGGTCCATTGCAGATTCATTGCGCAATGAATTGGAATTCAGAAACAGCGTTTCTACATTGGGGATTTGGGAAGAAGCTATTTTAGATGAAGCCAATATTCACCCTACATTTACTACAGGGCAATGGTATTGTATAACGGTCTGTATTACGCTAATTCCCTTTATTGGGTTTGTAACCTGGATTTTTGCGCTTATTTTATGGATTACCTATTGGAATCAATTAATCAAATACAAGAAAATGTTGCAGTCCTATTAAATGTAGCATTAAGCTTCTGTAAGCGTTTCTTTAAATCGGATATTGCAGTTTTCCAATTCTTTCAAAACAGGGGTATAAATTTCTTTCACAACAGGAATATGCAATCCCTTTAATTGTATTTGCCCGTTCAAGATAAGTTTAGCGGCAATACCCAAGGGCAATCCTACTGTTTTTGCCATGGCAGTTCGAATACTATCATCTCCAATAACTTTTAATGCACTTTGAATGCTATACAGTTTACCTGCTAACTCGTATTCAAATTCATGCAACATAACAATCATATCCTTGTCGGACGGTAATAGTACCCATTTCTTTTCTAGTGCAAATTGAAGAATGTCTGCTGCACTGCAAACACCTCTGTTGATAAGGGTATTACTGTCTTCTTTACCAAGATTGGATAATTGTTTTACAATAAGATTCGCTTCTTTCATATAGCGACCAATAGCTTGCTTGGCAACTGCTTTTTCTTGCGCCAGTTCCGTTGCTTTCGCTGCAGCATGATTCCCTTCAGTTGCTACTATATTTTTTTCTTCTTCCTCTATTTTCTGAATGGCGGCAGTATTGTTTTTTACCTGCAAAAGTTTTTCAGAAATGGTGTCATCCAGCCATTTATCAAATCCAATTTTTTCAAAATGTTGTTGAAAAAAATCGGCAAGGCTTAATTGAGTGGTATCATATTGCATGGTTTCGTCTGTCAATTTCAATGCAATCAGATTATTCCATCCAAATATAAAATCCGGATACCGGAGGGTAGTACGCATAAACGTTTGCGCCTGCTCAAGTCCATATATGCTGCTATAGCTTAAAGAATCGCGATTGGGATAATAGGCCAATTGGCCAATCTCTTCATCAAAAGGCAAGTTTCTTACTTGGGCAAAAAGTGATGCATAATCTTCTTTTACTTCTTGGCCATCTAATTTATAAATGGCTCCTGCTTTTCCTGCCATTACTACATTGCGCGGATTCCAACTGATTTTATAGTGCCAGGGGTTGTCGTCACTTTCGGGTGCCACCAAACCACCACAGTGGCTTTTAAATGAATTTATTTTTCCACCCTTTTCTTTTATTTCATCAATGATCTTCATGGCACTCATATGGTCAATGCCTGGGTCAAGTCCCATTTCATATAGAAATAAAAGTCCTTTTGCTTCAATGTTTTTTTGTTGGCTTTTAATGGCGTCATCAACATAAGAGGCAGTCAATAAATTCTTTTCAAAAAGTAGGCAGTCAGCTGCAATTAAATAATGAAGGGTGGGGGGTATCATTGAAATGACAATATTGGCTCCTGCAATCAAGGACTGCCTTTGTTCCGTTTGAAAAATGTCGATTTCAACTGCTTTCGTGAAGGAGCTATTGCCAGTTTTGGACAATATCAACGCCAGGTTGGAATCTGCGATGGTAATATTCCAATTATTTGATGGAGCTTCAGCAATCAGGTAATCAATCAATACCGAAGCAGATTTACCGGCTCCAAATAGCAATATCGTTCTCAAACGGTGAAAATTTAGTGCAATTTAGATCAATTGTATTTAGTAAATGGCTGGCACAGTCTGTTGATTTTTTAAGAGGTAGTCAATTTTCATCAGCAAAAATGTGTTTTGTCCACCAAAAATGAAGATTGTGGGCATTTTTTATTAAAAATAAGCCCCAAAACCTTATTTTGAACTTACTTATCCACCAAATGCCCGAAATTTTCCTACAGTACTATGAAATGCGGAATTTGGATAGTACCTTTGCACCCAATTTGTGTCGAAATTTTGTATTTTAACCTTTCACTTGCAACATTTGAGCAGCAAAATTGGTCATACTACAGTTATAAAATTCTGAAATTAAACATCTACAATGAGGCAACTTAAAATAGCAACGCAGATAACAAACCGTGATAGTCAGGCAGTTGAGAAGTATTTGCAGGAAATTTCAAAGATTTCGATGATTACTCCAGAGGAGGAGACCATTCTTGCTCAGAAAATTAAAATGGGTGACCAGCGGGCCTTGGATAAATTGGTACAGGCCAACCTTCGTTTCGTAGTGTCGGTTGCAAAGCAATACCAACATCAAGGTTTATCATTGAGTGATTTGATAAATGAAGGTAATTTGGGTTTGATAAAAGCTGCACAACGTTTTGACGAAACCAAAGGTTTTAAGTTTATCTCCTATGCCGTATGGTGGATTCGTCAATCTATATTGCAGGCATTGGCTGAGCAAGGAAGATTGGTTCGGTTGCCACAAAATAAAATTGGCACCTACAACAAGGCCAATAAGGCCTATATGGCATTTGAACAGGAGCATGAAAGAGAACCTTCTACAGAGGAATTAGCTGAATTGCTTGAGATGAGCGAAACAGAAATCAATAATATTTTTCAAAGTAATACCCGTCATACTAGTTTAGATGCACCCGTACACGAAGCCGAAGATGTAGCGATGGGCGATCTTTTACAAGGCGGTGCCGACACGGATGAAGATGTTATGCATGATTCATTGAAAAATGAAATTCGCAGAGTACTTAAATCATTGAGTCCAAGAGAAGCTGAAATTGTAAATGCTTATTTTGGATTGGATGGAGAAGCTGGTACCTCAATCGAACAAATTGGTCAGAAATATGATTTAACAAAAGAACGTATTCGTCAGATAAAAGAAAGGGCTATTAAACGTTTGCAAAAAGCACGTTATAGTGGTGCCCTGAAAGCTTATCTGGGATAAATAAATTGGATGGTTTAGTAAAACCCCGCCTCTGGCGGGGTTTTTGCATATATTAAAATAAATACTGATTAAAATCATATTGCATATAGAACAGTCGTCATAATTATACAGTCAGTTCGGGTATAGTTTTACAGTATCAAGTTATAATTGAAGAATCAAAATCCGATTTCATAAATGCACTTCTATTTTCAATGTTAACTTGAATTTTACCCTCTTATTTAATCCACCTGCTGGCAAAGGCAAATTGCAATAGGCAATTAGCGGCTAAGACTATTCTTAAATAAAAAATTAAAACTCATGAAGAAAATCATTATCCTATTGGTTTGTGGCTTTTTAGCCATTATTGTTTTAGATTCATTTAATGTACGATTCAAAGAGCCCATACCACCTACTGGATATACAGGAGCTCCTACACCAGCCAGGTACTGCACTAACTGCCATGGAGATTTTGCATTAAACCCTGCTGGAGGGTCTGTAACAGCAACTGGTTTGCCAACTGGTTCATACGGAGCGGGTCAGGTATATAATTTTAGTATTACCATTACCAATGCAACGCCCATGGCCATGTGGGGATTTACCATCAAGGCGGTTATTGGAGGTAGTGCTACTGCTTCTACCTTGGGAACATTCTCAACCACCAATCCGAATACGACCGTAGTAGCTGGAGAATTAAAAAATAATGGTGCCGTATTAGTTACGGGAACCTCTTATACTTATACTGGATTAAAATGGACAGCACCTGCTTCAGGAACATCCTCCGTTAGTTTTCATATGTCGGGCATAGCAGCTGATAATAGTGGTGATGAAACAGGTGATTATTGCTATAATAGCAGCATCCTTAGTGTACCCATTCCTGTTACATTGGGTGATATCAATGGTAGATTAACAGATAATGGAGCATTGATTGAATGGAGTACATATACAGAAGTAGCTTCAAGGAGTTTTGATATTGAAAGAAGTGTAGATGGACTTACCTATCAAACAATTCAGTCTGTTGCAAGTGCAGGCAATTCCAATAGCGTAAAAAAATACAGTTATCAAGATTTGCATCTGCCAAGTACTGCAAGCGTCCTTTATTATCGCTTAAAAATGGTAGATATGAATGGCAAATTTGAATATTCTCGAATACTTTCATTGAAACCTGCTCTGACCACTTATATTGATAATGTTTTCCCAACCTTACTCAGTAAGAATGATTGGTTGCATGTTAGCATAGTCAGTAACAAAGTACAAGAAGCAACCATCAGCATCATTAATTCAGCTGGTGTAAAAGTGGCTACTCAGGTACAGCCATTAGTGAAAGGCCAAAATAATTTCATGTTGAATGGGTTAAGGATGGCCAATACGGGAATTTATGTGGTAAATATAAAGGCAGGCAATTTTACCGAAAGCCGTAAGGTAGCGGTTCAGTAAGTCGACTCTATGAAAATGCGGGAGAAGGAATAAGGATTTGACAAAAAAAGCTTGAACAATTCAGCCCTTTGCTTGTTTATATAATAAATTTGCAAACGATGAAAAAGCATGTTTTACTTGGTCTTTCCTTATGCCTTCTCCTATTTTCTTCTTGTGAGAAAAATATCAACTTTAATCTGAAGAATGCAGCGGATTTATTGGTAGTGGATGCGCAAATAGAAAACAATGAATATCCTACAGTTGTCCTTTCAAAAAGCTTGGATTATTTCGGAAAAATTTCCAGTGATATACTAGCCAACTCATTTGTTCACAATGCTACTATACAAATCAGTAATGGGAGTATTACCCATACCCTAAAGGAATATGCTTTTCCATTGGGAGGAGGCTATACTGGCTATGTATATGGAGTGGATTTATCCAATCCTGCAACGGCATTTAAAGGACAGTTCAATAAAAATTATACATTAAACATTCAAGCTGGAACGCAAACCTATACAGCCAGTACAACAATACCTTTATTGACCAAGTACCCCGATTCTATTTGGTTTAAAGCAGCTCCCCAAAATCCTGATACCAACAAAAGAGTAATGATGACAAGGGCCACCGACCCTCCAGGTTTAGGAAATTATATTCGTTATTACACAAAGAAAAATAGGGAGCCGTTTTGGCCCGGTGCTAATTCTGTATTTGATGATCGCATTATTGATGGAACTACCTATGTTTTACAAGTAGATCAAGGGATTAATAGAAATGACCCTCCTAAGGCGGATAGTAATTTTTTCCAAAAAGGCGACACCGTTACATTGAAGCTTTGTAATATTGATAAAGCTACCTATAGCTTCTGGAGTACATGGGAATTTGCACAACAAAGTATTGGAAATCCTTTTAGTCAACCCAATAAAGTGCTCGGAAATATCAGTAATGGCGCCCTGGGGTCTTTTTGCGGCTATGCAGCCTGGTTTCAAACCCTGATTGTAAAATAATCCCCTCTCGATTTACTTCAAATTTTCCTTAACTAAAACATTCTTGTAAATTCGTGCTCTATCCGGCATTGTTCGGGGACTAAATTATATCTAAATGGAAATAGAAAAAGTACATTGTTTGATTATCGGCTCTGGCCCCGCAGGTTATACAGCCGCTATTTATGCTAGCCGTGCCGGACTCAATCCGGTTTTATACCAAGGTATTCAACCTGGTGGTCAATTAACCATTACTACTGAAGTAGAAAACTACCCAGGCTATCCGGAAGGTATTCAAGGGCCTGAAATGATGGTGCATTTTGAAAATCAGGCAAAAAGAATGGGCGCAGATATCCGGTATGGATTGGCAACAAAAGTTGATTTTAGTGCAAGGCCACATCGCGTACAAATAGACGAAGAAAAATGGATCGAAGCTGATGCTGTAATTATAAGTACTGGCGCAAGTGCCAAATGGCTCGGATTGGAAAGTGAACAAAGACTGAATGGATATGGTGTTAGTGCATGTGCCGTATGTGATGGATTTTTCTTTAAAGGCAAGGAAGTAGCCATTGTGGGAGCAGGAGATACTGCAGCCGAAGAAGCCATGTATCTTTCTAAAATATGTAGTCAGGTACACATGATCGTTAGACGTGGCGAAATGAGAGCGAGTAAAGTAATGCAGGAAAGAGCCATCAATACCCCCAATATTAAAATATACTGGAATAGCGAAACAGATGAAATTCTGGGCGATAAAAAAGTAGAAGGAGTAAGGATAAAAAATAATCAAACTGGTACCACCGAAGAAATTCCTGTTAGTGCCTTCTTTGTAGCCATCGGTCATCAGCCCAATAGTGAAATTTTCAAAGGATATATTACCATGGATGACGCGGGTTATATCAAGACTATTCCCGGCACTTCCAAAACCAATGTAGAAGGCGTTTTTGCTGCAGGGGATGTACAAGATAAAGTATATCGCCAAGCGGTAACGGCTGCTGGCAGTGGTTGTATGGCAGCCCTAGATACCGAGCGTTATCTCAGCGAAAAGGGGTTACATTAATAGAAACCTTTTTAATCAACTCTTGCAGTATGCTTAGTATTCATTTGCATCATCTTCGTTTTTTTTCCTATCACGGATTATTTGAAGAGGAAAAAATTTTGGGAAACGAATTTGAAGTGAATGTAGATGTATGCTTTCATACCACCGAAAAGATTACAGCACTTAATCAGACACTCAATTATGCATCCGTCTATGAAATTGTACAACAACGTATGCGAGTGCCAACTCCCTTATTGGAAACTTTGGCGCAAGAAATGACAGATACAATAAGAACATTAGACGACCGAATTGTTTCCATCAGATTACAGATTAATAAATTATATCCGCCCTTGAAACAGTTGGAAGGCCAACTAGGGGTTTCATGGTTTCAAGAGTATTAACGAAGTTTTTACTAAATAGACTAAATCGAATCGTTTAAAACACTGGTTCTTCATTATCTTCATTCTGCAAAAATTATTGTTATGAATAAATTATTTCTTGCTTTTGTATGCATACTGGTTATGAGCGTAACCGCTCAAGCTCAAGGAGAGGATATTATTGAAACCAAGTATGATCCACATACATTATTCTCCCCCTTATTTTATCCAAGTGGTAGTAGCATTACACGAGCTGGTACAGGTGAACCCAATACAGGGTATTGGCAGAATAAAGCCGATTATCAAATCAATGCAACACTAAACGAGTTGACACATGAAATTACTGGGTCAGTAACCATTACTTATAAAAACAATAGTCCACATGGTTTGCCATTCCTTTGGCTGCAATTGGATCAAAATTTATTTAATAAAGAAAGTCGTGGTCAAGCAAGAATGCCATTGGATAGCAGGAGTAGATATGGGGATAGTAAATCTAATTTTAGTGGGGGGTATAAAATAGCTGGTGTTAAATACGAAGATGGTAAAGCAGCGCAGTACCTTATTACTGATACCAGAATGCAAATCAGATTGAATATGCCCCTGAAGCCAGGAGGTGAATCTATTAAATTTAGTGTTGATTTTTCTTTTACTTTACCCGAATATGGTGCAGATCGTTGTGGCATATTAAATACCAAGAACGGAGAAGTTTTTACAGTAGCACAATGGTATCCTCGCATGTGTGTATTTGATGATGTGCAAGGTTGGAATACTTTACCCTATTTGGGCCCCAGTGAATTTTATTTAGAGTATGGCGATTTTGAAGTAAACCTTACCGTGCCAGCATCTCATATCGTTGTTTGCAGTGGTGAACTTCAAAACGAAAGCGATGTTTTGACAAGTACTCAAATCAGTAGATTGGCAGCTGCAAGGGGGAGTGATAAAACTATTGTCATTCGTGGTGAAAATGAAATTAAAAATCCTGCATCCAGACCTGCTGGAAATATGTTGACCTGGAAATATAAAATCACCAATGCCAGAGATGTAGCTTGGGCCAGTTCTAAAAGTTTTATTTGGGATGCCGCTAAAATCAATTTGCCTAGTGGCAAAAATTGTTTGGCAATGAGTGTATATCCTGGGGAGAGTAATGGGAAAAAAGCATGGGGCAGGGCAACAGAATATACCAAGGGCAGTATTGAAAATTATAGCAAACGCTGGTTTGAATTTCCATATTCAGTTGCCAGTAATGTGGCTAGTAATGTTGGCGGCATGGAATACCCTGGCATTGTATTCTGTGGTAGTAAGGCAGAAACAGATGGACTATTTGGTGTAACTGATCACGAATTTGGCCATACTTGGTTCCCTATGATTGTAGGTAGTAATGAGCGAAAATATGGTTGGATGGATGAGGGTTTCAATACTTTCATTAATTCGTTGGCAGACGATGATTTTAATAATGGAGAGTATAAAAGTGCGCCAACCAGCATGGAAAATATGGCCTCTTATTATTTCAGTGAAGAAAGCGAAGCAATTCTTAATACACCCGATGCCATCAAAGAATGGAATATAGGGACGGCCTTATATTACAAGCCTGGCTATGGACTAGAATTATTGCGCAATGAAATAGTAGGTCCCGATCGGTTTGATTATGCTTTTAAAGAATACATCAAAAGATGGGCATACAAGCATCCTACACCATGGGATTTTTTCAGGAGTATTGAAAATGCTGCAGGGGAGGACTTAGGCTGGTTTTGGAAAGCCTGGTTCTTGGAGAATTTTAAATTAGATCAATCCCTAGTAAAAGTAGAATCTCCCAATTTAAACGCAGTGGTTACCATCGCCAATCTCGATCAAATGGCCATGCCTGCCTACATTGGATACGAAACCCAATCAGGAAAAAAAGGAATGGTTAAATTACCTGTTGAGATATGGAACAATACAGCTGTATGGAAATTAAAGTTACCCAATACCGAAGCACTGAAGTCGGTAGAAATTGATCCGGGTAAAGTATTCCCTGATATCAATAGGGATAACAATACCTGGAAAGCGAATTAAATTATCGGCTATGCTTTTCTGTTAGTAATGGGGATTTTTTTTCCATTTACCGCTTTTTAAATAGGCAAATGACATAGTAAAAATGACAGCCCAATAAATGAGTTCATTACTCCAGGCCATGGCCAGTGATACAAAATGCCATTTCATAAAATACCAAGTATAGAGTAGGTAAAAACCAATGGCTACTATTTCAATGATCAGGTTTATCTTGGTTTTACCTGTACCCGTAACACCATTTAGCCAAATATTTGCAATGCTCATAAAAAAGATGCCCAAGCTAACTGTACGTACTACTGGGATGCCTGCTGTTGCAAAACGACTATCTTGACCAAATAATTGAAAAAATATTTCTGGGAATAAATTCAATAGGCCAATCATCAGCATACATAAGCCAATACTCCATAACATGATTTTGTTGATGGCTTTTATCACTAGGTCGGGTCTTTTTTGTCCCATTAAATTACTCACCATCACATTGCTGGTACCAGCAAAGGCCCAAACAAATACCCCAGCCAATCCAAATACATTGCGCATCACATTACTGATGGCCTTGTCTAATTCGAATCCCCTGCTTTCAATCAAAAAGAAAAATACAAGCCAAGTGGTAACACTGATTATGTATTGCAACATGAGCGGTGTTGCCATGCGAATAATTTCCTTGCTTATTTTTTTATGGAATCGAAAATCTTGTAATAGGCTGTATTTTTTCTTGAGTCCAGTTTTAAACAATACAATAATCACCACCAATAAGCCAACTGCTTCTGCAATAACAGAAGCAATGGCAGCTCCATTAAAACCTAGTGCAGGAAAGCCGTACCGCCCCTTGATGAGTAAAAAATCAAGTATAATATTTACGCCAGCTTCAAAAATAAAACCGATTATCAAATAGCGGCTATTAAGTGAAGCAACCAAAAAGGCATTGCCCATTTGAAAGAGGTATAAAAAAGGAAGACCCCAAATCCTGATTTTTAAAAAAGCAATTTCCTGCGGATACGCATTAACGGCAGCAACAGGTTGTAGTAATAGGGGTGCCAATAACCAAGTGAATAAAATGCCAAAAGTGGCAAATTGAAGACTAATTCTTACGCCCTGTGCTAAAATGATATAAAAGGACTGTGTATTGTCACTTCCCGCATATCTGCTAAATACTGATTGTAAGGAATTATTAAGTCCATGCCCCGCTACAGCAAAAATCAGGTAAAATACCCCTGTAATACCCGCATTTCCCAATGCCTCGGTACTAAGTTGCCCAAGGAAAATGCTATTGGTCAGCATATTGATTTGTGGAATCAAAATGGCTAAGGTGATGGGCAAAGCTATGGAGAGCACCTGTTTATTGGTTACCTGTACTTTTAAATCATCATTTGCTGCCGTCATTTCCATAAAGTCAACAAATTTATCTTATTTTGCTTCCCGAAATACAACAAGTGCAAACATCCTTCCATATACAGCGCCATGAAGATCATCCCACCGGGGATTTGTACATATTGGCAGGAAGACATTCTGTATCTTTTTTATGTGCCAACCTTGCTAGTACTGCTTTTTATTGGCTACGTATTTATCATTATGTAAAAGACAATACCCAACAAACGATACAAAATCAATTACAAGAAATATTGGCGGAGCCTTGTTTTGATAAAGATTTTTCTACAGTAAACATCATTTGGACTTTTGAAAATCATTTATTGGTACCCTCTTCTCTCTATCAAAGTAACACGAGTGCCGATATGCTGGACTTGCTTTATGGAGAAAGTAGTGATGGGAATACCCAGCATGAGTTTGTGCAAGCCTTGCAGGCTTATTTAGTGTATAAAGTTCCTGCAGTAATTAAAAATATTTTTTTAGCTCAGTTTCCGCTTTGTCATCCTGTACATGAGGCTGGATTAATACCAAGTATTTATAATACTAGTACAGATTTATTTTATGCCCACTTTGCCCCAGGAAATTTCTGCCTTATGGTTCGCAAAAACGGGCAACTAAATTTCTTCCGTCATTTCGACTATGCTACACCGGAAGATGCTGCTTATCATATATTGTCTACTTGTAAGGCATTGCAATTGGAACCTGCTACTATCGAATTACAGGCTTCCGGTATGATAAACGAAGATTCTGCTTTGTATTTGGAATTGTATAAATATATCAAAGGAATTTCTTTCTTGTCATTACCTGCTGAATGGTCTGATCTCAATGTATGGCAGGAAAATCCGCCACATTATTTCAGCCATCTTTTTGCAATAGCAGCATGCGTATAATCAGTGGAAAATATGGCGGCAGAAGAATCAATCCTCCTGCAAATATGCCTCATACAAGGCCCACAACAGATATTGCGAAGGAGGGCTTATTTAATGTGTTGCAAAATAATCTAGACATTGATTCCTTGGTTACACTTGACCTTTTTGGCGGAACTGGCTGTATTAGTTATGAATTAATCAGTAGAGGCGTAACAGATGCTACCATTGTTGAAAAGGATGAAAAAATGCATGCCTTTATTACTAAAACGATGGGGGAATTGAAAATTACAGAAATGAAGCTCGTGAAATCAGATGTATTTCGGTTTATCGAAAACTGTACCTCTCAATTTGATTTTATTTTTGCAGGACCTCCTTATGCGCTAGCTACCATTGATGAATTACCTTTGAAAATATTTAAACATCAGTTGCTTAAACCCGGCGGGTGGTTTGTAATGGAACATACACCCCGTAATGATTATAAAAAATTTGAACATTATAAGGCGGAAAGAAATTACGGTACTACCCTATTTTCCATTTTTATAAATTCCTGAAATGCTTAGAAGTTTTCGATACTTACTTTTTCCTTTCTCTCTTATATATGGCGCTATAATTTGGCTAAGAAATAAATTATTTGACAAAGATATTCTCTCCTCTGCCACCTTTAATTTTCCTGTTATTTGTGTTGGAAATCTAGCAGTAGGGGGAACGGGTAAAACACCTATGGTGGAATACCTTATTAGACTATTGAAGGATCAATATAAAACTGCTACCCTCAGCAGAGGATATAAAAGAAAAACAAGCGGATTTGCTATCGCGGATGAAAGCACTACGGCCTTAGAAATAGGAGATGAGCCCATGCAGTTTCATAATAAATTCCCTGCCATTACAGTATCTGTTGGCGAAGAAAGATTAGTTGCTATTCCTCAATTATTACAAGATCGACCCAGTACTCAGGTTATTATTTTGGATGATGCTTTTCAGCATCGCACGGTTAAAGCAGGTTTGAATATTGTACTTACTGCATATAATAATTTATATACTAGAGACCTGCTTTTGCCAGCAGGTGATTTACGGGATGTGAAAAGCAGTATTAAAAGGGCCGATATCATTGTAGTTACTAAATGTAATTTCTCAATGACCGTTGCCGAAAAAGGAAAAATAATTAAAGAAATAAATCCCCTGCCTACTCAATCAATATATTTTACAGCCATTCATTATACAGAACCGATCCATCTATTTAATGGGTCTACTACTTCTATTCTATCTGATACAGCTGTTTTGTTGATTAGTGGAATCGCTAATCCAAGACCATTGAAAGATTATTTAAATGCCAAAGTAAGTTCGTATGATATGCTACGATATCCCGATCATCATATATTTGATAGCAATGATTTGGTAGATATAAAAAAGCAATTTGAAAAAATAACAGCGCTCAATAAAATTATTTTGACAACGGAAAAGGATGGCGTTCGCTTGGTTAAATTTGAAGCAGAGTTGAAAGATTTTCCTGTATATGTATTGCCGATTGAACCTGTTTTTCTTTTTGATGAAGCCGGTTTATTCAATCAAAAAATAATGACTTTCATGCAATCTATTCCAACACTTCCATTGAGCAATCATTCAAAATCAACAATTCCACAATAGTAATTTTCATTTTCCAGAATGACAGAAACTGAATTGATAAGAGGACTAAGAACGGCAGATGAAGCTGCATTTAAGGAATTGGTTAATCGTTTTCAAGATTCGGTGTACAATACTTCCCTTGGCCTCATACAAAATACTGCTGATGCTGAAGATATTGCCCAAGAAGTTTTTATTCAGGTTTACAAGTCCATCCATCAATTTAAGGAAGCAGCTCAGTTATCTACCTGGATATATAGAATTACTACTACTAAGTCGCTGGATTTTTTACGTTCAAAACGAAGAAAAAAACGGTTTGGATTTATTAAGAGTTTATTTGGGGAAGACCGTGCATTGGTGGTAGATCCCGAAGATTTTAATCATCCAGGCATACTACAGGAAAGAAAAGAGGAGGCCGCCCAATTATTTACATTAATCAATCAACTCCCAGGCAATCAACGTGCCGCCTTTATTTTAAATAAGGTGGAGGAACTGAGTTACAAAGAAATAGCAGCTATCATGCAAACCACAGAGGCTTCCGTGGATGCCCTACTGCAAAGGGCTAAAAAGCAGCTTCAAAAGAAAATTGCAGAAATGCCAGGCTAGGCGAAGGTTTTTGATAAAAACAACATCTAATAAGTAAGCATCAATTATGGAAAAGAAAAATAAAGAAGAACAGTTACTGAAAAGTTTGGACGGGATTCAAAAAGCCCCTGCCCCTGACTTCTTTTATGCCAAGTTAAGGGCTAAAATGGAAGCCAACATTGCTGCAGAAAAGCCAGGTTTGTTTATCCTTCGCCCGGCCTATTTGACCAGCCTATTGGGAATTTTTCTGTTGGTAAATATTATTACTTTTATTCAACTGCAACAATCGACGCGGATAAAAGCTGTAACTAAAAAAGAAAATGTGGCTACCATTGAATCCTTTGCGGCAGACTATCAATTAAAATCAGAAGCTGTTTACGAATAAACCAATTTTTATGCGAAATATTTATACTAATCGTTGGTTTGCACTGCTGGTTGCCCTTTTATTGTTGGCCAATATGGTAACCTTGGTGATGCTTTGGAGCCATCAGCGCAATAGAGATGAATTAGCGAATGCTGGAAGAGTACCTTCTGGTCCTGCTGTTGAATATTTGATAAGGGAATTACAATTTGATTCTGTTCAACAAGTACAATTTCAGCAGTTGCGCGAAACGCACCAATCCTTGCAAATGCCATTGCAAGCGAATCTGCATAATGCCAAGGATACCTTTTATAATTTACTATCATCAAATCAGGTAACAGATAGCTTGTTGTTAAAATATTCCACTAAAATTAGTTCTCTCGAACAACAAATGGATTTGGCTCGATTTAAGCATTTTCAAAGTCTAAGAGCCATTTGCCATCCTGCACAACAAATAAAATTTGACAAGATTATTAAAGAAGTCATTCAAAATATGCAAGGCGGAAGGGGGCGAAAAGGGCCTCCACCCGGTAGCGGGCATGGGCCACCAGAAGGTATTGAAGGGCCCCCGAATGAACCGCCAGGGCCGCCCATGGGAGATCGTCCACTACCTCCATCGGATAGACGAAATTGATAACTATAGCCATGCGCTGCTAAAGGCATGTATATTCGGAAGGCAGGTGCTTATATGATGTTCATTGCTTTTACATAATTTGCAGTATGAAATTTTCACTTCCAGTAATAGCGCTTATTTTAATTACTTCTTGCGGCGGGCCTACCAATCATAATCCACAAATACGTATCTATACCAGCGTAGGTGATATGGAGGCCGAATTATATCCAGATAAAGCACCAAAGACAGTCAATGCATTTTTACAGAATATAGATGCTGGAGTATACACGAATACTAGTTTTTATAGGGTACTTTATTATGAAGGAGCTACTACTGCTGCTAATACTGGATTAGTACAAGCAGGTACCTGGCCATCCGACAATCATCTTTTTTCTTTTGTAAAAAATATTCCACACGAACCAACGAGTCAAACCAGATTAACACATACCAATGGCGTATTGTCGATGGCAAGAACAACAGCTGGTACAGCCAGCACCGAATTTTTTATTTGTATCGGTGATCAATCTACATTGGATGCTGGAGGCAATACACCAGCTGATAAGCAGGGCTTTGCTGCTTTTGGGCAAGTAACCAATGGTATGGACATTGTACGCAAAATTCAAATCCAACCCAGCAATGGGGGCGATGGGTTTAAAGACAAAATACAGGTTTATAAAATCATACGCCTGTAAAGTCCCTGCATTGAATATCCGTAAAAATATAACGGTAATGGATAGCTGTAAATTGTGCTAATATTCTAATTTCTTCAGCCCCGGGAATTTAAACCAGGTAGCTAGTACAACCAAGATGGACATGCCTCCACCAAACCAAATGGCAGGGATGGTGCCCATCCATTTACTAGTTAAGCCGCTTTCGAACTGACCTAATTCATTGGAAGAGTTGATGAAAATTAAATTGATGGAAGCCACTCTTCCTCTTAATTCATCAGGGGTATTCATTTGCATGATGGTGCCACGCACTACTACACTTACCGCATCAAATAAACCGGCCATTAATAATGCTGCAAAAGATAATAGATATAATTTGCTAAAGGCAAATACAATGATAAATAATCCAAAGCCTGCCACTGCTAAAAGCATTTTCATGCCCTGTTTACGTTTCAATGGAAAAAGCATCAGAATGCCCATGCCCATCAAACTGCCAATATCCATGGCCGCATTTAAGAATCCATAGCCAGTGGCATTGGTATGCAATACTTTTTCTGCTATCTCTGGGATAAAGGCAACAGCTCCTCCAAATAAAACAGCAAACAAATCCAATGACATTACGCCCAATAAATTTTTGTTTTGGTGTAAATAAGAAAACCCCTGCTTAATTGAAAGGAATAGGGGTGTTTGAATTGATATCGTTACGGGAGGTTTTGGTTGAAGACCTGTAGCAAAAATTACAGCTGTTGCAATTAATGCAGCTGCTATAAAGTAAGCAGTCGAGATGCCTACGGCTGCAATTAACAAACCGCCCGTAGCATGCCCAATAATAGAGGAAATTAACCAAGTACTGGAATTGAGTGAAACAGCTTTTTGCAAATTTGCTTTTGGTACAATGGCAGCAATCATACTATTGGCAGAAGGACCAGCAAAAGAGCGAATAATACCTGTGCAAAAAACGATTGAAAGGATGCCTGTTATTTTGTGATTGGTAGCTATTTGAATATTCGGTAAACTAATAAAGCCTAGCAGTGCCGCACAAATGAAATAGAAAGCATAAGCCCAGATAAGAATATTCTTTTTATTATGCCGATCGATATAATGACCTGCATACAATGCTG
The DNA here is from genome assembly GCA_903858475.1 of uncultured Bacteroidota bacterium. GTDB lineage: Bacteria > Bacteroidota > Bacteroidia > Chitinophagales > Chitinophagaceae > Ferruginibacter. Next base: position 35,961 of record CAIOIZ010000013.1, read on the forward strand.
CTATAACGGCTGGTACAAATTCTGCTAAGCCGGCAAATCCTACCATATATGTACTGGCCAGGTGAAATACCTGGTACAATACAATGGTAGTAATCATTCGAATGCCCAATACAAAAAACAAACGGGCACCAATAAAATACCGAAATTCAGTAGGTAGTGATTGGCTCATATTCAGTTAGGGCAAAGTTAAATAGTGTTGCCCATCTTCATACTCTTTATCTAATGCGTCAATAATAACTTGAAGGTGTTTTTCATTGCCTAGAAAATCGGCATTGGAAGCGTCTACAAAAAGGGTTTTTATATTGTGTTGCTTAATGTACTGGGTATAGGTTTCTTGCAGGCTGAATAAATAATCGTTGGGAATGGTTTGTTCATATTCCCTATTTCTTTTTTTAATATTTTCCTGCAATTTACTAACGGGGGTATGCAAGTATATTAAAATTTCAGGCTGAATGATCTGTGGATTGATGATGTCAAATAATTTTTGATACAACCTAAATTCTTCATCTGGTAAATTGACCTTGGCAAACAAAAGACATTTGGTAAAAAGGTAATCTGAAATGGTAATGTTTTGAAACATATCCTTGGTCTGTAACAAATCTTTCAGTTGTTTATAGCGTTCCGCCATAAAAAATAATTCTAATGGAAAAGCGTATTGTGAAGGATTCTCATAAAATTTGGGCAAAAACGGATTGTCAGCAAATTCTTCCAAAATCAAACGGGCATTGTAGTGTTTGCTTAATAGATGGGCAAGGGTAGTTTTACCAGCACCAATATTTCCCTCGATTGTAACAAAACTGAATTTCATATGAGATGCGCTTGAAGCTGATAGTTTTCAACCCTACAAAATAAATTGAAAGGCTTTGTTTTTTCGTTTACATTTTGTTCACAGGCAGTGTATCCTTGCAAACTCTTAATAACTGGTGGATAGTTTTTTGGTGAACCGGGTGAATTAGGTTGGGTGAAAGTTCATTTAAGGGTACTAATACAAATCTTCTATTGGCGATATGGGGATGGGGAAGGGTAACCAAGGGCTCATTTAGAATACATTTATTATAAAAAAGGATGTCTAGGTCGATGATTCGAGGATCATTTTTTTGCTGTCTTACTCTGCCCATTTTCGATTCAATGGCCAATAGTGTTTGCATGGTTTCTTGTGGCGATTGCTTAGTCTCAATTATCAAAACCTGATTTTGAAAGTCGGGCTGATCATGCTTACCCCAAGCTGCCGTACTATAAACGGCCGATTGCCGGCCAATAGGTCCCAATTCCTTTTTTATTAATTCCCTTGCTATTTTTAATTGCTTTGCAGGGTTGTTTAAATTACTACCAAGCAGTAGATAAGTTTTATTCATGTAATTACTAATAATCGGCAATTTAGGCAAAGAACTAAAAGCCTACTAAGAAATATTTTTTAATCTTTATTTTTTTAAACAATCATTTCAAATAGCTTTGCCCTAAATCAGCAGGTATAATGCAGCAATACAGTCAATTCAGGGCATTCCGGGCCATTCTAAAAGCAAGTTTTAGATCCATATTAAGCAATCCAAGTGCCATCGTGTTTAGTTTTCTCTTTCCTGTAATTTTCATTATGATTTTTGGGTCATTCGGTGGAGGAGGAGGTGTTCATTATAATATTGCCATTTCCGATTATTCTGATACCAGTAATGAATTAATGGATAGCCTTCGCGCTAATCCATTAATTGATATTGATACTTATAAATTACCCGATGGAAAAACGGATACTGTTCAAAGAAGAAAGGCCTTAGAAAAAGATAAGATTGCAGCAATCGTTCACATCAAAAAAATAAAAGACAGTTTGGGGGTAGACCATTACTTGTTATTGGATACCATGACTACCGCCAGTGGAAATGCCATCAATGCTTTGCAACAGTTATTTACTGGCATTGTCAATGATATTGCACAGAAAAAGTCGGGGCAACAAAAAATGCCATCGGTTATTCCTTATGTATATGCAGTAAGACCTTATCGCAATATTGATTTTGTATTACCAGGTATGTTGGGCTTTTCTATTTTGTTTTCTACTTTGTTTGGTGTATCCTTTACCTTTTTTCAATTTCGACAACAATTGATTTTAAAAAGATTCTATGCTACACCCATTAATAGAATCAATATTCTGCTGGGCATTGGTATCAGTCGCTTAGCATTTCAAATGATCAATGTGTTGATGTTGATTGCCCTGGGCTATTTCTGCTGAATTTTACACTGGTAAATGGCTTTATTACTTTTTTGGAAATGACTGCCATGACAGTGGTAATGCTGCTACTATTATTGGGAGTTGGGTTGATATTTAGCAGCATTGTTAAAACAGATACTTCCATCCCTTTATTGATAAATTTATTTGCATTTCCGCAAATGCTTTTAGCCGGTACTTTTTTCCCAATTGAAGTATTTCCTCATTGGATACAAATAGTATGTAGAATTTTGCCTTTGGCACAGTTTAATGATGCCATTCGAAAAATTTCATTCACAGGTGCTCATTTGTGGGATTGTTGGAAGGAATTGGGCATACTTGGCATCTGGACTGTTTTAATTTATTTTATTGCAGTAAAAGTTTTTAAATGGGAATAAAACAATAGCAACACATGAAATATCTAAAGTTCTTCTTGATTAATATCGTGGTATTTGCCATCTTCTTTTTCTTACTGTCCTTGCTGTTTCCCTCAACAGTAAATACTTCTAAAACCATCAATATTGCTGCCAGTCCTGCATCCATTGTGGCTAAATTATCGGATACGGCCGATTGGAATAATTGGAATGAATTTCTTTCAAATGGAGAAGTGAAGGGGCGTATTATTAACAACCAGGGCGACAGTTTGATTTTTGTACATTTAACACAGCAGCAACAACAACTAGAAATGGTTTTTGGAATTGTACCAACGCAAACGGATTCTACCATTTTGAATTGTAAAATAGTGCAACAAATCAAATGGTACCAGCCCTGGAAAAAATTTGCCACACTGCTTTCCGAAACCAAATTCGGGTATCCCATGGAGTTATCATTACGGAAATTCAAAACAGCACTAGAGGCAGCATTACAAACTAAGCAGGCAAACTAATCTTACCCATTGATATAGTAGGCATTCCTGCTACACCAGTAGCCATGTCGTTTGCATCCCCAGCAATTGCTTCGTTGGCCAATACAGCAAATAAAACGGCTTCTTTCGCATCTGGATTTATTTGTAGCGCATCCGTGGTTTGAAAATGAGCATTGGATAAGGCCGCTTTGATATGCTCCATTAACTGTGGATTGTGCATCCCTCCTCCACTAGAATAAATATGAAATTTCATTTCTGTCGGAAAACATTTTTTAATAGCCGCAACAATAGTATCAGCAGAAAATTTATTCAAAGTGGCCATGGTATCTTCTATAGAAAGATGGGTAGTTTGGCTTTTTTCTTTGGCTTTTTGCAAATAATCTAAATTAAATAATTCGGGGCCAGTTGTTTTAGGAAAAGGCTGCCCAAAAAATTCATTGTTTAATAAGGCAGCCAATAATGCTTCACTAATTTTTCCTTTATATGCAATAGCTGCATTGGTATCAAAATATTGGCCAGGGTAGTTTTTTTGCATCCAGGCATCCATCATTGTATTGCCTGGTCCTGTATCGCTACTGAAAATGTTGGCGGGGTTTCTGTCTGCAGTTAGATAAGTGAAATTAGCAATCCCTCCAATATTTAATAAAATTCGTTCTTCTCCAAATTTGCCAAAAATCAAGTGATCGCCGTATACAGCCAGTGGGGCACCTTCTCCTCCAGCAGCAATATGCTTTTGCCTGAAATCACTTAGTGTTATTATTCCTGTAGAGACTGCTAGCTGGTCACCATCTCCAATTTGCAAAGTAGCATTTTCGAATTTACTTTGTTGATGCAAGGCCTTAGGGGCATGGTAAATGGTTTGTCCATGGCTGGCAATTAAGTCAATATCCGTATTGTCATAATTCCATTTTTTTAAGAGTGCATTAATAATCGCTGCATGTTGTAGTGCAATCCAACCATTTAATAGGGTGAGCTTTTCTAGGCTGACTTCTCTTTTACTGAAAACAGCTTTTATTTCGAGCTTCATGTTATCATCAAAAGCGATAGTTTCAAATTCCAGTAATTTGATTTTAGTATTCAACCCATGCCCTGTGAATTCACAAAGCGCTACATCCAGGCCATCTACAGAAGTGCCACTCATGAGTCCAATAATCTTTCGACTTGCCTTGGTGGCGATGGAAAATAGCTTAGTAATATCTTTTAGCATGAACTTAATTTAGTAGTCAAATATAAATTCTTTAGGAAAGTTAGGGTTTTGATGAAACATTTTAGTCAAAAACTGCGGTTTTGTGCAACAATTAATAAAAAAGACTGCAATTACTTGCGGTTTTTTAATATTTTATTATATCTTTCTCTTCCAGAACTACTCCTAACGATTATGCTTAAAAAAGAAAGGCAAGCTTTTATACTTCACAATGTGAACTTGCACAACCGTGTGTTGAGCAGCGATTTGAGCATGGGTATCAATGTATCGGAAGATACTATTAGGCGCGATTTGCAGGAATTATCAGATGGAGGTAAACTTATTAAAGTTCATGGTGGCGCACTCTCCAAATCCTTTCACAGTTCATTCAATTCATCGCAAGTATATGCGATTGAAA
>CAIOIZ010000014.1 GCA_903858475.1 uncultured Bacteroidota bacterium
AAAGGTAATAATACCGTTAATAAGCAATAATTCAATGCCAATTTTATACTGCCCAAATAAGGCTGGTGAATACATGTTTAGTAGGTAACAAATCACTGGCGACAATAAACAAATGGCAGTTACCAATAGTGAATTGGGCAGGTTTTTCTTGGTAAAAATGCCAAAGGCAAATAAGCCCAGCAATGGCCCATAGGTATACCCAGCCAGGTCTAAAATTTTGTCGATGATGCTATTGTCTGCGATGCGATAAAAAATCCAGATGCAAATAAGAAAAACAAACGTAAAACTAAAGTGAACGGTTAAACGTAATTTCTTTTTGGCTTTCTCATCCATGTCAGTACGCTTTTGCAAATCCAACATATCAATACAAAAAGAAGAAGTAAGCGCTGTTAATGCCCCATCTGCACTTGGAAATAATGCAGAAATCAAGGCGATAATAAACATGATGCTGATGGCAGGTGGCAACATATTCATGGCGACGGATGGAAACATTTTATCACCCAAGATATTATTGCCATTGAGTAATAATTGCTTCACCATTTTTCCATTTACCATCACTTCGGTATAAGCAGCTCCTTTGGAAGTAGTATAGATGTACAATAAACCTCCCAACACTAGAAAAAGAAACAATACACTTACTAAAACGATACTCATGGTGATGATATTCTTTTGAGAATCACCTAATTTTTTTACACTGATATTTTTCTGCATCATCTCCTGATCCAATCCAGTCATGGCAATGGTAATGAAAGCACCTCCGACAATTTGCTTCAGGAAGAATCCTTTACTATTGACATCGTAATTAAAAATATTAAAATACCCTCTATTACTAATTTCAGTAATGGCTTCCCCGCCTGAAAGATTCAATTGTTTTAATATAAAGACTACGCATATAATCAATCCTGCAATCATCAAGGACGTTTGCAATGTATCGGTGTAGACAATAGTCTTTACGCCTCCTTCAAAAGTATACAACAGTATCATCAACAAAATGACTGCAGCTGTCACCAGAAAGGGAACGCCCAATTTATCTAAGATAAAAATTTGTAAAATATTTATAACCAAATACAATCTTGCAGTTGCACCTACCGTACGACTGATGATAAAGAAAAGTGACCCCGTTTTATATGCTACTTTCCCAAAACGTTGAAAGAGATAATTGTAAATAGAAGTAAGGTTGAGTCGATAATAAAGGGGTAGTAAAATAAATGCAATCACAGCATATCCAATGAGGTATCCAAATGCCACTTGCATATATGCAAAACCTTTAAAAGAAGCACCGGAAAAATCGCCGACCCCACCAGGAACACTTACGAATGTAACGCCGCTTAAGCTGGTACCAATCATACCAAAAGCTACCAACATCCAATTACTGTTTTTATTTCCACTAAAGAAAGTTTCATTACTGCTATTACGGCTGGTATACCAGGCAACACCCAATAGAATTACAAAATAGGCAATAACGAAGGAGAATAATAATAAGGGTGACATAGTAATCGTTAAATTATATAATAGTTAGTTCGAAATAGAAATATAAAATATTCTTAGCTTGCAAGATAAATAGGATATCAAGATAAACAAATTATGCAAATAACTGCACTCGCTGTTTTTTGTGGCAGCAAAACTGGGCTAAACCCAAAATTCATTGAAGAGGCCGCTGCGTTGGGGCAACTATTGGCCGAAAAAAAAATAACCCTTATTTATGGAGGCGGCAATAGAGGCATTATGGCTGCAGTAGCCAATGCAGCGCTTGAAAAAGAAGGCAAGGTAATTGGCATTATTCCAAAAGTGCTTCTAGAATGGGAAGCACAGCATACCGGCATTAGCGAGTTGATTATAGCAGAGGACATGCACAGCCGAAAAAAAATGCTATACGAAAAGGCCGATGCGGCCATCATTCTTCCTGGTGGCTTTGGCACCCTTGATGAATTTTTTGAAATGCTCACTTGGAATCAGCTGAGTATCCACGATAAAAGAATTTTCATTCTCAATACAGATGGATTCTATGACCATCTAATTGCACACCATGAAAAAATGTGGAAAGAAGATTTCCTTTACGATGTGCCAGCCAATCGAATTAAAGTAGTAAATAACGTTAGTGAGCTGGTACCTTTAATTTAACGACGCCTACTACCTTTTCCTTGAAATAAAGCTATTTGATAACCTGCCCTAATCACAGGAAAGCTTCTGGCTAAACCATCAACATAAGGGGAATTGGCTTGCTTGGCTACGTCCCACATGATGGATAAATAATAATAAGAACTGCCGACTCCCTCTCTGCCACTGGTATACCCTCCGCCTATCAGCAAGCTATTGACATCGTATTTTTGGGTAGAAGGCAGATAAGTGCCATTACTAGCCGGAATGTATTTTTCCTTAATGAAGTTGTGTTCATACTGAGCTTGTGCAAATAAAAAACGCACGGGAAATAAGCGAACAAAAGCACCCGGCCCATACACCATTTGACGAACCTTATCGCCATATTGCACATAATCTCGTTGAGAAGTATAATTCAAATTGCCAGAAACTGCAACGTCTAAGTATCGATTGATACTATATCCAAAAAAAGGACTTATCCCTAAAATGGTGGAGCCATTAAAAAAAGATGCCGTTACATTACCACCAGTAAAAATATTTTCTTTTTTAAGCCCTCCTGACTTTCCCTCCTCCCGGTCGGATTGAGCCATCAAGGAATTAAAACTCAACACTAATAATAAGAGGGGGGAAAACCTTTTCATGAAAATTATATTAAAATTGAAAATTAAAAGCTTTGATTAAAATAAGTTCTCTTCGTTTAATCAATTGTAAAAATCGCATAAATTATCGAAATGATAAAATGCAGACCCTGCTTTGCTTGTTAAACTTCTTTATGGATCTTTCTTAATTAATTTAGAAATGGGGACATTGCACTTCTTTCACCGAACCATTGGGGTAGAAACCTTTTTTAATCACACTGAACTCAGCTGCACCTCTGTATCCATTGAAGCTATTCAAATTGGAGAGCGTAAGATCGTAACTGAAAGTGAATTTTACATTTTTCAATTCAAAGCCTGCCATAGGAATGATAGCGTCCCCAGGCCGATAATAAATACCTGCTACCAATTGCTGTTCGCCAGCAACAGATAAATTATAATTAGCATTCATGCCTACCATTATCTCCATTGCTTTGGCCTGGGTGGTAAAATACACATTGGGATTAATGATAACACGGTCATTGACTTTCAATAAAGAATTAATGAACCCAATATGCCGCATAGGAATTCTGCCATTATTGGTGCTGTCGTTAAAAAATGTTTCCCGCGGGCGATTCACATGCTGAATAGAATATCCAGCATTAAGATAAATGTTCTCCTGAGGAAAATAAGCATAATTCAACCCAGCTTGTACATCTAAGTAATTTACATTATTGGTACTCAGTACCACAGCTGTAGGCAATGTATTATCAAAAAATTTACCATCAAACTGATCAGGGAATTTTAATTTGCTACCATCAATTCTTTTATTGGCCCATCCTAAATTAAATCCAGCGCTTAGTAAACTACTATTACCCAACATCTGATGATAGGCAACAGAACCATAAATTTTAGTACTACGCAAACTACCACTACCCGCTTCATCACTTACAATCACCGCACCAATCCCCAACCATCCATTTTCTAATTTATCACGCAGTACTTGTGCATCACCAAAAGCACTAACGGTTTTATATGGCACACTCATCACAGAACTCCACTGATTACGATAATTAGCCCCCAATCGATAATCCGCATCAGGTAAAAATCCCGTATTGGCAGGGTTGGTTGTAAGCGGACTATTGAAGAACTGTGAAAAATGCAAATCCTGTGCTTTCACAGCAGTCCCCCATAGCAGCATATACAGCATCCCCCCTCCTATGTAGATTTTTCTTGTCATTATTCAGTCATCCTTTATTTTTATCTCAACAAACTAATGTCTCCTGTTTTTCGCTCAGTTTTACCATCCGTAAAAGTCACATCTAACGTATATGCATATACGTCCATTGGTTGTAACACCCCTTTATAGGTGCCGTCCCAACCTGATTTTCTATCCGTAGTTTGAAATACCAATTGGCCCCATCGATTGTAAATTTTCCAGTCCATTTTACCAATACCAAATCCTGCTATTTTAATAACAGCATTTTCACCAAAGCGGCCGGGAGTAAAGGCATTGGGCACATCCAACAAAGCATTTACACGGGCTGGTATGTTCAAGCAAAATGTATCAATACAACCCGACGTACTATTAATAGCAGCCAAACAGGTATTAAACAATTGGGTGGCATTGTACAGATGCCGGGGATTTACATCGGTAGAGGTTTCGCCATCACCGAAATCCCATACATATTTGTTCGCCCCCGTGGAGCCATTACTGAAATTCACAAATCGATTGGCATCTGGCGGATTGGGTAAATAGGTATAAAATGCTACCGGTATTGGATACACGGTAATAGTAAATGTGGTAGAATCTATCTTATTACAAGTAGAGGTATCGATGGCAATCAATTTGACAGTATAGGTTCCAACATTGGCATACAAGTGCGTTGGATCTGGTAAAAAAGACAAAGGACTACCATCGCCAAAGTCCCAGATAAAATCTGTTCCAGCCAGCGAGGTATTGGCAAATGCAGCCTGATAAGGCACGCATCCCTTGGCAGGAGTGGTAAACTGCGCCCGCACAGTAGGATTGATTCGAATGGTTTTTTCCAAAGAATCGGGGGAATTACAAAAAGTAGTATCGTCAACGATTAAACGCACTTTATATGTTCCAGGAGAAAGATACGTATGTTGTACTGGTGCTAATCCCGCCCTTACCCTTGCTGAACCATCCCCGAAATCCCAAACAAAACTAGTAGCATTAAACAAGGGTACAACAGCCGTAGAACTATTGGCAAAGGAATAAGTAAGATTGGTACAAGGAGGTAATTTGGTACTCGTGAAGTTTAATGTAGCGGCATTGTCTCCAACCTTAATGAAGGTATATGCAGTATCTGCAATATTGCAAGTAAGAGAATCGATAGATATGACGCGTACCCTATAACGACCAACCCCAGTAAATAAATGACTGACACTATTATTAGGAGCAATCGTGGTTACAGCAGGAGAGCCATCGCCAAAATCCCATATATACCTTTTGCCCTTTTGTAAGGTATCCGAAAAAACTACTGTTAAAGGCTTACAACCTGAAGTATCATAATTGACATTATTAATGGTACTGCGAATACTTGCGCCTACACCAGTAAAATTCATTTCAATTTTCACCGCCGCCTCATTGCAATTATTCGATGGATTATTCACCGCCCAAACACCAGGTGTTGTAGGAAATTTACTGCCTCCACTACAATTGGCACACATGGCTTGATAAATTACCCCATTGGCATCAAAGCGACTGGTGCCACCATCCACATGATCGCCTGTACCCCCATTTTGTCCAAAATGACTTCCGAAATATTGACTCTGTGCATTTTTCTCCATTACGAAAAAATAAAAATCCTTGCCATCTGCTGCAGGAATATTCGACAATGGACTTACTTCGGGCATATTAAATGTGCCTGCACTTGGATAACCTTGTTCTGAATTGATACCACCTCCCCAACCGGAAACATATACATTTTCGCAGCGGTCAACCAAAAAAGCAATCGGCGATAAATTTGGCAAGGAAGCATTGGTGCCAAAAACGGTGGAATAAACATAGCCCGATAAATCTGGCTGTAATTTGCAGATGAATTGCTTGCCGCCTCCATTACTGAAAGGCGCATTAAAAACTGTCCAATTACCAGTGGTTGTACCCATGATATAAGGAAAGCCAAATTTATCAAATTGAATTCCATATATCTGATCATCACCAATAGTACCTTGATAAGTAGTGCGAATAATAGCAGAACCATCCGATTGCAGCTGCGTTATAAATCCATCAGTTATGCCCCCTTGAAAACCAGGGGTAATTACACCAGTCTTATCTCCCAATAAATTATTGCTAGTGGTAGCGCCTGCTACATAAATATTGCCATTGGATGGACTAACAGACAAAACAAAACAAGCGTCATCGCCACTGCCACCAAAATAAGTGGAGAATAATCTAGTACTGAGATTAGCATTAAATTTCATAATCACCCCATCCTGTCTACCGCCACCAAATGCATTTTGAATAGCCCCAGTTGAAACAGGAAAATTATTTGACTTCGAACAAGAAGCTACTAATATATTCCCTGCTTGATCTAATATCACTTCGCTGCGGGCATCATCTCCATAATTCCTGCGGGTGGCATCTGCACCAGTGGGGGCCACATATTTACTTCTAATATTTACGCCATCATCGCCGGTTCCGCCAATTTTTACAGAACCAACTAAAGCAGTACCGGTAGAATTTAATTTAGTAATAACAATATCATATCCTCCCCCTGGCCCAATCAAGGGACTTGTTACTGGATAATTAGCAGAAGAACTTCTTCCTGCAATGATTAAATTACCCTGTGCATCACACCACATACTATGCGGTTGTTCGTTGGCGTTACCTCCAAGATAGGTGGCATAAACGCGATTAGCCCCATTAGGGGAAAATTTAAAAATAGCCATGTCATAAGGACCCGTTACATCTTCATTACTTCCTCCTCCAAATCCACCTTGAAAAGCACCAGGAGATACTGGGTAACCAGCACCAAAGCAAATACCTCCTGCAAAAAAACTTCCATCAGGCCCCGGCGTTGCAGTATACCCCCAGTTATCCTGTACACTACCCGTGAAAGAGGAAAAAATAAGGGTGGGATCAATCACGAGTGTGGCCTGAGGATCGAAGGAGGCGGTACTAAATCGAACTACCTTATCTCTTACTACATATTTACAATCAATGGTAGTACGCCCATTGGTGCCTGTTTGATAAGAATAAGGATACAACTCTTTCACTTCCCCCACCGAAGTGCCAATCAATAACTCTTTGTTTTTTACTTGTAAGCGATCAGCTCCATCATAACGCATAGCAATATCCGAAACCTTGCCGCCAGGATGCACGATGATATCGTATTTTAATCTACCTGAATTGCTATAATAACGAACATCTATACCTGGATAAATATTCTTATAGGTGAGCCCTTGATAAATACCACAATTACTAGCCCATTTTTTTGAGTCATTCCCAATAAAATAATTATTGTAGCCTGGCAGTTTTTTATCTGGCACTACCTGCACCTGCTCATTGGCTCCAACAAAACTAACCTTATATGCATGTGAGCGAACAATGATGGGTTGTTGTAAAAAAACAGGTTGTTCATTTTCAGCCTTGTCATTTTTTTTGCCATGCCCATGTAGCTTTTCTGCCAACAATGCTAAGTCATCTGTATTGTGCATTAAAACGGTAAACCCTTTTTGTTCAACAAAAAAAGCACCACTACTAAAATCGCCACGAAAATCAACATGACCATCCCATTGCCCCTTATTTTCCACAAACTCCATCTGAGCATTTGAATAAATTGGAGATAAAAATGCAATCACTAAAGCAATAGGAAAGAGTCTTATTTTATTAAAGTAGTTCAAATATGTCTTTTTTACAATTTACTAAAATTCTACCATTCTATTTTAACCAATATGCAGCCAAAAGGTTTGCCACTATTTTGTCATAATTATTAGGAGATCTTACTCCAGGCCGTTTTTCCTTTTTGTTGGTTAAGGTAGTTCTTTAACAGCAAATTTTCGGCCATATTCATCTCAGGATCGGTTTCAATAATTAATTCAGCGGCTTCCCTTGCTGCTTCCAGCATCAGTCGGTCTTGGACTATACTTGCCAGCTTAAAGTTTAAAAGGCCACTTTGTCTGGTACCCTCAATATCACCTGGGCCACGTATTTCAAGATCTTTCTCTGATATCTTAAATCCATCATTGGTAGCCACCATTATCTTTAATCTTTCGCGGGCATCCATTGATATTTTATTACCTGTTAATAAAATGCAAAAACTTTTTTCCGAGCCCCTTCCTACTCTTCCTCGCAGCTGATGCAATTGCGATAATCCAAATTTCTCAGCACTTTCAATCACCATTACAGATGCATTAGGCACATTCACTCCTACTTCAATAACGGTAGTGCCCACCATGATTTGCGTATCGCCCTTCACAAATCTTTGCATATTGGTTTCCTTCTGAGCACCATCCATTTTTCCGTGTACCATGCTAATCCAATATTTGGGTTCTGGAAAAAATGATTTTACTTCCTCATACCCTTTCATCAAATTCTCGTAATCCAATTTACTACTCTCCTCAATTAAAGGATAAATAACATAGGCTTGTCTACCCAATGCAACCTGTTCCTTGATAAAATCCATTACAGCGGAACGCTTGTTTTCAAAACGATGAACGGTATGAATCGGTTGCCTTCCCGGAGGTAATTCATCCATCACACTATAATCCAAATCGCCATATGCTGTTAATGCCAGTGTACGTGGAATAGGCGTAGCAGTCATTACCAATACATGTGGTGGTACTTTATTCTTTTTCCACAATGCTGCACGTTGTGCCACACCAAACTTATGTTGTTCATCCACCACTGCAAATCCAAGATTTTTAAAAATTACTTTATCCTCAATCACTGCATGGGTGCCAATCAAAATTTGCACTGTTCCTTCCTCCGCTGCCTTTAGTATTTCTCTGCGTTCCTTCGTCTTAGATGAACCAGTAAGCAATTTTACACAAATAGGTAGCGACTTTATCGACTCGAGGATATTGTTATAATGTTGTTGTGCTAAAATTTCTGTTGGAGCCATCAATACCGATTGGTATCCATTATCAGCTGCAATAAGCATACTCAACAATGCTACCATGGTTTTACCACTCCCTACATCCCCTTGTAAGAGCCGGTTCATTTGTTTGCCGCTGCCTGTATCTTTTCTGATCTCCTTCAATACCCGCTTCTGTGCCCCAGTAAGCGTAAATGGCAGGTGATGAGAATAATAATCATTGAATAATGCCCCCACCTGATCAAATACCAAACCCTTGCTATATCGATGTCGAGCACTGCGAATTAATCCAAGTCTTAATTGAGAAAAAAACAATTCTTCAAATTTCAGCCTACGCAATGCATGTTGATAATGTTTTTCAGAAGCTGGAAAATGAATCTGCCGAATAGCATCAAAATGAGATAGAAACTTATATTTTTTTATCAAGGATTCAGGAAGATTTTCGGGAAGTTCCTGTGGTCCAACTCTTTGCAATAAATCATAAGTTATTTTGCCGATGGCTCTGCCATTCAATCCTTTGGCCTTGAGCATTTCTGTACTGGGATAAATAGGCTCCAGAAAGGCCTTGCCTCCTGCTTTATGTGCTGCATAGGCTTCCAATTCTGGATGCGCCATTTGCACTTTCCCCATAAAAAAGCTGAGTCTTCCAAATACTAGGTAAGCATGGCCTTCCACCAATGATTTATTTACCCAATTGATTCCCTGAAACCAAACCAATTCTATTTCACCGGTTTCATCTTTTAAATAAGCCACCAAACGCTTACCCCTTTTTTCTCCAATAATTTCTTTATGAATTAATGTTCCTGCTATTTGTGCATATTCCGTTTGAGGATGCAATGAAGCAATGGTATCCACCTTGGTTTTATCCACATGGCGAAACGGATAATAATGCAATAAATCTCTGCAATTAAATATCGATAATTCCTTACGAAGCATATCGCCGCGAATGGTGCTAACGCCTTGTAAGTATTCAATGGGACTGCTTAATATGGAAGCCGTTGCTGAGATAATAAAAGATTTGTACAAATATATTTAAGGCGGGGCAGATTAAGCAGGAAAGGTCCTTATTCTGGCTTCCTTCTTTGTGGAAAACGCTTGGGCTTTGAAAATCCTTGTCGAGCACCCGCCCCGGCTGGGCGATGCCCCTCTGGTGTATAAGCAGGCGATTCGCCAAATTGCTCGGGCACAATCGATTTGGGAACTGGCTTACCAATTAATTTTTCGATGGCATGAAATTTACGCTGCTCTTTTACACTAACCAGCGTATAGGCAGTGCCCTCTGCAGCGGCACGTGCAGTACGGCCAATGCGGTGAACATAATCCTCGCCGTCGTGCGGCACATCATAATTAATCACCAAATCAATATTATCAATATCTATGCCTCTACTAAGAATATCTGTTGCAACTAAAATTGAAAGACGACCACTTTTGAATTTAATCAATACCTCTTCTCTTTGTTCCTGGGTGAGGTCGCTGTGAATTTCATCCGCTGGGAATCTATTTCGTTTAAGCTCCCTCGTTAGGTTCTTTACACTTATTTTGCTACTGCAAAATATCAACACCATTTTAAATTCTTTTTTATGCAGCAGGTATTTGATCAATGGAATTTTTTGGGTATCATACACCACAAAAGCCTCTTGCACAATTTTTTCAGCAGGCTTACTCATAGCGATATTGATCTCGGCTGGCTGATGCAAAATTCTTCTGGCCAACTCCCTGATCTTGGGTGGCATGGTAGCACTGAAAAGTAAGTTCTGCCGTTTGGCGGGCAGGTGATTAATAATCATCATGATATCGTCATAAAATCCCATGTCGAGCATGCGATCGGCTTCATCTAAAATCAAGTATTTTAATCCCTGAAATTTTACATACCCCATTTTAATATGTGCCATCATTTTCCCCGGTGTGCATACTACTATATCAGCACCTGTACTCAAGGCTCTTTTTTCCTGCACAAATGCACCACCATCACCACCTCCATAAACGGCAATAGAACTAACAGAGGTAAAATAGGAAAGCCCTTCAATATGTTGAGAAATTTGAATAGCCAATTCCCTTGTTGGCACAATGATTAATGCATTATTAGTATGATCTTCATGGGGGTCTGTAAGTATTTTATGAATTACTGGCAAAAGAAATGCCGCAGTTTTACCTGTACCAGTTTGTGCACTGGCAATAATATCCTTGCCTTGGAGTATTAATGGAATAACTTGTTCCTGAACGGGGGTGGCATCTTCATAATTGGAAGCTTCAATGCCTTCCAGTAATCGCTCATCGAATCCGAATGATGTAAACTTCAATGTCTATTCTTATTTTGGTGAAGATAGTGCATTTTACTCAACCCCATTGGCAAGCGCACTACAGTGCTACGTAACCTATGCACTCTTAACACTTTGCCTGCTGCCAAATGAATCACCTACCTTTGTCGCACAATTGCATAGCATGATTAAAGTTGGAAATTATAATACGCTCAAAGTAATTCGAGAAGCCTCTTTTGGATTGTATTTAGATGATGGTGCAGAAGGCATTTTGTTGCCCAAAAGATTTGTTCCCGAAGGAACAAAAATGGATGACATGCTAAAAGTCTTTGTATACCATGATGGGGAGGAAAGATTGATTGCTACCACCCAGCAACCCAAGGGCCAGGTTGGAGATTTTGTAAAATTAAAGGCCGTCAATATTACAGAGCAGGGGGCATTTTTAGACAATGGCCTGATGAAGGATCTATTTGTACCCAAGAGCCAGCAACTAACAGGTATGCGTGCACTAGGTGAATACCTGGTAAGAATCTATATCGACGAACAAACTGGCCGATTGGCCGCAACGGAGAGAATTGATCCTTTTTTAAACAATGATGTACTTACTGTTCAATTATTAGAGGAAGTTAATCTAGTAGTCTATCGCAG
Organism: uncultured Bacteroidota bacterium; assembly: GCA_903858475.1. Classification (GTDB taxonomy): domain Bacteria; phylum Bacteroidota; class Bacteroidia; order Chitinophagales; family Chitinophagaceae; genus Ferruginibacter. The sequence goes on from CAIOIZ010000014.1 coordinate 11,644, forward strand.
AACCGACATTGGCTATGTAGTCATCATCAACAATCTTCATACGGGCGTATTGCATTTCAATGAAATCTATCGAGACATTACTGAAGGCGATCAGTTTCGGGGATTTATAAAAAAAATATACCCCGATAATAAAATGGATGTCTCTGCAGGAAAACCTGGCTATCAAAGAGTAGAAGATGAGGGACAAAAGATTATGCGATTGCTCGAAGAGAACAATGGCTACCTGCCTTACTTTGACAAAAGCGATCCAGAAGAAATTTATTCTTTCTTTGCTATGAGTAAGAAAACTTTTAAGATGACGATTGGTAATTTGTATAAGCAAAAGAAGATTAGTTTGGAGAAAACGGGCATTAAGAAAGTATGAGATAGAGGTTGAGATTGAGGTTGAGGTTGAGGTTGAGGTTGAGATTGAGGTTAAGGTTAAGAAGGGATATCTTTTACTACTGAATACAGTTATATAAAAATAAAATGATATTTTACAATGGCTCGCATCAAGCTAGATTTACACGATATCTACAATAACAGTGCAGCCATCGACCGTGCCCTGCAAAATGCTTTCGATGAAGCCATTGAAAAAAGAATACGTGAAGTAGAAATCATTCCTGGCAAAGGGAGTGGTCAATTAAGAAAAAAAGTAGAGCGCTTTTTACAAGCCCCACATATAAAACCTCTCTATCACCGAATTGAAAATGACAGCAAGAATTTTGGGAGATTGTTTGTTTATTTTAAGTTTTAATCAGTATTAAAATTCAAGTTAAAATTTATACAACCAATTACTTTGTGTTTTGGCATCGACCCTGAAAAATTAAATGGATGTATTTTTTAACCATTTTTTTTTTCATTCTACAGATATACTGGAGCTTCCATATGCCAGTAGAATAGTAATTATTTGCCGATACAAAATTTACTAAACACATAATCGAGTACATTTTCATTGGTAATAGTGCCCGTGAGTTCTCCGATATGTTGCAAACAAAGTTTGATATCGGGGGCAATCAAGTCGGTACTAAGCGCTTGGTTCATTTGAGCTTGTATGGCTTCCAGGTGATAACTAATTTTCTTCAAATGTTCCAGGTGTCGAGTATTTGTAATCAAAGTATTCTCGGTATTAATTTCTTGATGAATCACTTTATCATACAATGCATTGGTAAGCGTATCAATACCAGACTTATTACGAGCTGAAATATAAATACGATTATCTTTCTTTTTCAAATCAGCAGCCAAGTCTGTTTTGTTTACTACCAACAGGTAATTCTTGTGAGCTATTGATTTTTCTAAAACTTCGTCTTGCTCAGCTGGCTCTATCAACAACAGTACGACATCTGCTTGTTCAATTTTTTCAAGACTTCTTTTAATGCCGAACTGTTCTATTTCATCATTGGTGTGATTGCGAATGCCCGCTGTATCAATAAAATGAAATAAAATTCCTTTGATGCTAATAGATTCCTCAACCGTATCACGTGTAGTACCTGCAATGGGAGAAACGATTGCTCTTTCTTCATTGAGCAAACTATTGAGCAGGGTGCTTTTTCCAGTATTGGGTTTTCCAATGATGGCCACTTTAATGCCACGCGTTATTACATTGCCCAATTGAAAAGACTGAATGAGTTCATTTACCTTCTGCAAGGAGTTGCTAAGTAATATTTGAAATTTTGTACGATCGGCAAACTCCACATCTTCTTCAGCAAAATCGAGTTCCAATTCCATCAGTGCGCTAAATTCGATTAATTGTTCTCTGATGTCTATAAGGTCTTTTTTAAAACCCCCTTTTAAATTATGCAATGCGGCAGCTTGTTGCGCTCGGCTATTGCTGGCAATAAGGTCTGCAACAGATTCAGCTTGGGTTAAATCCATTTTGCCATTCAGAAATGCCCTTTGTGTAAATTCTCCTGCTTTGGCTAGCCTTGCCCCCAAATGAATACATGCATGTATTATTTGTTCTAAGACGGCGGGGCTACCATGACTACTAATTTCCACCACATCCTCACCAGTATAACTTTTCGGATTTTTATAAAGACTTACTACAACTTCATCTATCTCATCATTACCTTCTTTTAAGTATCCCACATGTAAAGTATGGGAGGCTTGTTTAGCAAGGTCCTTGCAAATAAATAAGGCATTGATAATAGGAATAGCATTACTGCCACTCAAACGAATGATACCAAGTGCGCCAGCCCCTGGAGGGGTGGCTATTGCAACGATGGTATCTTGCCATGGTGAAATATCATTTGCCATTTGGCAAAGATAAAACATCGTTCGGCCATTCTATTTGCGGTAGTGATTTTCTTGCAGAAATAATGCCTGATCTGCCGGTTTTACTTCATCTATATAATAAAGCTTTAACCCCATGATATTGAGTTCGTCTACCATATCAACAAAATTCTTAAACTGAGCCCCTGGCATGGGTTTAATGATTACGACCATCCTAGCAGGGTTTCCAACAACACTTACCACCTCTTGTCTTTTTTGCAAGAGTATTTTTCTAATGCCCTGTTCTGAAAAATCAGTCGTCTTTAAAATAGCATTTTCAGGTGCTCCTTCATAATAATGTATAGCATTGCCCGAATCTAGTAATACTGTCAATGCACAGGAATTGCAAACTTGATTACTTTCGCCTGTTTTATCATTGGGCTGATTGATTTGCATGGTCACTGGTTTGGCCATGTTGCTGGTGAACACAAAAAAGCAAATTAAGAGAAAGCCTAAGTCAACCATAGGGGTAAGGTCTACCCGGGTAGATTTTTTATGTGGGCGATGTACTGCTTTAGCAGGAAGCGATGAGTTGTTTAAAAATTCAGCCATTGTACTTGATTTCAAATAAGATAAAACAATGCGCTGATTCCATAAAAAAAGAAAACTCATTAAACTAACGCAATAGATTATACGCAAAAAAAAATCCCGACAGGTTTAACTGTCGGGATTTTATATGAATAAAGATATTATTGTTCTTGTACAACGAAAGTAACGGGTTGTTTGCGATACGCATTAACGTTACGACCGTTTTGAAGTGCTGGTTTCCAATGTGGACCTTTTCTAATCACCTTTACAGCTTCTTCTTCCATGCCATATCCATGTTTTGTAAGTGCTTGTACATCACTGATGCTGCCATCTTTACTTACAATAAACTGAACAATTACCTGGTAAGTGCCTTCCGGTGCATTATTGTCAACCGGCGTATTGGGGTTCAGGTTTTTTTCAAGGAACCTTCTCCAAGCTGCGTCTCCCCCAGGAAATTCAGCTTCATTCTCTACTTTGGTAAACACCTTATTTTCATCATCTGATTTAGGTGCTTCCACTATCTGTGTTCCCTTATCTTCTACCGGAGCTTGTACAATTTGTTCTTTAACATCGCTTTCTACAGTCTTGGTAGAGATGGCCTGATCCTCTTTAATTTCTTCAATCTTTTCATCAGGTTTTACCTCTTCATCCTTTACAATTTTAGGAGGGGTAAATTTAATCTGATTAATCTCCGGTGGTGGAGGTGGCTTTGGAGGAGGAGGTGGAGGAGGTGGTGGTGGAGTTTCCTTTGCCACATCTTTCATTTCCAAATCCTGCACGTTGAGTTTGTCATCAGCAGCTTTTTTAAATACGCTTGCAAACAAGGTACCTAAGAAAAGCAACAATGCAAGTGCAGCCGTAAGCAAGAGGGCCTTTGTAAGCCTTCCGTTGTACGTTTTGCGTAATTCATAAGCACCATACTGTTTATTCCTGCCTTCAAACAAGATATCCAGTATATCAGCGCTTAAAATTTTGTTTATATCCATTGTTAACTTCTTTTGTAATTAGATTCAATTTTGTTCCAATTCCATAAACTATTTAATACCATTTGCTTCCTCTGTTTTCTGAATGAGCATTTGCTCAACCTCATTAATATCCACTTCAGCATAGTGGCCGGGAGGGATGGTATTGATTTGCATCTCATCCAAGATATCAATAGCATTACCGAATTTACTTTGGGTATCAGCTTTAATGATGTACATTAAATCGCCCATTGGGGTTGCCTTCTTTTTATCCAAAATGACCTGGCGGATTTCTTTTAGACTGCTGCTTTTGAATTGCTCAGAAGCGCCATCTGCAGTTAATACGCCCATATAATAGTACACTTGGTTATCTTTTCCCAAAAGGATGGTCATGGCACCTGAATTTTTAACTTTCAGCTGCTGATCCGGATCGTCTTTAGGTTCATTCATATTCATTGCAGTGGGTTTACTCATAGTGGTAGTAAACACAAAGAATGTAATAAGCAGAAAGCCCAAATCCACCATTGGAGTAAGATCCACCCTTGTAGACAATTTTTTTGGCTTCTTGACGCCGGGGCCTTTTTTGTGGCCGCCACCCGACGAGGTATCCATTTCTGCCATAACAAAAAATTTCTTTTAGTTAATTAAATTATTTTACCTCAGTGGCTTTTGTGCCGAGTTTGTTCACGTTGTATAATTCAGAACCTACCGGGGCACTTTCTGAATTGGTTACGATTTTAAATTTAAAAAGTTCATTCTTTTTGAATGCCGCTTTTATGCTTTTAAAATCGGGATACAAAGCTTCTGCATCTCCTTTTACAAGAAGAATTTCCTGCAATTTGGTTTGATCGGTACCTGCATATGCATTGGTAACGCTTCTCAACCAATAAACAAGCTCATTGTTGGCAGAATCCCTGATGGGTATGCCTTCAAGCCTATCTGGAGGCAAGGCCTCTGCAAGGTTTACCAGTGCTTTTAATTTCCCTAAAGGCATACCGATAAAACTCATTTTATTAAGTTTTGACAATTCGCCTGGAGTTAAACCCAAAGCCCTGGTTGTATTGATATCTTCTATGATTTCTTTTTTCTTGGTATCCTCGCCCAGCATTAAGAAAACCTTTCCTTCCTTGGTCAAGGTAATTAGAATTGATTTTTCAGGTGCTGCTTTAGAAGAAACCGATGTCGGAGCTGCAACCGTGACAGCTTCCGGGGGTTTTTGCTTGGTAGCCAATATGAAGAATGACAGTAACAGAAATGCCACATCGCACATCGCCGTCATATCGATATTGGTACTTTTGCGGGGTATTTTGGCTCTTCCCATGTTTATAAATTTTATTTACTTGAATTAGATGCAATACGTTTGGTAATCCATACATTATTTGTACAGAGAAGCAAAACTTTGAGTTAAAGTAAAGCCACTTTCATCAATACCATAAGTAATACCATCAATCTTGGTAGTAAATATATTATAGAAGATAATTGCAAAAGCTGAAGTACCAATACCTAATGCAGTATTATACAAGGCCTCAGAAATACCAACAGACAATTTGCTAGCAGCATCTCCACCACCTTCGCCTTCACCCAACGCAGAGAAAGAACGAATCATACCTAATACAGTACCCAATAGACCTAACAAAGTTGCTACAGAGGCAATAGTTGAAAGGAATACTAAGTTTTTCTCCAACATAGGCAATTCCAATGAAGTTGCTTCTTCTACTTCTTTTTGAATCGCCAATACTTTTTGGTCGGTAGACAATTCGGTATTGTTGATCATTTCTTTGTAACGATGCAAGCCTGCTTTCATTACATTACCAACGCTTCCTTTTTGTTTATCGCATTCTGCCATTGCAGCATCTACATTTTTATTGGCTAAATGGTACTGCACTTTGCGAATAAAATCGGCATTGTTACCACTACCATTTGCTTTGCTAATAGTAAGGAAACGCTCAATTACGAAAGTGAGCATAGTTAAGAAACTACCAATCAAAATTGGCACAATGATACCACCCAAATACATTTTGTTCAATGCATTTTTTGGACCATCGTATGTTGGCCAAAAACCACCACCTGTTATTACTTTGTTGAATCCTGATGGATTACCCAGAATAAACCTCCAGATTAAATAACCTGCCAAAATACAGATTACGGGGGCTAAAAGCGAAATGATATTACTTGATTTCTTTACCTGTACGGAGGTAGCCGATTTTGCAGTTGGTTTTGTTTCTGCCATGACTTCTGATTTTTAATGATTGAAAATGTTAATTTCTATTTGGTTAATAATTTATGCGAGCACAATTCTACTGAAAAATAAATTTCTACAAGCAATTTTTATTAACATTTGTTAAACTAAAACAGGAATGCCAAGTTAGTGAAATAATTGAAAGCAACAATTCCCTGTCTGATTTTTTTATAAAATTCTAGAAGCTTGGATGCTTATTTTGAAAATTTACATAAATGGCCCAGCTCCAGACAGCAGTGATATTTACCATTTGTACATTTATCTCTATTTTTTAACAGGTATTCCATATTTTCGTTTGCTTAATATTTTAATAACATTAAAAAACAGCGTATGCTACCATTTATCAAGAAATGCTTTCTTCTTATGCTTGCCGGCGGATTTACTCTGTCTGGATTAGCACAGGACAAGCCAGCTATCCCAGCAGCAGGAGCGGGTGCCACTCCCCCCACTCCACCAGCAGCCAAACCCGGCCCCAAACCTTATAAAGACGTGATTACAGATAAAGCCAAAACCAGTAAGGGCTTTTTAACTATTCATAAAGTGGAGGATAAATACTATTTCGAAATTCCTCCTAAAATGCTGGGCAGAGATATCTTGGTAGTAAACCGTATCAGTAAATCATCGATTGAAAGCCCCAAAGCATTTGGAGGCTACGCTGGTGACCAAATTGGCGAAAATGTGATTCGCTTCGACAAAGGCCCCAATAACAAAATTTTCCTGAAAAATATCTCCTATAGTGTTAATCCCGATAGCAGCAAGCCAATGTATCGCTCGGTAATGAATAGCAATATTCAACCGATTGCCATTGCCTTTGATGTAAAGGCGATTGCTTCTGATAGCCTAGGTGGAGGAATAGTTATTGATATCACCGACAACATTACCCCTGACAATGAAATTTTTGGATTCGCAGGATATGCTAAATCCCAGTTTCAAGTTGGTAGTTTTCAAAGTGATAAATCGTATGTGGTATCTGTAAAACCCTACCCAATTAACATTGAAATTAAAACAGTTAAGACTTTCTCTAAAAGTGCCGGATCTAGCATGATTCCTGGTATGCCCCCTGCACCTCCTAGTCAGGCTACTGTAACCCTTGAAATGAATAGCAGCTTGGTGATTCTTCCCGAAAAACCAATGAAGGCAAGATATGATGACCCTAGAGTAGGTTATTTTGGAACTAGCTATACCGATTTTGACGCCAACCCACAAGGGGTAAAAGACATTAACCTGATTGCTAGATGGAGATTGGAACCAAAACCAGAAGACCTAGACAAATATAAAAGAGGCGAATTGGTAGAACCTGCCAAACCCATCGTTTTTTATATCGACCCAACTACCCCTAAAAAATGGGTGCCTTATTTAATTCAAGGTGTTAGCGACTGGCAAGTAGCTTTTGAAAAAGCAGGCTTTAAAAACGCCATTGTAGGAAAAGAAGCTCCCAGCAAAGAAGAGGATAGCACCTGGACAATGGAAGATGCTCGTAACAGTGGTATCATTTACAAGCCATCTGATGTACAAAACGCCTATGGCCCTAGTACAGTTGACCCAAGAAGTGGCGAAATTATCGAAAGCCATATTGGTTGGTTTCACAATGTGATGGAATTATTACGCAACTGGTACATGGTACAAGCTGCTGCTATTGATCCTAGAGCACGTAAAATGGTATTTGATGATGATTTAATGGGACAACTCATCCGCTTTGTGTCCTCACATGAAGTAGGCCATACACTAGGACTTCCTCATAATTTTGGTTCATCGGGTTGTGTGCCAGTTGAAAACCTTCGTAATAAAGCTTGGGTGGAAGCCAATGGACATACCCCTAGTATTATGGATTATGCCCGTTTTAATTATGTTGCACAACCAGAAGACAATATCACTGCAGCTGGAATTTATCCAAGAATTGGTGATTATGATAAATGGAGTATTGAATGGGGATATAAATTAATTCCTGAAGCCAATACATCCGAAGACGAAGTGCCCATCCTCGACAAATGGATTGAGTCAAAAGCCAATGACAAACGTTTCTATTTTGGTCGTCAAGGACAACCCGATGATCCAAGAGATCAAAGTGAAGCCATTGGTGACAATGCCATGAAAGCCTCTACCTATGGTATTAAAAATTTACAACGCATTTTGCCCAACTTGGCCACCTGGACTAAAGAGCCTAATGAAGATTATGGCATGCTGAAAGAAATGTATGGCGAAGTAGTAGGTCAATTCCGTAGATACATCGGTCATGTATGCTATAATTTTGGTGGCATTTATGAAACCATCAAAAAGAACAATCAAGCCGGTGCTGTTTATGAATTTGTAAGCAAGGAAACACAGAAAGAAGCCATGGACTTCATCAATAAGCAAGTGTTTACTACACCTACCTGGGTAATTAATAAAGAAATTAGTGAGAAAACAAATATCACTAGTGCCGCTTATATTTTGGCATTGCAGGAAGCCGCATTGGGAAGAATGTTAAGCACCTATACCATGAATAAAATGGTCAATGCAGAAACCACCAATGGCGCAGCAAAGGCTTATACAGTAAACGATTTACTGTCCGACTTAAAACAAAATGTATTTACAGAATTGGCCAGTAAAAAAGCCATTGATGTATACAGAAGAAATTTACAAAAAGCCTACATTGAAAGATTGGGGACATTAATCAATCCTCCTTCAATGGGTGGTGTTACTGTTAATTTCGGACCTGCCACTCCTACTATTGATACTAAAAAAGGCGATATTCTTTCTTACTTGAAAGGACATGCAAAAGAAATAAAAGCAGCCATTGACGCAGCGGCTAACAATGCTGATAAAGCTACTAAATATCACTTGCAGGATTTGAGCGATCGTTTGAAAAAGATACTCGACCCTAAATAAATAAATTAGGAATCCATTAAAAAGCCGAAGCAAATTTGCTTCGGCTTTTTAATGTTGTATATACACATTAAATGTTTCCTGTGTTTTTAACTTAATGGTGCAGCTTGGCCTTTTACTATTACCCTTATTCATATCGAAGTGCTACAATTGGATCTAGTTTACTAGCTTTCATAGCTGGGTACAATCCGGCTAATAGTCCAACTATACTACATACAATAATGCCGGCAATTACCCATCCCCAAGGCACTACAAAACCAGTCTTTAATAAAATGGCTACCAAATTTCCAACCAACACACCTGCAACAATACCAGCCACTGCGCCTAATAAACTGATTAGAATGCTTTCAAACAGAAATTGATTTCTTATATCTGCTTTGGTGCCTCCTAAAGCTTTTATCAAACCAATTTCTTTCGTTCTTTCGTTCACTGCTACCAGCATGATATTCATTAAACCAATGGCTGCTCCAATCAAGGTAATAAAAGCAATTCCAATTGTACCTTTTTCCAAAAAACCCAAATTGGTTAATAAGGAGGAAGCGATGCTATCGCTTTTATCAATGTAAAAATTATCTTCTTCTTTTACATCCAATTTACGCACGGGTCGAAAGCTTGCTTTGGCTTCCCCGATGGCCGCATCCAAATAACGCAGATCGGTTACTTGTACGCCAATAGAGAAACTACTTTGATTGTTTCCATATAATCGGCGAATATTATTAAATGGAACGATGACAACTTTGCTGGTGTTGAAAAAGGCGCTGCTCCCTTTGTCTTCTAATACAGCTATAACACGATAAGGAGTATGATCTACCTTTACAATATTATCAACTGCTTTTTGAGGTGTACCAGGATATAGTTTTTCAGCCACCCCACTTCCCAAAAAACAGATATTTCGGCCTGAAGCGATTTCGGCTGGGGTAAAATTTCTTCCATAACTAATCTTATATCCATTTAAATCCAGGAAATTTTCATCACTGCCATTCATGTTCACTTCTGGAAGAGTTTTTTTTCGCTCATTGTTCACCACAATATTACCTGGCCCGCGCAGTGTCAAACTTACTTTGGCAGGAAAGTTATAACGCTCTTTGAATAATTTTGCCTCTTCATAAGTAATTACCTTGCCAACGCTTGATTTTTTTTCTTTCAGAGATGATTTAGTAACCTTCTGTGCACCACCCCTGCCACCTCCTCCAAACCGAATTACGCGCTCCTTGTAACGAATGCCAAAAGCATTTGCACCCATCGTGCTAAAACTAGCAGTCAGGCTATTACTAGCTGCCTGAATGGCTGTGATAATTAAGATCAGTGCAAAAATTCCCAGCGCAATAATGATAACAGTAATCACTGTACGCAAACGATTGGCCTTAATATTTTTCCATGAAAGTGCTAAAGTATCCGATGTAGTCATAACTGAATGAATACCTAAAGTTAACTCCAAAGCAAAGCAAATAGGAGAAAAATTTTATGGGTGGTAATCAAAAAAGAGCAGGTTGTTTAATAAGCCTAGTAATAATGGCAGAAACAAATAGAGCTTACCCAATTACAATCCCCCTTTATGGCCGATAATGCAGCCAATCAATCAGCAATTGAGGATAGGCACCTAAAATAAGGAGGAGCGCCGCTACCACTAACAACAATGCCCTAAAGCGATCATTTACATCAGTAGCCAAAACAAGTGGTTGATTATCTGCCCCTAAACTTGCTTCCTTGAAATACATGGCCTGTATAATTCTAAAGTAATAATAAGCACTGATAGCTGCACACAATACGGCAACAATCACCAACCAAAAATGATGTCCGTTTTTAATCGCTGCCATTAGCATGTAAAACTTACTTTGAAAACCTGCTGTCAAAGGAATACCTGTAAGTGAAAGCAGAAAAACAGTGGCAGTAGCAGCCATGACTGGTTGCTGCCGAGCTAAGCCATTGAAGCCATCAATGGTATAATCATTCATGCGAATGAGAATGGCAAAAATACCGATGGTAGCTAAACTATAAGCCGCACTATATAAAATCAAACCTTCTTTGGCCTTATCATTAAGTGCAAATACTGCAAAAAGCATAAAGCCTGCTTGTGCAATTGACGAGTAAGCCAACATCCGTTTTACACTTTGTTGAAACACTGCTGTCAAGTTACCTATCAATAAGGTAGCTACGGTAATGATTACAATTAGTTTTTGCCATTGTGGTTGCACCACACCAAAAGCATTTTCAAACAACCTTACAAAAGCAAAAAAACCAGCAGCCTTTACAATGGTGCTCATAAAGGAGGTAAATACGGTTGGGGCACCATCGTACACATCGGGCGTCCAGAAATGAAAGGGTGCGGCAGAAACTTTAAATGCCATGGCAATCATTAAAAAAACCAACCCTGCGGTTAACAACAATGGCATCTTGCCTTCGCCTAATTTGATATTGTTAATAAAGAATGAAGCCAATTCATTACCCCCGTAAATAAATGCAATACCCATTAACATAATACCCGTACTAAACGTACCCATCAAAAAATATTTGAGAGAAGCTTCGTTGCTTTTAAGATTACGTTTGTCGCTACCAGTTAGTATATACAAGGGTATAGAAATAATTTCAATGCCCAAAAACAATATCAATAAAGTATTGAAAGTAGCAGATAGTGCTACCCCACATAAAACGAAAAATATCAGTGCGAAATATTCTGAAACATGACTGCCAACTTTTTCAACATCGCGGCCATTGAGCAAAAAGTACAACAAAGTAGCGCCCAAAGCGATCGCAATGAACACCAGGTTAAAACTGTTGGTATGCAACATTTCTTTGGTGTCGACATTTAAAAGGGAAAAAGGATTGCCCGTGTACAGCTCCCATAAATTGGCAAGAAAAACAAAGGACAAGCCTCCAATGGCAAGGTATTTTGGCAAGGTTTTGCTTTTGATAAAAGCACCACCAAGCATCATTACCAATCCCCAAACTGCTGTTAATATTATTGCGTTCATATTTTAACCAACACGCCTATCAGCGCATTTATTTTTTTTATTTTAAAATACCTTGCCATTCCTAACTGCTACAAAGCATGAATCAGATTCTCTATTTCATCTTGGTCATGATAAACACCATCGCCTGTTTGGTTAAATTGAAAACAGGTTGAGGAAATACGCCTACCATGAAAATAATAACGACTATAATTATCAATACAAGTCTTTGACTCCACTGAATATCTTTTACTTTTTCAGTAAAAACATTCACCGGGCCATAAAATACTTTTTGAATCATTCCCAATGTATAAACGGCTGCCAAAACAATACTGATTCCTGCAAAAGCTGCATACCATTTATTGAAAGCAAACAAACCGCTAAACATCATGAACTCTCCAATAAAGGCATTGGTTAATGGAAGGGCAATATTGGCCAACGCAATCACTACTAATAAAATAGTTAGTACTGGCGCTTTTTGTGCTACCCCACCCAATTCAGATATTTTTTTAATCCCAGTTTGTTGTTCCAATAATTCTACGACCATCCACAAACCAATGATATTAATACCGTGACTGAACATTTGGATAATTGTTCCCTGTATACCTATTTCTGTTCTTGTAAAAATGGCTGCACACATTAAACCTATATGAGCAATAGACGAATAAGCTACTAACCTTTTTATATTATCCTGCTTGATCGCAATCAAACTTGCATATATCATCCCAAAAATACTGAGCCCAATAACCAAATTATCCCAACGGGCAACAGCCAATGGAAATAATGGAATCAACCAGCGCAGTATAGCAAATACGCCCATCTTCACCATAATGCCACTCAATACCATGGTAGTGGCGGCAGGTGCCTGTTCGTATGCATCGGGCTGCCAGGTATGGAAAGGGAAAATAGGCATCTTAATTGCGAAGGCAATAAAAAATAACCAGAATAGCCAGTTTTGTTGAGCTCCAGTTAATGATACTTTCAAAAAGGCATCTAAAGAAAAGGAATGTTCAGCTAATGTATTACCTGCTCTATCGATAACAGGTGCAGTCAATTGATAGAAATACAAAATACCAACCAGCAAAATCAATGACCCTGCAAATGTGTAAATGAAAAATTTAAAAGTTGCTGCGATTCTTTTTTCTCCACCCCAGCGACTAGAAAGAAAATAAACAGGTATCAATGCTAATTCCCAGAAGAAATAAAACAAGAGTACATCCATTGCGCAAAATACGCCCATCAATCCTGCCTGACTCAACAACATTAATCCATAGAATGCAGCGGCATTTTTATATTGTTTGTTGTAAGTAACAATGAAAATTAAAGGAAATGCAATCGCATTTAATAGTGTCAACAATCGTCCAATTCCATCCAAACCAACGGCAAAACTACTGCCGATTGAGGGGAGCCAAACATAGCTAACATTGCTAGTGTCAAAACTTTTCTGTGAGCCATCCGAATACATCAAACTAGCCAATGAAATCATTAATGTACCGATACTGGCAAATAATGCCCAGTTTTTTGCTGTCGCTTCTTTTTGAATAAAAAAACTAAGTATCCCCGCAATGAGCGGAAGCCATATCAGCAATTCAGGAAATGTAATGTATGTACCCAGCATTAATTAATTATTTTACAAAAACAATTGAACAATAAATAAAACCAAGATTCCAATAACCATCATTAAAATATAAACTCCAATTTGCCCGCTCTGCAGCAAACGAATTTGACGACTACTATAATTAACGGCTCTTCCTACTCCATTCACCAATCCATCTATTCCGGATTTCTCAATAATATTTTTGAAAAATCCACCCACCGCCAACAATGGCTGCACAATGATACGGTCATACCATTCATCGATATACCATTTATTTTCCAGCGTTTTACCCAAACCGGCGGCTTCTTTGTATTGGTAGTTTTTAAACATTTTATAGGCAAGCAACACAGCAACGAGTACTAATAAAATAGTGCTTCCCATTAACATGTATTCAGTTGAATGTTCTATTGCTGCTACAGGCTCCATTGCAATCACTGGACTTAAAAAAGCGGTGAGGCTTAATTTGCCATGGAACAAAGTGGGGATATTTACAAAGCCTCCTATCGCTGCCAACAAAGCGAGCACTATTAATGGGATGGTCATTGCAGCAGGGCTTTCCTTTATATGGTGCCATTGCGCTTCGGTTCCTCTATATTTACCATGAAAACTAATAAACAATAATCGGAACATATAGAAGGCCGTTAAACAAGCAGTAAACAAAGCGATGCCATATACGATGTAATGTTGTTGTTCAAATGCGCCTAATAAAATAGAATCTTTTGAAAAGAAACCACTTAATGGAGGAAAGCCTGCAATGGCCAAACATCCAATAAAAAAGGTAATATAAGTAACACGCATCTTTTTTGAAATGCCACCCATATTGCGAATATCTTGTTCGTGGTGCAAACCAAAAATTACAGAACCAGCACCGAGGAACAATAAAGCTTTGAAAAAGGCATGCGTCATTACATGGAATACAGCAGCTACATAATTGCCAGTACCCAATGCTAAAAACATAAACCCTAACTGACTAACGGTAGAATAAGCCAATACTTTTTTAATATCATTTTGTTTCATGGCAATGGTTGCAGCCAATAAGGCCGTTGCTGCTCCAATCCATAAAATAACAGTTTGCGTAATAGGCGCTTGACTAAAAAGCACATTGCTTCTTGCAATCATATAAATACCTGCCGTAACCATGGTAGCGGCGTGAATCAATGCACTAACCGGCGTTGGACCAGCCATTGCATCGGGCAACCAAGTATACAAGGGAATTTGTGCACTTTTTCCAGTGGCACCCATGAAAAGTAATAAGGTAATGCCAGTTTTTTCAAAGCTATTTAACTGATCTAATAAATCAAATACCCCTTTATGGTCTGCTGTAGAAAAATCAAGGGTTCCTACTTTAGCAATCAACCAAAATAAGGCGAGTAAAAATCCTAGGTCACCAATCCGGTTCATGACAAAGGCTTTCTTCGCTGCATTGTTGTAATTATTGTTAGTGAACCAGAATCCAATTAAAAGATAAGAACACAAACCCACGCCTTCCCAACCGATAAACAAAATCAAGTAGTTTGCTCCCATCACCAACAACAACATAAAGAATATAAAGAGATTGAGGTAAGAAAAATATTTAGCATAATTTTTCCCTTCCTCCTCTTTCATGTAAGCAACAGAATAGAGATGAATTAAAAAACCTACCCCTGTAATAATCAAAAGGAAAATAGCTGTTAATTGGTCAATCTTTAAATCAAAGCCTATATGCAATTTAGCCACATCAATAAAATTGAAATAATGCGCAACATGCGTATTACCAGCTTTTACATTGTAAAATACATAGGTGGCAGCCAGCAATGAAATAAACACAGTGCAACAGCCGATAAAAGCAGCGAGGTGCTTTGGCAGATAATTACGCAGTAAGGCCAAGAGCAGAAAACCTGCTAGAGGAAGTGCTGGAATAACCCACATTGATTGTAACGCATTCTCCATAACAATTCTTTCAAAAGTTGACTACTAATTCAACCTTTTAGTTCTTTAACCTGTTTAAAAAATTAATATCTACTGAATGTATATTTCGATACATCATCACAATGATGGCCAATCCAACACTTACTTCAGCAGCTGCCACCACCATAATAAAAAATACAAATACTTGTGCATCACTGGCCAAACTGGGATTAGCATGTGCTACACCATTGGCATGCATTTTACTAAATGCCACCAACAATAGATTGACTGAATTTAGCATCAGCTCTATGCACATAAAAAGAATAATGGCATTTCGTCGAATGAGAACGCCAATTATACCAATACTAAATAACATGATAGCTAAACCTATGTATGCTCTTATATCCATAATCTTTTTATTTCACTTAAATAATCTGTTGCCTTATTGAAGGCTCCTTCATTTGTCACGTTTTGAAATTACCACCGCCCCAATCATCGCACTTAAAAACAATACACTACTCAATTCAAATGGAATTAAATAATCATTGAATAGCACACGACCTAATTGACGAATCAATCCAACATCGCCATCTTTTAATTGTACCATTAATTTATCTGTCTTCATGAGTGCTGATAATAATACCAACATCAATGAACCACCCGCCACCACGCCAGCTAGTTGAATACGATAATTTTTCATGGGCTCTGATTCTACATTGAGATTCATTAGCATTACCACAAATAAGAATAAAACCATTATAGCGCCGGCATATACAATGATATTTACGATGGCCAGGAATTGGGCATTCATCAGAATATAATGGCCACTGATGGTAAAGAACACTGCAATCAGCCAAAGTACACTGTGTACAGGGCTCTTGGATACTACCATCATAATCGCTGACATTACAGCAATGGCAGATAAAATAAAAAATACTATTGTTGTTATACCCATGGGTTAAAAATAAATTCGATAACTAAAATTCCTATTGCTCGTTTATAAAAGATCACTTGTTTGCATTCAGCTGCACTCTATTACCAGCGGCTTTTTTGTAGCCCTCTGGGTCAGTAATGGGATTCGGAATCAACAAATCCTCTTTTTTATAAATAAATTGTTTACGTTGATAATCCGCAGGCGCAAAAGTTTCGCTCAAATAAATGGCGTCTTTTGGACAAGCCTCTTCGCACAATCCACAAAAAATACAACGCAACATATTGATTTCATATTTGGCAGCGTATTTCTCTTCTCTGTACAAATGAGTTTCGCTTTCCTTTCTTTCAGCTGCTTCCATTGTAATGGCTTCCGCAGGACAAGCCACCGCACACAATCCGCAGGCTGTACAATTTTCTCTGCCTTCTTCATCCCTGTTGAGGATATGTAAACCACGAAATACTGGACTAAAAGGCCTCGTTTTTTCTGGATAATTAATGGTTGGCCGCTTTTTGAACATATGCCCAAAAGTAATGATCATGCCTTTGAAAATGGCAGGCAGGTACATTCTTTCAAGCAAACTCATGGGCTTGCGTTCTACCTGTTTTAATCTATTGGTTAATGCTTGCATAATTAATTTTCAAACCTGATTAATCTATTTATGTAAATACAAAATCACTCCTCCAGTTACCAGCATATTTATCAATGCCAATGGTATCAATACCCTCCATCCCAAATTCATTAATTGATCATAACGGAAACGCGGAATCGTCCAGCGTACCCACATGAAGAAAAATAGAAAGAATACTACTTTTGCCATCAATGCAGCAATGCCTATCAATGCCATCCAATTAGCGGATAATCCCCATTTAGATTCATCAACAAATGGCAACAAATCGTAACCGCCAAAATACAAGCTAGACATGATTACACTGCTAACAAACATATTGATATACTCAGCAAATAAATAAAATCCCAACTTCATGCTAGAATACTCTGTATGATACCCTCCTACCAATTCACTTTCAGCTTCCGCCAAATCAAAGGGCGTTCGATTGCATTCTGCAAAAGCGCAAATCAAGAATATTAAAAAACCAAACGGCTGATAAAAAATATTCCACCATCCATGTTGTTGTTGCAATACCATTTCCTTGATACTGAGATTACCTGTTACCAATATCAATGCAATCATCGTAATGCCCATGGCCAATTCATAACTAATAATCTGTGAAGCTGCCCGCATACCGCCCATCAAAGAATATTTATTATTGCTGGCCCAGCTTCCAATCATGATTCCATATACGCCCAAACTAACTACGGCAAATACATACAGCACCCCTACATCAATGTCTGCAATTTGTAAAGGAATATCTCTTCCAAATAATTGCACTTTATCCCCCCAAGGAATAATCGCGCCCGTCATGATGGCGGTTAACATCGCCAATGCGGGGCCAAGAATAAAAAGGAATTTGGAGGAAAAATCGGGGATAATCTCTTCCTTGAAAAACAATTTCAAACCATCGGCAACAGGTTGCAATAATCCAAAAGGTCCAGCCCTATTAGGGCCTCTACGATCTTGTAAAATAGCCGCTACTTTACGCTCTGCATAAGTAGCATACATGGCAATTACTAATGAACCCATTACTACAATTAGTATGAGTGCAAACTTTTCTAAAATAAATAACCAGTCTATTGCTAACAGCATAATTTCTTATATAAAATTATTTATTCTTGTTCACGTCGCTCACATCATGAATATCCATGAGCAACTTTGGCTTTCTACCATTCAATACTTTTTCTATCGTTTCTTGTGGCATTACCAATCCATCATAATGGCCTTGAGAAATCACAGAATGTCGATTAATAACAGTTGGTCCTTCAATTACCCAATCACTTGTTTTCTTTTTATCAAATCGACAAGTATTGCAAATCCAACCTGGTTTACCATCATAACTTTTCACTTCACCCCACTCATCCTTGCGTGCAGTTACCCGATAAACATCATCGCCCCTTAACCATAAAGTTGTTTTTCCACAGCACTTCGGATTATTACAATCTCTATGTGCATCTACCGGCTTGGTAAACCATACTCTATTTTTGAAACGGAAAGTTTTATCAGTTAATGCACCAACAGGACAAACATCAATCATATTGCCACTAAAATCATTATCGATTGCCTTGGAGATATAGGTAGATATTTCAGCATGATCTCCTCGTTCTAAAATTCCATGTACTCTTTTTTCAGTAAGCTGATCTGCCACATAGGTACAACGATAGCAGAGAATACAACGAGTCATGTGCAACTGGATATATGGACCAATGTCTTCCTTTTCGAATGTTCTGCGTTTGAATTCATAACGAGTACCCGCTTTACCATGATTGTATCCCAAATCTTGTAAATGACACTCCCCTGCTTGATCACAAATAGGACAATCCAACGGATGATTCAATAATAAAAATTCCACTACCCCTGCTCTAGCTTCTGGTACTTTTTCGCTAGTAATATTCTTCACTTCCATTCCATCCATTACAGTAGTTCTGCAACTAGCTACCAATTTGGGCATTGGCCTTGGATCTTTTTCACTTCCCTTACTCACTTCAACCAAACAGGAACGGCATTTACCACCACTGCCCTGTAATTTGCTATAGTAACACATGGCCGGAGGTGTTACCTCTCCACCAATTTGTCTGGCAGCATGTAAAATAGTTGTGCCTGGCGCAACTTCAATGCTGATATTGTCGATGGTTACCTTAATATTTTTTATCTCTTCTGCCATAATTATTTTTCTTCCTTTTAGCGCTTCAGATATTATTATACTGTTTGTGGCACTGCTATTGGATCTGCATAATGTGCCAAACCATAATTCTTATTTAAACATTCATCTGCATTCAATACATGCCATTCAAATTCATCTCTGAAATGACGAATAGCGGCTGCCACTGGCCATGCAGCAGCATCCCCCAATGGACAAATAGTATTCCCTTCAATTTTTCTTTGTATATCCCACAACAAATCAATATCACTTATCTTTCCATTACCAGTTTCAATTTTCCATAAAATCTTTTCCATCCAGCCTGTTCCCTCACGGCAAGGGCTACACTGACCACAACTTTCATGGCGATAAAATCTAGCCAATGAATAAGTATTCCGAACCACACATTGGTCTTCATCCAATACAATAAAACCTCCACTACCCATCATACTACCAGTTGCAAAACCACCATCACTCAAACTTTCATAATTCATCAGCCGCTTTTCACCCTTGGCAGTTGTCAATAACAAATTAGCTGGCAATATAGGAACGGAAGAGCCACCTGGAATGCATGCTTTTAATCGTTTGCCATTTTTGATACCACCACACCAATCATCACTGAATATGAATTCTTCAACCGAGATGGTCATGTCAATTTCATACACACCAGGTTTATTAATATTACCACAGGCAGATATCAATTTGGTACCAGTACTCTTTCCAATACCAATTTTTGCATACTCATCTCCCCCTTCATTAATAATGGGAACTACTGCTGCAATCGTTTCAACATTATTTACTACTGTAGGTCTTTCCCATGCTCCTTTTATAGCGGGGAAAGGAGGTTTGATTCTTGGGTTACCCCTTTTTCCTTCCAAACTTTCAATCAAAGCCGTTTCTTCGCCACAGATATATGCACCAGCACCACGTTGAACATATATTTCGCAATCAAATCCAGTTCCCAAAATATTTTTACCCAAGAAGCCATTTTGCTTTGCTTCAGCAATGGCTTGTTCTAAAATATCTACTATCCACGCATATTCTCCTCTGATATAGATATAGCTAACATTGCTTCCTAACGCAAAGGAAGAAACGATCATCCCTTCAATCAATAAATGGGGTATAAATTCCATTAAGTAGCGATCCTTAAAAGTTCCTGGTTCGCTCTCATCTGCATTAACAACTAGATGACGAGGAACGCCTTCCGGCTTTGCAATAAAAGTCCATTTCATGCCAGTAGGAAATCCAGCGCCACCCCTACCACGCAAACCACTTTTTTTAACTTCTTCTACAATCGCATCTGGCGACATAGACTTTAATGCTTTCTCCACACTGCGATATCCACCTTCACGGCGATACACATCATACGTTCTGATGTTTTCTACATGTGCTTTGTCTAGTAATAATTTTCTTCCCATAAAGGCCAAACCTCTGTTGAGGCATTTAATGAATATGTTATGCTTTAACTGCCTGCCTTGCAAACAATATCCAGCGATTACTTTTTTTAATCCAGATCTCTAATACTTTCAACCGATAAGTGGATGCAATAGACTTCATGGTGGCATTTACATTGGCTACAAAACGAATGGCAGCTATATTTCCATTCATGAATACCGAAATACTATCCTCCTTAAATTGTTGATAACTTATAACACCTGTTTCTAAATCCTTTAATAATTCAATCTTCGTTTCAACCCAACCGTTACTATGCCCATAGGTAAGTGCCTTGTCAGTTTGTTGATTGATTGAAACAGTATTCTTACTAATCAAATCTTGATGAAATTGTTTCATCGTATTAATTAATTTCACTTCATTGGTTTGGGCAGCTAACCCTAACGACAACGACAGCAATAATATGGTTAAACGTGTTTTCAATTAATTGGCTTTTGCCCTGCATTCTTCAATGATGGCATCAACTTTTTCTTTGGTGAGATGTTCCCGGTAGTGTTTTCCCAACTGCATCATGGGAGCATATCCACAGGCGCCTAAACATTCCACTGTTTTCAATGTAAACATTCCATCAGGGGTAGTTTCTCCTACTCCAATATTTAATTTCTCTTTGATGTACTCGATAATATTTTCACTGCCGTTTAACATGCAAGGACCGGTTTGGCAAACCTCAAACATGTATTTTCCCACCGGTTGCAAATTGTACATGCTATAGAAACTGGCCACTTCATACACTTCTATCGGCTCAATTTGCAAGAGGGTAGCAACATAGTCCATCACAGGCACATCCAGCCAACCACCAAATTCTTCCTGCGCAAGGTGCAATAAAGGCAAGAGCGCACTTTTTTGTTTACCCGCTGGATAATGGCTGATTATTTCAGCTACTTTACTTAAACTATTCTTTGAAAATTCAACACTCATAATTCAAATTTCTTTGCCTGACATTAACAGGCAGGTTCATAATTATTTATGCATCCAATTCCCCGGCAATCAGATTCAAACTACTCATGGTAATGATAGCATCACTCAACATTCCACCCTTAATCATTTCTGGATAAGCCTGGTAATAAATAAAACAAGGCCTGCGGAAATGCAATCGATAAGGTGTTCTTCCGCCATCACTGATTAGGTAAAATCCAAGTTCTCCATTGGCAGCTTCGATAGAATGATATACTTCACCTGCTGGAATATCCGTTTCGCCCATGATAATTTTAAAATGATAAATCAAGGCTTCCATCTTGGTATATACATCTTTCTTCTCTGGCAAATAATAAGCAGGCGTGTCGGCATGAAAAACTTCGGCTTCAGCACCTTTAAAAGATTGTATTTTCTCCCATGCCTGTTTGATGATACTCAAGCTCTGCCACATTTCTTCATTCCTTACCAAGAACCTGTCATAGCTATCCCCTGTTTTACCAACAGGAATAACAAAATCAAAATCTTCGTAACTGCTATAAGGAGAATGTACTCTAACGTCATAATCAACACCAGCTGCCCTTAAATTGGGACCAGTAAATCCATAATTCAAAGCACGCTCAGCAGCAATGGGGCCGCAACCGATGGTACGATCCATGAAAATCCGATTGCGAGTGAAAAGATTTTCAAATTCCTTTAATACACCCGGATATTCTTTAAGAAATTTTTCTAATTTTTCGAACGCCGCATTGGTAAAATTTCTTTCAAAGCCACCAATTCTACCAATATTAGTAGTCAACCTACTGCCGCATACTTCCTCATAAATTTCATAAATCAATTCACGGTATTGCATCACATACAAAAAACCAGTATATGCACCACTATCAACACCTACAATTGAATTGCAAATCAAGTGATCACTGATCCTCGATAATTCCATGATGATGACACGTAGATAATCTACTCGTTTGGGAGTTTTAACACCTAACAACTTTTCACAAGTAAGGTGCCAGCCCATATTATTAAGTGGAGAAGAACAATAATTCAGCCTATCTGTAATGGGGGTTATTTGAAACAAAGGCCTTCGTTCTGCTAATTTTTCAAATGCGCGATGGATATACCCAACAGTGGAAGTGGCTTTCACAATTCTTTCGCCATCTAATTCCACAATGTTTTGAAATACACCATGCGTAGCCGGATGAGTAGGACCCAGATTCAATGTAGTCGTTTGCTTTTCAATTGAACCTTCCGGTAATAAAATATGTTCTGCTGTATCTGACATTACCTGCTTATTTAACTTCAAGTATCTATCAC
>CAIOIZ010000015.1 GCA_903858475.1 uncultured Bacteroidota bacterium
TTGGTGGTAAGTCACGATCGTCACTTTTTAGATGCCGTATGTACGCATGTGGCGGATGTGGATCGTTCAAAAATCAAAACCTTTACAGGTAACTATACATTCTGGTATGAAAGTTCGCAGCTGATGAGCCGTCAGATTAATGATAAGAACAAGAAGAATGAAGAAAAACGCCAAGCATTATTGGATTTCATTGCTCGTTTCAGTGCCAATGCCTCTAAAAGTAAGCAAGCTACTTCTAGGAAGAAAGCATTAGAGAAATTAACCATTGAGGAAATTGAACCTAGTAATAGAAGGTATCCAGGCATTATCTTTCAGCCGCAAAGAGAAGTAGGCAATCAAATTTTAAATGTAGAGAATCTAGCCAAATCAATTGATGGAAGATCTTTGTTTAGCAAGGCCAACTTTAGTATCAATAAAAACGATAAAATAGTATTCCTAAGTCGTGACCCATTGGCAGTCACTAACTTTTTTGAAATTATCAATGGCGATATCAAAGCGGATGCTGGTAAATATGAATGGGGAACTACTATTACATCAGCCTACTTGCCTGTTGAGAATAGTGAATTTTTTAAGAGTGGTGATACCTTATTGGATTGGTTGCGTCAATTCGTGCCTCCGCAGGTGACAGATGCAGATGAGCCTTTCTTAAGAGGCTTTCTAGGAAAAATGTTATTCAGTGGAGATGATATTGCTAAAAAGACAAACGTATTAAGTGGTGGTGAAAAAGTGAGGTGCATGTTGAGTCGTATGATGTTGCAAAGTCCTAATTTAATCATGCTTGATCAACCCACCAATCACCTTGATTTGGAAAGTATTCAGAGTTTCAATGAAGGATGTCAAACCTTTCCTGGAATTGTATTAATGACTTCTCATGATCATACATTCATTCAAACAGTTGCCAATCGTATTATTGAATTAACCCCAAAGGGTATTATTGACAGGCTCTGTAGTTTTGATGAATATTTAGAAGATGATAGGGTGAAAGCATTGAGAGAAGAATATTATAACTAAAACAATAATTTATTAAGTCATACTGTTGCTATTAACAAAACTGAATCGATTCAACAATTGTCAAAAGATAAAGTCATAGCATTCATTGATTTCTTTTATCCGCCGTTTCGTAAATTCATGCCGGAACAAACATTTCGTTATGCCGCCTGTGGAGGAATGAACACGGTTATTGGGCTAACGATTTATTTTATTTGTTATCAGTATGTTTTTAAAGGCGAAAATTTCGATACTGGATTCTATGTATTAAAGCCACACAATGCGGCGCTTTTTGTTTCCTTTTGCATCAATTTTGTAATTGGATTTATACTGATGAAGTTTGTGGTTTTTGTTGACTCTAATTTAAGAGGCAGGATACAATTGTTTCGGTACTTTGTTTCCTTTAGTGTGAACCTTGTACTCAATTATTTTTTACTGAAATTATTTGTTGAAGTGCTTATCATGAATGCTTTACTAGCCCAATTCATTACCACTTGCATTGTAGTTACAGTTAGCTATCTAAGTCAGAAACACTTTAGTTTTAAAGTGAAAGCAGATACGATTACAGATTGACTTTATTCCATCGCTTTATAATCTTCTCGTACTGGTGTAAATACATCGATTAATTTGCATTCGGTAATAGCATGAGCGGCATGCAATGCATTTGCTGGAACCAGTACCCCCATTCCTGGTTGCATGGTTTTTGTTTCGTTTTCCAATGTAAATTCCAAATCACCTTCCAAAACAAATGTCCATTGTTCATTTGAATGACTGTGTAATGGAACTTTTACAGATTTTTCTAATAGCACATATCCATAGGTTATATGGTCTGAATGTTCCATCGCACTATGAACGCCTGGAAAAATAGTTGTTGGTTTTTTTGTTGGAAAGTCAATAAACGGCATAAAGGAAGATTTCTTACGAAGTTATTCTTTTTGTAATAATCGATTGATGGGTTTTTTAGTAAGTAAATCTTTTGGAATAGCTTTTTGTATTCCTACTGGAGTAGCCATTATCCCTTGTCCACAATTGGCAATGATTGCATTTAGATAACTACCAGCCTCTGCAACAAATCCAGGATTAAATACAATAGAAGTAGGAGAGCGCATTCTCATTTCATTTCCATAGGATCCAGCAATAGATTGCGTACTACTGATAGTGCCACTAGCTTGGTAAAATCTAATACCAGGGGCTGCACCAGATAAATTAAGTGAAGCGGCACAAGTAGAGTATAAATCACTTCTCCAAATGCCTCTTCCAAAAGTAGCGGCCTTTAATGAATTACTAGTAGCATCTGCATATACTTCTGTTACGGGTAATAAGGGGAGGTTATTACTAAATGGGATCCAATCTGTCATTAAAAAAGACATGTAAAAAACACCTACATCTGTACCAATATAAGCATCTCCATTGGTCGTATATTCAATACTATAAACTGGTACATTGGGAAGAGATCCAGTCATATCAGTCCAAGTTGTACCAGCATTTACTGAGTAAAGTACTTTGACGGCCCCAAAACCTCCAAATGTCACCCATATTTCGTCAGCATTGGAAGGTCTTGTTCTAATATCTGTTATGGTGCCAGATTGCCAACCTGTATTGCCTGAAATAGTGGTCCAATTTGTACCTCTGTTATCGCTAACCTGCAAACTTGATCCATTAGCGGCATAAATCCTATCGGGATTATTAGCACTTACGGTTAAGCCACCTGCGGCACCGAAACCTGCAGAGCCACTGGAGCCGACATTTACCCAAGTACCAACATTACCATTTGTTAGTGATCTAAAAACACCTAACCCATAGCCAGCATAAATAATATTATCATTAGTTGGGTGGATGGCAAGGTGAGGGTAGAACCATGTTTGATTGTTGATATTGCCAGATGGGTTCAAAACTAACGTATTACTATTTGTATTTACTGTGTATTGAAAAACACCTGCATTGATAGAGAAAAAGCCTAAGTTACTATTGCCATTTAAAAATTTACCATCAAAGCCATCTCCACCGCCCACACTAGTAAATGTATTACTGCCATTTCGCAGCTGCATACCATTGTCTTGTGCACCGGCTAGTAGTAACCCATCTATACCGGTAAAACAGCCCATATGATAATATTGTGTGGCATTCATTCCATTTAATAAAGCAGTCCAGTTGGCTCCATTATCTATACTTTTATATACTCCACCATCACAACCTGCAAACAAAACATTATTTATGGGGTTATACTGCAGATCATGTATATCGGCATGAAGGTTGGCGCCTGTTGTAGGAAAGCTGGTTCCTCCATTTGTAGATCTCATTAAATTTATATTTCCAATTATAACTGTATTGATATCCAAAGGACTTACTGTCATTGCATTGGTATACGTGCTAGTAGTAGGGCTACTGGCATTTACTCTATTAAAACTTGTACCATTATCAGCTGAGAAATACAAATCATCAAATCCAGTAATGTTTGCATAAAGACCATTAGGACTATCAGGACTTACTGCAATTGAAATCTCTGAACCCCCTGGTATGGGAGGTGTGTAAGCACCGACTGGAATAATAGTAAAGGCTGCGCCCCAATTGGTAGATTTATAAATGGCATTGGCAATGGTGGCATATAAAATATTAGGAGAGGACGGGGATATTTCAATATCGAAGACATTCTGAGTGCCAATATCGGCATTCTTTACCCAGGTGGCTCCCGAATTACTGCTTCTAAATAAACCATTGGAGGTACAAGCAAAAAGTATATTCGGGTAATCAGGTAACTGTATTAATTTAAATCCATAATAGGGACTACTGCTACTGGGCAGTGGAATATTCGTCCATGTACTACCACCATTGATTGATTTTAAAATGCCAATACTGCTTCTTGTGTAAATCATTCCACCATTGATAAACGAATCGCCATCACCCGACAATACATAAATAATATTAGGATTGTTTACATCTACTACAATACCTGATACACCCAGGCTTGGTACATAGCCAGTTAGGGTTGACCAATCAGTTCCTCCATTGGTGGTTTTCCAAAGTCCTCCGGCTGTAGTTCCTGCATACATTGTATTCGCATCAATTGGATCAAATGCCAACCGATCAACTCTTCCAATGCCACCCGCAATATTAGTTGGGCCAAAAGAAGACCAATTGCCATTATTAGATTCAGGGGATTGAGTAGCAGAACCCATCACATTGGAATTTTGCAATTCAGTAATAACGTCAAAAATTCTTTGATTGCTATTGACAAAATTACCTGCTGAATCCAAGTGCCTTGCTTCATACCAGGCCCAGCGGTTCCAAAATTTAAATTCACGTATTAAATTACTATCCTGTTGAAAATTTTTAGAAACATAATACTGATTCACAATGGTCATGACCTCAGTAAAGTTTTTCTTTCCTATAAGTAATGCAGACAATTCATCACTTACAATAAGCTGCGCGTTTGAAGAATTTGTTATAAATAGGAACATGATTAGTAGTCGTAATCTGGCCATACAAATTAATTTTAAAATAGTAGAATAAAGATTTTTAAAA
>CAIOIZ010000016.1 GCA_903858475.1 uncultured Bacteroidota bacterium
CCAGTAGTAGCATCGTGTATGGTGTATAAGACCTTTAATTTATGCTCGTACTCCGCAATAGCAGCAATTACTTTAATTTTCTGACCATACTTCAATGGTTTTATGTACTTTGCCTGTAGATCTACTACTGGATATCCATAACCACTCGCCAGCATTTCCGGTATGTCATGGCCAATCTTTTGAAAAAGCGCAGTCCTCGCACATTCGAAATACTTCATGTAATGCCCATGCCAAACAATTTTAATTGAATCAACGTCATGGAATGGAATCTCCAAGCTAACGCTGGCATTGGGCTTTAGGTTTTCAGGGTTTACTCTAGCTCGCATTAGTCGTCTGCCAAAAAGGATAAAAATTAAACCACTGGAATGGCGACTTCAAGCAGTTCTCACTCAATATATTAGCGAATGCTTGCGCGGAGTTAGCAATTCCATTGGGGTCATTTTTTTCTTCAAAATTCCATTTTGAGAGCTCCTGCACTCCCAGCTGGTAGATTCCGCCCACCTTTATAGATGACAGGGAGAACAAAGGACAGCCTAATGCTCTTGCTAATAGATATGGGCCGACTGGTAATCTTGCTTGGGCCCCCAAAAAATTGACCGGAATAGTATTTTCACCCTTGAGGGGAACGCGATCACCAGCTATAGAAATTAACTCACCTAAATTGATTTTTTCAGAAAAAAGGATCGCATCATGCATTGAGAAACTAGAAACTTGAACTATATTTAAAGCGCTCTCAGGATTGATGGACTTGAGTAATTGATTAAAGTTGACGGCATGCGCCGTATGAACCAACACAGTCAACTTTAAATTTGGGTACTGCAAAGCTATTGCCCTGCAAAAATCAAGATTTCCTATATGGGATACAACTATGACAGCCCCAGAATTTTCCCCAATTAAGGTTTTAAAACCATTGAGTCCATCTAATGTGTACTCTAGGTCCTCAAGATGCCCGCTCCAAATAATTAGCTTATCCAATATGCATTCACCAAAGGCATAAAGATGACGAAATACATTTAAGTATGTCGGTTTCGGGCTTGTTTTATTGCTATACAAATACAGGCGATTTAAATAATCAAAGGATGAGTTTCTTGCAGTTTTATTAAACAGTAGAAACCAGAAAATTACTGGATAAAGAATGAGCAAAACTGGTAATCGGCCAAAGACACGATAGACTAGGAAAACAAGTCTGATGCCAGTTGAAGCTGTTATCTCGTTTAGGTTAGCCCAATGCGTCACACCCACCTAACCTTTCTAAGTAGTAGTTTTGGGCAATTTAGCAACATTCCATAAAAAAGCTTGATGTGCATTTTTGTAATGAGGTAATTATCATTAAATAACTTAAAGTGAGATACCCCATCAAGTGGGTATCTAACACCTACAGGCAGCTGAATAGTATGTAGGCCAGCCCAATTAGCCCTAACAAGTACCTCAATATCAAAATCCATTCGCTGGCCGAATTGGTTGATAGAGTCGATTACATCTAATGTTGCCTTTATGGGATATACCCGAAAGCCACACATGGAATCGCGTATTTCAAATGAGAGGGTATGAATCCAAACCAGTATATGAGTGGCATATCTCCACATTTTTCTATTTGTGGGGACAGTCTCATCGTAGACGGGCATTCCAGATATGATTTTTTGGGGATGCTTTGAGGCGAGTAGTAGTAATTCCGGGAGCTTTGATAAATCGTGCTGCCCATCAGCATCCACCTGCAAAACATGGGTGTACCCCATTTTTAGAGCTTCCCGCAAACCAGTAATGACTGCTGCGCCCTTACCTGAATTGACATCATGACTAACAAGCACTACGTTCTTTATCCCAAGTA
>CAIOIZ010000017.1 GCA_903858475.1 uncultured Bacteroidota bacterium
CAATGTAAAAATTGTGGAAGTGCCACCAGGCCCTCCTGTATTGTCTACCCTTGTTGCAGAAGTGTATGGCCCCGATTATAATGAGCAAATTAAAATAGCACAGCAACTCAAAAAACTATTCTATACTACGGCTGATGTGGTGGATATTGACTGGATGGTAGAAGACAATCAACCAGCTTTTCACATAGAAGTGGACAAAGAAAAAGCAATGCGTTATGGAGTGGCCGCTGCCCAGGTGACCGCCACTGTAAATGCAGCCCTATCTGGTATGCACACTGGCAATATCTATCAACCCAGTGCTTTTACCCAAACCGCTATTACCCTGCAGTTGTCTGATGCCGACAAAACTAATATGGAGGATATACTGAATATTAAAATTACTGGCATGCAGGGAAACTCAGTAGCCATCAGGGATTTAGTATCTGTAACAAAAGAAATTAAACAGAAAAATATTTATCGAAAAAACCAAAAAGAAGTAGTCTATGTTTTGGCAGACATGGCAGGTAATTTAGAAAGTCCTTCTTATGCCATATCTGCTATTTCAGATAGTATTAAAAATATCAATATCGCCAAAGGGTATTCGCTTAAGGAAGAATACATGCATCAACCCGAATTAGAAGATAATTATACCATTAAATGGGATGGAGAATGGCAAATCACCTATGAAGTATTTCGCGATTTGGGCATTGCCTTTCTAGTGGTGATCATCATGATTTATATTTTAATAGTTGGTTGGTTTCAAAATTTTGCTGTGCCATTGGTCATGCTGGCAGCCATTCCACTTTCCTTAGTGGGCATTGTATTAGGACATTGGATGATGCATGCCTATTTCACTGCCACTTCCATGATTGGTTTCATTGCACTGGCTGGTGTAATGGTGCGCAATTCAATTTTACTCATCGACTTTATCAATATTCGGCTAAAAGAAAATATTCCATTAAAGCAAGCCATTATTGAAGCCGGGGCAGTTCGAACCACCCCTATTTTATTAACAGCAGGGGCCGTTGCATTAGGTGCTGTCATCATTTTATTTGACCCCATTTTTCAGGGCTTAGCTATTTCATTGATGGGAGGAACAATTACTTCTACCTTCCTGACATTACTGGTAGTACCGCTGTTATATTTTAAAATGATGAGAAAAAAAACAAAATAAACATTCATTAAAAGCTATTTAAACCTACTATTATGAAACTTTTAATTGTCACCTGTATAAAGGAAGATCAAAAAAATGTAGCTTCTATATTTGAAGTGGCCGCCATCAAAGTTTTCAGCGTTTCTAATACCATTGGCCATAAGGAGGACCATCAACAAAACCTTCTCGACAATTGGTTTGCAAG
Source organism: uncultured Bacteroidota bacterium (assembly GCA_903858475.1). GTDB lineage: Bacteria > Bacteroidota > Bacteroidia > Chitinophagales > Chitinophagaceae > Ferruginibacter. The sequence continues at coordinate 1,338 of CAIOIZ010000017.1, forward strand.
CGGAGAAGAAGAATTTGATTCATTGGTACTTTTCAGTTTTACCGGTGATCAACATGCTACAACAGCACTAAACCTTATTAAAAAATTCAATGAAAAAACTGGCTCTGAATTCCCCATACGTGGATTTATTTTACCAGTTGAATCATGCAGTTATTAAAAATTAAAAAATCATAATCATGAGAGAAAGAATCGTTCGCGCCGTTGCAGGAAGCATGACGCTCATTAGTATTACTCTAGCCTATTTTATACATATTAATTGGCTGTTGCTAGCCGTATTTGTTGGACTCAATCTTTTGCAGTCAAGCTTTACCAAATTTTGTCCTTTGGAAATCATACTGGACAAATTAGGAGTGGAAAAGTCAGAAAAGGATTGTTGTTAATGGATGTATGGTGTGATTAATATACATCCATAAATAGAAAAGGTTTGGA
>CAIOIZ010000018.1 GCA_903858475.1 uncultured Bacteroidota bacterium
AGGGGGAATGGGTATTATTAAATGGTAATCAAACAGCGGCCATCGCTTTCAATTATATGATTGAAGCCCGTAAGGCCAAGGGCATTGCGCAACCAAATGATATGGTGATTAAAACAATTGTTACCACTCAAATGATTGATGCCATTGCAAAAGCCAATGGGGTGGCCTGTTATAATGTACTCACCGGATTTAAATGGATCAGTAGTATGATTCGTGAAAAAGAAGGGAAAGAAAATTATATCATTGGAGGGGAAGAAAGTTTTGGTTTGATGATTGGCGATAAGATCAGGGATAAAGATGCCATCAGTGCCGTAGCACTCAGTTGCGAAATGGCCGCCTATGAAAAAAACAAGGGGCGTAGTTTGTATGATAAATTGATTGACCTATATGTACAATATGGCTTTTATAAAGAAAGCTTGGTTAGCATTACCAAAAAAGGGATGAATGGCGCCAAAGAAATAGCTGATATGATGGAAGGTTATCGACAAAATCCACCTCAAACAATTGATGGAGCACAAGTGATGCATTTATTGGATTATGAATTGCAGCAAGCCAGCAATTTAGTTACGGGCGAAACTGCAGTCATTGATTTGCCTAAGAGCAATGTTTTGCAATTTATCTTGGCAGATGGCACTTCTATTTCAGCAAGGCCGAGTGGTACCGAGCCAAAGATTAAGTTTTATTTTAGTGTGAATGCTCCATTGGCAGATGCCGCTCATTTTGATGCGGGGGCAGTTTCCCTGGATGAAAAAATTGCCAGGATTATTGCTGAAATGCAATTGCAATAAAATTTTGTATGAAATAACGAATAGAAATTAAAAAGTCAGGATTTAACTCCTGACTTTTTTTATCTTGCAGGTATGAGAACGTATGAGGACAGTTATCGGCACAAGGGATTGAGAAAAAAATTAGTGGATTTGCTCAAGGAGAAAGGCATTACTGATGAAAAGGTATTGGAAGCCATCAATAATATTCCCCGTCATTATTTTTTGGACAGTGCTTTTGATGAAATTGCTTATGAAGATAGGGCCTTTCCAATTGCAGAGGGGCAAACCATTTCGCAGCCCTATACGGTGGCATTTCAAACACAATTATTACAAATAAAACCATTCGATAAGGTATTGGAAATAGGCACTGGCAGCATATATCAGGCCAGTGTATTGGCTGAATTAGGGGCTACAGTATATACTATTGAACGACAAAAAAAATTATTTGACAAGGCGAAGAAATTTGTGTTGAAATCAAAGTACCCTTCCATCAAGTTTTTTTATGGAGACGGGTTTGAAGGACTGCCTACTTACGGGCCCTTTGATAAAATTATCATTACAGCGGCAGCACCCATTATTCCACCCAAATTGATTCAACAATTAAAAGTCGGTGGTAAGATGGTGATTCCGGTTAATGAGGGAGAGCAGCAGCGCATGTTGCGTTTAACCAAGGAGGAGAATGGGCAGATTACCGAGGAAGCTTTTGAGCAGTTTTCCTTTGTGCCCATGCTGACCGGCAAAAATGGTTAATATTTTTTGGGGTCTGTTTATTTTATGTAATTTACTGTTGCAACAGCAGTTTTTTCAACCCCTTCGCAGGAGGAAGATAAGTAAACGAAGTAGCGATATTTTTTAAGTATTTACAAGCTAACATTAACCTATATACGAAAATTATAACCATCGAATAGTATGCGTTTTTTTTCAAAATTCACGATCATTTGTAATACCTGCTTTTTGTTGGCGGTGGTTGCCTGGTACCTAGAAACACAGCAGTTTCATGCCGGCAAAAACGATCAATTAATGCCCTTGCCTTGGCTCGAAGGGATATTGGTAATTATTGGGTACAGTGCCATCTTCATCAATCTATTTTATTTATTGGTATGGGCGATTTTGAATTTGTTTAAAAAGGCCCAACAAATTCCACGATGGATGGTAATATTCAATGCAATTGTTTTTTTATTACAGGTATATTTTCATTTTTTTCTAAAATAGCATTATGATTCATACGATTCTGAAAGATAAAGGCACGCGCCTATTCTTATTCTTAGGTGGCATATTTATTGCCAGTGCCTTGATTGCAGAAGTGGTGGGGGTAAAAATATTTTCATTAGAAGATACCCTGGGAATTGAACGGGCTAGCCTGCCAATTTTTGGGAGTACATTTAGCTTTCACTTAACTGCAGGTGTATTGTTGTGGCCCGTGGTTTTTATTATGACGGATATTATCAATGAATACTATGGCACTAAGGGGGTGAAGTTTTTATCCTATCTCACCATTGGTTTAATTACATATGCATTTCTTATTTTCAATGGGGCCATCCATCTTTCGCCTTCCGAATATTTTTCTATCGGCAATGGCATCGATCATCCCGATCAGGCATTCAGGGGTATTTTCGGTCAGGGCATGTGGATCATCATTGGTTCGATGATTGCATTTTTTGTGGGGCAGATTTTAGATGTGCTCATCTTTCACCGCATTAAAAAAATGACAGGCGAAAAAAATATCTGGTTGAGGGCAACCGGCTCTACGCTGGTATCGCAGTTAGTGGATAGTTTTGTAGTGCTTTTTATCGCTTTTTATATTGGTAAAAGAATTCAAACCAATCAGGGTGATCCATGGACTTTGCACCAAGTATTGGTAACGGGCACGGGTAATTATATTTATAAATTTATTGTGGCCATTGTATTAACTCCTGTGATATACCTGGTACATCATTGGATTGAAAAATACCTGGGACACGACAAAGCCGCTGAAATGAAAGCAGCTGCTATGCAAGAGGAATAAAAGATTTATTAAAGTTCAATCCAGGTATGATCGGCCAGTAATTTAACGGCGGCAACAAATTTTTTGAATGGGCCAGCTCCGCCCCATTCGGCAGGACTGATCATGCTTACAAAATGATTGCCATCATTTTTTTCGTATAGGTAATACCGTGAGCCTATTACAGGAGAAAAGCTCAGTTTGGCATTGTAGATAATCATACTCAATTCTTTCCGCATCTGAATTTCTTGCGCTTGCAAGGCCAGCAATTCAATTTGCTTTCGAATTTGTTCCAATTGCATATTGGTTTGCTCTTCCATAGCGCTCAAAGCCTTGTGGCGAATGACACCTTCTTCGGTAGGCTTGATCAGTGCACCACTCACCGAAGCAGCGTAGGGGAGTACCGACATTTGTTTATGATATACTTCGGTATTAATATAGGCTCCACCATCAGGCTTACTGCCTTTCTGTGTAATTTTCAGGTAGCCATTGGGCAATAATTCATTCTGAACTTCCAGTACCAATTCATTGTTTTTGAAAAAATGAATTTCCAAGCAAAGGGCATCCGTAAAAAATGATTTTACGGTATCTGCAAATACCTCTTCCGCAATGGTGGAAGAAATAAATGGATGCAGTATGCCATCGGGATGAATTTGATAGGAAGACGAAAATGCCTGGTTTTCTAGTGTTACCCAATTCATGCTAATATCCAATTCCTTTCTTGCTGCCCGATCACCCATTGGGTTATCGGGTATCGACATTTTATAGATACCTGATTTAGGTCTATTGCCATATTCATATGTACCTTTTTCAGGAAACAATTGCCAAGAAGCAAGAAAATTATAGGCTGTTATCATTGCGTTTGCAAATTATCAATTTAACAGACCTAAACAAAATTTGATACTAATTGTTCAAGGTGTGAAGGGTCAGTTTATATGCTACACAAAGAATAAGTGTTTATTAGCTCACCCACCTTCTCATCGTTTTAGTAGTTCTTTGTCTTTTTTGTATGTCCCAAAATTCAGCAGCAGTAAACGTTCTATTGCTGTTTTCTGTTGCACTAACTGCATCTTGAAATGCTTTTGATTTATTATTTGAATCTTTAAGGTCATTTTTGTTTACGGGTATACCTGTGCCCAACACATCATTTTTCATCATGTCTGTTTTTTATTTAATAAAGTTCCTCAATAACGCAGGCGAAGTAGTCTGGCCGGGGAAATAATGCAAAACACGGGGTTTATAATCCATCCGCCGCAATGGTGGTTTAGTTTTGCGCCGCAA
>CAIOIZ010000019.1 GCA_903858475.1 uncultured Bacteroidota bacterium
AAATTTGAATCAAAAAAACAAGGGTCAAGGGATGTTTTATTATTTACACTAGGGGGTTGTTCAACTTCAAACATTGCCCTTAGTCCACTAGCATCATAAAAGTGGTAGTGATTATTTAATTTTCTACTGGCAGCTTCAGTAAATGAGTTTTCTGCTTCAAAATAATTACCTTCTTTAAGATAGATTTTTCCCAGCCTTTCAAAGGGAAGATAATGTCGGTCGTTGATACGTATACTTTTTCTAAAATATTCTTCTGCTAGTAATAGATTGCCTTTTTTTTCTTGTAAAATTCCATAGTTGATAAAACTGTTTTGAAATTCGGGCTGTAAGGCCACGGCTTTTTTTGCCGCCTCTATTCCTTTATCAAGTTTACCAAGACTTGTATATAGGCCTATTAGGTTTGCCCAAGGTATGGCCCATTTAGTGGCGATGGTTCCAGCTTTTAAATAATATTTTTCTGCGGCCCCAAACATTTTTTTGTATTCACTGATAATGCCTAATTCATTGTAGATATAGGCTGCATTTTCTTCCAGCTTTAATGCTTCTTGTAGGGCTTGCCAGGCCGTATCCAATAGTGGTGCAGGATTGTCTGTTCTAATCATTTTTAAACGAGCCGCCACCGCAGTAAAGTATAATTTCTTTACAGCTAACATCCGAGTAAAATATTTTTCAGGCCGATGCAATCGCAGTGCTAATTGAAATAGGTCGGGGTACACATCATAGTTTGTGATGTTTGCATTATAGTACCTGCGTTTTTCCATTTCAGCAACATCCCCATCCAGGTACTGCCGAATCATATCCTGCCCTTTATCATCCATTGCAACAGCTAATAAATCTTTGAAATCTTTAAAAGCAACCGTATCGGAAAGAAGTGTTTTTTTAAATTCATCAAGCTGCTTATTCCCCCTGGATCTATTACACTGTCTTTTAAATTTTCAATCAACGAAAAGGGGATACTGTCGGTAGGTAGTTTTGACAACTGCAAACGATCCATTAATTTTTCTAAACTTGCATTGTTAAGCAAGTCGAAAAAATAATCCCGGGGGTTAACATCAAAATTCATATTAGCCGAAACGAAACTGTTGGCAACACTCATTTGTATAGAATCACGTTTTGTATCAGCTAGTGTTGTTATTTTTATGCTATCTATTATTTTCGATAATACAAAGTTTTCCGGGCCAGCAATACCTGGCGTTTGTTGGTGGTTTTCTCTTTTTAAGATAGGGTCTGTTGAAATGGCTTTTACCAAATAAGATTTAATTTCATCAACAGCCACCTTGCCGTCATTGTTGCTGTCTGCCAAGCCCTGTAATCCTTTTATCAAATAAAAAGAAAAAACACCTCTGCCTTCTCCCCAATCAATATTTTCAGCCGACAATTCATTGGCAGCACAGGCCACCAGTCTAATTTCTTTTTCCTCTGTTGCCTTGCCCAATAATCCAGCTAATAGGGGCCCTCTATTTTCATTGCCAGTTAATTTTCCAGAATGGCAAGCATCTGTAATGATTACAATATTGGCGCCTTTAGCGGCAGATATCGTATTGGCTATATCGTTGAGATCCCGAATACTAAGCGCCATATTGATATATTCATAGGCAGGTGTATTGGCACAGAGCAAATAACTGTTTTCATGTATGCCACTGATATCGCCATGGCCTGAAAAATAAAAGTAAATAAGATCGTCTTTAGTGCATTTGTTTTCTATTGCCGACAAAGCATTGACTACCTGGCCTGAACTGGCCTTCTCATCCAACAAGAGGCTGATATTTTCTTTTGGTACCGAGCCGCCCGCCTTCGATAATAAAAAGTCATTAAATGCTTGCGCATCTCTATTGGCATATTGTAAACTTTCAATGCCACTTGAATAGTGCGAAATGCCTACAATTAAAGCATAAGTAGTGGTTGATTTATTAGAGATTTCCTGCGCCGCTAGGGCATAAGGAATAAGTCCCAAGAGGAGATAGAGTAGATAAGGTTTCATGTATAGTTCTATTATACTGCTACTTTAAAGATAATAGGTTTGGATGATTTTTGCGAACTAATCGCTAAAAAAAACTGCCGACAGATTTGTCGGCAGTTATAGAAAAATTATGAATTTGAAGTTTTAATGTATCGCTATTGGTAATTGTTCCTTGGAACCATTGGGTTTATTTATTTCAAGGATATAATTCCCCTTAGCCCATGCTTTGTTGAAAGCAATGGATTGAGTAGCAGATCCACCTTGGTGGGAGATTCTACTAGTAAAAATGATTTGTCCAGTATTGTTAAATAGTTTCAACAGATAGTCCCCTTTAGGCAAATTGTTGAATTGTAAATTGACATAATTATCAACTACCGGATTTGGATATATGCTGATTGAAGATATTCCTTTTCCGATCTTAACTTTTACAATTGAACTATAAGATGGTTCGCCGGATAGTCCTATACTGCGAATCCGATAAAAATTATCTCCAACAAAACTTGATGCATCTAGGAAATTATAAGTCATACTGGCGCCGTTTCCTCCAATGGCAGCTTGGGTGCCAATAGTACTGAATTGTCGGCCATCAGCAGATTTCTCTATTAAGTATTGTTGAATATTAACCTGATTGTCCACTTTCCATTCTACCATAATATTATTTCCTGTTCCTTGCTGCCAGGCTTTAATACTGGTAAACTGCACAGGGAGCGGTGTTGCTGGATAATATACTACGTTGAATCTATCCACAGCTGCAGAAGCTGGGTTGACATCTACCGTAAATGAATAAACGCTGGTTGAATTTAAATTCAATGAGAAACTACTGCTGCTGTAATTGTCCACTAATTTGCCTAATAAATTAGGGTGATTGAGATTGCTTGCCTGCAATTGTAATTGATAATTACCGGCAGTCATTTGTTGTAAACCAATATAGGTAGTATCTGTATAACCAATGGGGGCTCTTCTTTCGATGGCAATTTTAGTAGCATTTCGAATGCTGCTAATGTTTTGCGAGAAATTGGTTACTTTCTGCGCATCCCATTGGTCTAATAAATCGGAATATACAGAATCATAAATGGTGAGCATACCATCTTGTAAGGAAATACTGGCATCTGTATTAATTTTATTGAGATTAATGCGCATTTCCTCTTTTGGACTTGTTGGATTTTGCACTTGATGACTGCCGCTTGTTTTAGCATTCTCTGTTAAAGTGAATGTACTGGTTCCTGCAGGGTATTGTAAGTAAAAAGCAGATCCTGATTCTACGATACCTCCTTGAATTGGACTGATAGGGGTTACTGTACTACTCCATTCAACACCTCCCCAAGAATACTGCACAAAAGCACCTACACTATTAGTTCCTGTCATCATTGGATCCCAAACAGAATAAGTGGTAGGATTGCCTCCCCATGTTGTTGGCAATTGTATGGCAGATGCATATGGATTACCGATTACTTTAAAACTCTGACCAGGGTATGTAGCAGGAAATGATTGAACGCCCATTTTTAATTTTCCGCTTACTCTTAAAGTGGTAGGGTCTGCAACGGCTCCTGTGCCTGCATTCAAATCATTGGCACGAGATCCTCTTACAAAAACCATATAGCCATCTTGACTAGTAACTGGCTGTAATGTATTGCCTATATCACTCCAAGTATCTGAAATAATCGATTCTTTTGTAGACGATCTGCCAAATGGGTTTTGATCGAAACCATTGGCAATACTTCCTCCAGTGATATGCGTTCCATATCCCGGGTTGGGATTAGGAATGGCTGATGCAGTTGTTGCATTTTCTTGCCAGGCTGCATTGATTGAAGGGGCAGTAGTGGTTGAAACTGGTGCCGTTAAAAATCTCCATGCACGGTGTGCTTGTATATATCTTTCCACCGTTGCATTACCATTGATGGTTCCCGTTGAATTGCCTACCCTGGCTGTGCCATTGGTGTCGGATTTGATTGTTAAAAATCCTCCGGTATTTAAAATGCCAGTACCCGTTACTGTTAGTGTGCCAGGATCAACCCCTGCTGTAATGTCCAGTGCATTGCCCAGGGTGGCAGTAGCGCCGCTTTGTATAGTCAGGTTTTTTAAAACATTATTTCCGTTGCTAAATAGGAGCGTGCCCGCATTGCCGCCAATGACCAAATCGGAACTGGATGAACCACTTAGTGTACCCGTTCCTGTTATACCGCCATTAATAGTGAGTGTATTGGCAGCAATTTGTAGTATGCTATTTGATTGTAAGTCGATTGACCCAAGTGTTATTGATCCAGGTAAAATAGGGTTGCTTCCTGTAGTTGCAATAGTTACATCTGAGCCCGATAAAGGAATTCCGCAAGCTGACCAATTTGAACTGTTTGTCCAAGCTGAACTAATACTTCCATTCCAAGTATACCCATTTACAGTTAAAACAACAGAGGCACTTTGAGTAGAACAGGGACCCTGCGGATCATCAGTCGTGAGCGTAAGGGTAACAGTTCCTTTATGGCCAGCAATAGGAGTAAAACTAACTGCAGCAGGGTTATTAGTAGGGTTGGTATTACTTAATTGACTACTTGCATTTGTCATTGTTCCAGTTACATTAGTAATACTCCAAGTGCCAGTACTTGCAGCGCCACTAATGCTTGCTCCTGTAAGTGTATAAGGGCTTCCAGTACAGATTGTATTGGCTGTGCCTGCATTAACAGTAGCGGACTGGTTTACAGTAATAGATGTGTTACTACTGCTGCCTGCAGTACAACCAATATGGTCAGTGATATTTGTTAGCAAGAAATTTGATATAGAAGACCTTGGGGAAAATACTACATCAACCCAATAATTAGCAGTACTGCTGCTAGTAGGATAGCCAGGGCCTGGTTGTTTATACATACTTGCTACAGCTGTTAAAGGTGCATTTACAATTGGAGTGGCTAATCCATCTGCGGTGTAGGCATAATAATTAGGATTAGGTGAAAAATAGGAGGCGATATAATTTGTATTAGCTGTGATATTAACCGGCGTTGAAAAATTAATTACTTTCCAACCCGGGGTGTTGTCACTGGTATAATTAGCAGTTGCTAGTGGAGTGGAAGTATTCCCTTCTGCCCATAGCGATACAGAAAAATTTAAAATATCGAATCCTGTTTTATAAAAACGAATACCGCTTATACTTCCGTCAACAGAAGATTTAATTTTTACACCTAATTCTGTTGCTGTATTATCAGCGTTTTGTGACCCTCCTATGCTATTGGACGGCCAAATACTAACAGGTGATGGGTTATAAATAGCCGTTCCTGCTGAAAAATTAGTACCATTCAATATATTCGGGTAGCTATTACCGTTAATCACTAATGTAAATGGTCCTGTATCAGTGTTAGATGAAAAACTTAAATCAATTGGACTACCCTCACACAATGATGAATTTGCTACCGTAAGTGTACCTGAAGGAGGTGAGTTAGTAGTGATGGTAACTGAACTAAGTGGGTTGCCCGTGTTGGTGCATCCATTAGCATCAGAAACACTGGTAAGATTATAAGTTGGGTTATTGAAGTCGGTTTGTGAATATAAAACATCTACCCAGTAATTCGCTGAACCTCCATTTGTTGGAAATCCTCCACCATAAATATATACACCATTCACTCCATCGGCGCCGTTTTGCAGAGCAGTCAAGGGCCCATTGGTTGTTCCACTATTAGTAAAATAACCAGCACTAATTGCAAAATAGCCACCTGCAGAAAAATAAGAAGCGATATAGGTGGTATTTGCCTGAATAGCAACTGGAGTTATGAATCTAACTTCCTGCCAACCACTTACTGATTCAGAACCGAAGGTAGCTGTTGCCAATAATGTACCATTACTAGACCATAAATGAGCGGTATGTGTACCTGTATTGGTGATTCCTTTATAAAATCGAATTCCATTTATATATCCACTTTGTGTAGATCTGAATTTTGTACCAATTTCAATTGATTGATTGTCTGTTGCACTTGGATTGGAAGGTGAACCGCTATTACCCCATATGCTAATTTCTGCAGGATTATAAGTAGCAAATATTTGTCCCACAGTTATATTCGTATAGGCATTGCCGTTAACAATTAAGCTATAAGGAGAAGCACCACTGGCACTTGCTAATTGTAAAGAAATACTAGCGCCAGTGCAAATAGGATTATTGACTGCGCTGATGGTTGCAGTAGGAAGTGGATTTACTAATAGCGTTGCACCGGTTGAATTAACTGCACCTACTGGATTGGACCAATTCGCCCTGTAAATTTTTCCCGCATCAGTAACTGAAACAGTAAATGTATAAGTAGCATTGGTGGCACCAGAAATATTTGACCAGGTGTTTCCATTATTGATACTCACCTGCCATTGAATACTAGGTGTAGGATATCCACTTGCATCTGACACAAAAGAAACAGCATTTCCCGAACAGATAGTTTGAGGAATGGGAGAAATAGTTACAATCGGCAATGAATTGGAAGGTGTACTACAAGTGACAGAAAAATCTTTTAGTACAGGAGTCAATGCCGTATTGGGTGTACTGAAATCAGCTTTATATTGAATAAATTGTGCATTGCCACCAATATTTGCAGCATTTGCAGAAATAGTTGACCAGGGCTGTGCCAATATTGTTACAGCAGAGTTGGATTGCCTTTGTGATAATTGTAATGTTGTGCCATTTGGAATATCAGCTGTCCAGGAGGCTGTCCCCCAGGTTTTAATACTACCAGCATCATAAATGCGAGAAATAAAAATTCCTGAGCTGCTATAAGGACTTGCATGTATCCAATCTACATTTACTGTTGGACCACCAACTGAAGCGTCACTGATTGCAGGACGCATTGTCTGACTTATTGCTATAGCTTCTGTCCTAACTAAGATTCCATCAATATAATAATCAACACTTGCACTATTCCAAACTATCTTATATATATGAGCGCTACCCAAATAACTACCTGGCAAATCAAAATCAGCGGAAGAGCCGCTTCCATTAAATGTTCTAACTTTTAAAACAGTTGAAGTATTTCCCGTGCTAAACATGGCCCAAGCGTTTTCGCCATTATAAATTCCACCTGTTCCATTTGCATCGGTTCCTCCACCAAAGCCGATATGTTGAAAAGCAGCCGCATTAAAAGTTGCTTTGAATTCAAGAATAGCACCAGGGCTAAAGCTGGTAGCTATATCTGAATTATACCTTGCTCCATCCACATTGATGGCTCCATTACTAACTGTTGAACTGCCTCCTGATCCCCAAGGAAAACTATTCCATTCTGTTGTAGGGGGAGTTGTAGTAAATTCTGATGTAGCCGTTGGTTTTAATGTGACTTCACCATCTGGATTAGTATTTATATAAGTATTAGTAACTGTACCAGCCGCAAAATCAGTAGTAAGTTGATCTTGTAAACAAATGTTATTTGGATATGGTACTGTGAAATTTGCTACCGCCAAATTGCCAGCATTTGAACTGCAGTCAGCTGAACTTACTTGATAATAATAAGTATTACCAGCAATTAATCCACTTAATGTAATACTATGATTTAATACAAGCGATGTATTGCTGCTACTTTGATTCAAATTATTTGAAATGGTACCATAATTTATCAATGAAGTGGACGCTTCATTTGTAGTCCAGGTAATTAAAGCAGTACCATTTGAATTTGGAGTTGCTACCAAATTGCTAAGTAAAGGAGCAGTAATATCAGCTACTCCATTGCAGGAAATGGTTAGGTCATTTAATTTTGCTGAAACGTTATTATTAGTACAACTAAATACTGCTTTGTATTGTAAGTATCTAGCTGTGCCACAACCAACGCTATTGCCATTGTTTGCCGCTGTATAGGCAGTCCAGCTGCCATCTGGAACAGGAGTATTGCCAGTTCTAATTGAAATTAATAAATCGGTATTTGCAGGTAGGTCGGCAGTCCAATTAACCGTACCCCATGTAATTGCAGATCCTGCATCAAAAATTCTTGATGTATATGTACCTGTTGTAGCATAAGGTGTTGCCCGAATCCAATCTACCGAAAGGGATACCCCTCCAGTTACATAATCACTTATTTGCACAATCATATTAGTAAGTACAGTTTGTGTAAAACCTGCAGTTGGTACTAATACGTCATCTACATAAAATTCAAATGCACCATTTGTTAGCCATTTTATTTTGTATTTATGCGGGGTATTTAAAAGAGTAGTTCCTAGAACTACCGATTGTCCACTATTGTTTCTGGCATATAAATTATTATCACCTGCCCCTGCTCTTCCAATTGTTATCCATGGATTATTAAAAGCTGCATCAGCTGTAAATCCAATATTCTGAAAGTCCCCAGCTGTATATGTGGCAGTAAATTCAAGTGATGAACCAGGTCCAAAGGAAATATTATTGCTAATATGAGATCCATCTACAATAGCCTGGCCATTGTTGAAACTAGTTGCACCTCCTGCATTCCAAATTCCGTTTGTCCATCCTGATGGTATGCTTGCCAATGTAAATTCTTCATTCAGCATTGGCTTTAAACTAACAGCACCATCGTTTTCCAAGATTACAACTGTATTGGCATCAGTAGTTCCTGCCGAAAAATCAGCGGCAGTAATATCACTTGCGCAGTTTTCACTGGGCGTTGTAAAACTAAGTGGTGCATTGGGGGAAAGCGGAATAGTACTGCTATTTGCATTTATGTCAGCAGAACTTACTCTGTAGTAATAAGTAGTGCCACTTGATAATCCTGTTAGTGTAATGCTATGGCTTGTTAAATAATTAGCTGCAGCACTATTTAAAGAAAGTGATGAAGCATTGTTGCCATAATCAACACGTGTATTGGAAGCTTCATCAGTTGTCCAGGTAATGGTAGCTGTACCACCAGTATGTGGTGTCGCCACAATATTACTGATTATTGGAGCAGTAACATCTGTGAGATAAGTTGCTATATAATTACCAGAGGAGGCATCAAAAAATGCATAGTTAATACCTTTGATAATTTCAGTTGAATAGGTAACCGGAACTCCATTTAAGGTGAGGCTATTGAGTTGCCCCGCATTGCTATTCACAGGTACCATGCCTTGAATTTTATTGGCGTCCGCTGCAATAATTGTTGTAAAGGATAAATTGTTTCCCGTCCATGTTATATTGCCAAAGGAAGAAGCATTACGAGCGTCTAACCATGTCAGCATTTGCTTTGCAGAAATAACAGGTATTTGTCTTGCTTGTGCAGATGCAATGATAGCATCAGAGCCAGCAGAAGTATTGGCGTCAGTATGCATATTGGCACAGAATACACCATAGTAACCAGGTGTTCCAATCGCACTATCCAATAGTGAATTGATAAAACCGGGGAAGGAGATGCCCGATTCATCCGGCATTTGTGTGGTAACCTGATAATTGTCAAGTATTGTTCCATCCAAATCTGCAAAACGCATAGGTTGTCCTGAACCTGTAAACATGCCTGGTCTATTCAGTACCCAGGTGTCGGGCCAATAATAATAATCTGTATTTAGACGAATACCTTGCTGTACTTCAACCTTTGGTTTACTGGCCCAGTCGCTCCATGAAATACAATGCGTACGATGTGTGGTGGGGGAAGGTAAACTTACATATTTGGCCATGAAGGCAGGTAATTGGGTATTAAAAAATCCTTCTAAAGATGTTTGCGTGTAAGTACTACAGTTAGTATTAAGATGAAGGCCTATTTCAAAACCTTGCGCATTGAATGAAGCTGCTTGGGCATCTGAAATGGGCGTGTTAGTATAAATGTAGGAAGTACCTCTAACAGCTTTCCAATCCAGTACGTCCTGCGTACTATTATTTCCATAGCTTAAATATTGATTGAATCTTGCGATTGTACCACCATTACCATGGTCATCACCTGTCATAACGATGGTTGCTTTTAATTTTCTTGGAAGGAACCAGAATTTAGGAAGTATTTTGCGGTGAGCAATTGAATGTAAAATAATATTATTAAGTAGGTGTTGTTGTTCATCTGCTTGTGGGATTGCTACTTTGTTCAGATCAATCCAATCAGGAAAGAACATGTCATCGGAACGAATATTATCAGTTTTTCCATCTCTTTCTTGTCCGGCCCAAAGGGGATTTCCCTGTCTAGTATAAACGATTGATTTTGCAAGGTCATAGCAGAATGCGGTTGCACTACCTCCGTTGGAACCTACTGTTTTTTGGGTAATGGCAGGATAGCTTGTGGCGGTACCAGCTGCACTAAATAGGGTAGCTATTGAAGTGGCACCATTCAAATTGTATTGATCTGCTACTCCATGGAATTGTATGGTTTGCCCCACAATGCCAGTTCCCGGGCTAGTAGCCGTATTCACTAATAAATATTTATCTGAAATGGAACTGCCCGTACTAGTTAATCCCATTAGATTCAATAATTCTGCACCTGGTTTAAAACTTATCAATGATCCGCCGGCATTTACCCAATCAGTTAACATATTTACTTGGGCTACCGATAAAGACATTTCACCTAGTATAATTACATCGTAGCTATTTAGAATGGAAGCATTGGTACCTGTGATATCCATCGCATAAAATTCATTTAGGCCTTCAGCTCTTAATATTTCCACTGTATATCTACTAAATGGATTGGTAGCTGTACTTAATACTAAAATTGGGCCACCCGGACCCTCAGCTGGTGGGGGAGCTGGTGCTGCTTTGGTAGTAAATGTCCAATTGTAATTTGCTGCTAATGAATTCCCGGCTATATCTTTAATTCTAGGATCCGTTAATCCACCTTTTACCGAAACTGTATATAAAGTAGCATATGCCAAATTAGCATTTGGAGTAAGGGTAGCAGCGTTGGTCGAAGGGGAATAACTTACCGTTGCAGGAATCAATGTATTTGCAGCATCATGCAAGTCGATGCTGTTCGAATTTACAGTTAACGGATCAATTGGCTCACTAAAAACTACATTTACAACAGCATTGGTAATTATATTATTCGCATTGCTTGCTGGAATAGTTGAAAGTACTGTTGGTGCAGTGTTATCAGGGAGAACTGATGCGGAATACACTATATCCACCCAATAATTACTTTTATTAGATGTTGAAGTTGGAAAGGCTGGTGTGGCAGAATAAATATAAAGACCATTGGGGCCATCCGTACCATCAGCCAATGCAGTCAAAACGCCATTTACAACTGGAGAAGTAAAGTAATTGTCTGTGAATGAGTAAAAGTTGGCACTGCTATGATAAGAAATGACATAGGTTGTATTTGCATTTATTGAGATAGGAGATACGAAATTCATTTGCTGCCATCCAGTGGCAGATTCACCAGTGAAAGTTACTGAAGCTAGTAAATTGCCATTGCTGCTCCATAAATGCCCAATATGCGTTCCATTATCACCTGTTGCTTTATAAAATCTTATTCCAGTGATAGACCCAGCTGCTGAACTTCTGAATTTCATACCTACTTCTATAGGTTGATTATCATTGCCATTTACATTTGCTGGTATATTGGATGATTGGAAAATTGTATTGGTGCTGGATCCAGTGATAGTAACTTCAATTGAATTAGCAGCAGGGGCTTGGGCTATTGCTTCCATATTTCCATTGTCATCATAAGCCCTGGATAAAATATTGACTAGTCCTGCATTGCCTGGTGTCCAATCATAGGTCCAAGTAGTAGTACCAGTTGCTAGATTCCAGCTGATGCCACCATCCACTGAAATTTCAACACCTGCAATTACTCCAGTATTATCTGTAGCGGTTCCTGTAATTGTAACATTAGTTCCTGCTACTATGGAAATGCCATTAAGGGGTGCTGTGATGGTTGATGTTGGAATTGTATTATCGGTAGGAGAATTTGCAATATAACCCCCTTGGATAGACGCAGGCAATGTGTTCATGTCTGCCAAAAGGTTGATGGTAGCTTGCTGCATGCGTGAATCTTCAGTTGAACTTCCACGATCATGCTCTCCATCTAGTCCCCAACTCCATTGTACCGTACCTGCCCCAAATACCAGGGCTCCACTACTGTGTCTATACAATGATAGTTGGTGTGTTTTTCCACCAAGGCTAGTATTAGAAAGTAATATTCTACCAAGTGGATACTTGCCATTATTTGAAGCGGGATCCCATTCGTATCCCAAACTATTTGCTGAAAGTGTTGCAGTTTGCCCAGTGGTTAATGATGCCACACTTGTATTTCTCCAAAAGCGTAAATTTTTGTAAGTATCTGGTACTTGAATAGCACCTGTTGTGGCATCCCAGCTAATTTGTCCTGTTAGTTTATTTTCAGCATTGCAACCATCAGCGCTGGGGAAAGCGCAACCATCTCGCCAAAGACCAGTCCAAACAGTTGATATTGGATCGCATTTACCACCACAGGTATTTTCTCCTTCAGTGCCTTCTTTATAACATACCAATGTTCGATTATTGTCTTCCCACCTAGTCTTCCAATAAACTTCATTGCCACTGAAAAATGCCAAATGAACTCCATTATTTCTGGCAGTCTCAAAATTAGCTCTCTCTGCTGCACTCCAATATTCATCATGACCTACAGACAGTAAAACTTTATGGATTGAAGGAGTAATAGGGGATACCATTTTATCCATATCAACATCAGTACTATAACTGATATCATAACCATTTCTTTCTAACCATCGAATCATTGGATACTCAGCATTGAATAACCAATCTTCTGCTGCTCCACCACCTGCACCACCATCCCTTGTTTTGAATGGGCGGTTATAACTTATTTTAGTAGCATGATTAAAACCAGGTACAGCAGTTCCTGAGTTATTTACATAAAAGCTATTGCCACCATATCCATTATAAGCCTGCCAGGTAGCATCAGATGTTTTGAAAAGAATATCGGCATTGCTTGCATCATTTCTTACGATGAAAACAATATGACTGGATGCATTATTATCTGCTCTGGTAAGTTTTGCAATATACACACCAGATACCGCACCAATACTATTCCATGACGCTAGTTCTGACCAATTACTGCAATCTGTTTTTCCAGTTGCAATATCATAAATAGGGTCGGGCTGAGCAACCCCGTTGAAAGGGCCAAGCGCTGCTTTTAATCTAGCTCCATTACCCTGGTAATACCCAATCCTAAAAATCTTAATAGAAAAATCAGTTGCAGGCGCTTTGACATCTATTTTAAAATGAACCGTTTCGCCAGCATTAATACTGATACTTGTGGCAAAGCCCTGTATGCTTGGATCACCTGACCCGCTAATGTCCCATTCAGTGGAAGGGCTTCCAGTTACTAGATTTTCAGTAACAATGGCATTGGTTTGTGCTTTAGTATTGAACTGTGATAATAACAGCAATATGCATACAATTAACTTGCTTGTTGTGGCAAATAATTGCCTTTTCTGCATTTGCAGAATAGTTGAAATAGGGAGGGTCATAAAACTGGTTTGGTTTGTTTTATGGTTCAAAACAGGAATGGAAACGGCTCATCAGGAGATAAAGAATAACTATTTTCTTTAAAAAAACTATTAGAATATAATAGCGGGGGGCGTTAAAAATAGTAAAACGACTTGAAAATGACAAAGAAATTGTAATTTATTTTAAATGATTTATTGCTTGTAAAGCGATCTAGATTTTATTGGAGAATAACTAACATATATAATTAGGCATTTCATTTACTGGACTGAATTCATTTAGTGAATAATAATATATGTACAGGCTTGTTTCTGAATAATATTTTAGAGTTTTAAAAGTTCATGATTGGACTTGCCAAACGTATTACTTCTTTTGTTGTATTAATTCTCGAGCTAATTAATTGCTTTAACAAATTATTAAAACAAGCCCAATCATTTTTTATCCAATTTATTCGTTAGCACCAAACACACCCTTTTTTCATTCAATTTACCCTGCTATGTCAATAAAAAGCCAGCACTACTTTGTTATTTTCATAAGTTTTTTAATTTTTTCCTGTCAACAAAACCGACAAGTTTGCAAATCACAGCAAATCAGTAAATGTTTTTTATCGGGTATAGATATCCTCCAATTTGCTGAAAAAGATCATCTCTCAATATCTGATTTTGCAAATCAATTCATTCAACAGGAATCACAATTGTTTACCGCCCGTGCAAATAAAACAACCCTTATTACTGCCAAAAAAGGATTGAAAATAACGGTTAACCCTTCCGCACTCGAAAAATTAGATGGCAGTTCAGTAGATGGTAAAATTGATGTACGCATCATTGAACTAACCAATACCGAAGATTTTTTCAGGAGCAATGCCGCCACTGTTAGCAATGGAAATCTATTGGCTTCAGGAGGCTCATATTTTATTGGGATGGAATGTAATGGAAAAGCATTGCGAATTAAAAATGGCCAATCCATTCAAATGCAATTTCCTCAAATAAAGGATGCAGCAATGGAATTGTTTTATGGTCAACGCAATCAGGATGGGGCAATGAATTGGGAACCAGCAGGAATTCCATTAAAAGAAAATATAGAAGAGGAACTCACATTTACTGAAACGAATGACGATTATCCCACAGACAGATTACCTGATTTTGCATTCAACGAAAAACATGAACTGAGGATATATAAATCCCTGAAGGAAGAAGTTCATTATTATGATAAGAAAATGACCATACGCGAATTGGTAGATACCATCAACCGTTACCGGCCTAAAATTCTTATCGATACAATTTATAACTGGCCAAAAGAAATAGCCAATCTACCGAAGGGACAACGCGTTGATACAAATTATCTATATAATCTATATGGCCCACCTTATTTGTTTTTTATTAAAACATATAAAGCAAAGCAAGACGAAATTGCAAGGGCGCAAGCAGCAGCTTTGGAAAAAGAACAGGCCAATAAGAACTGGCAACCCAAGCAATTGCTCGGACAATTACATAAATATTATGCACCTAATCTAGTTCAATCATTGGGCTGGATTAATTGCGATCGGTTTTACAAGTCGAAAGAACAATGCGATATGTTGCTGGACTTGCCAATTACATTCACTCAAGGAACCATTCAGTATTTTTTGATATTTAAATCCATTAATGGATTAACAAGCGGACACCTGAAAGCAAGCTCCAATCAATCGGTATCATTGGGAAAATTTCCAGTGGGAGAAATGGCCAGCTTGATTGTTTTTGCAAAAAGTAATGGTCAATTATACCAATTCAAACAAGAAATATTAATGCAAAAGGGAAAGCCGATATTGGCCAACCTGACTGCCATTAGCGAACTTGAATTAAAAAAGATTTTTGGTAACAATATAAAGACTTAAAGACTATAGCTTTATTTCTTCCTCGCTGTCATCAAAAAAATGGAATTCAGTGAGGTGGTAATTACTGTTCTCCTTCACTTTTATTTTTTGTTTGAATTTGCGCTTCCATCTACTTACTCTGTTGGAGAATAAGCCTTTGGTGAGATAAGCATATACGATGGGATGAACTTCGATGGTTAATCCTGTATGCTTCTGCATAATCAGGTAACTTAAATTCTTTTCAATTTCATCCTCTAGAATAAGGGTGGAAGATATTTTGCCTGTGCCACTGCAACTTGGACAAACTTCACTGGTATTGATATTCATTTCAGGCTTCATGCGTTGCCTTGTAATTTGCATGAGACCGAATTTACTAATAGCTAATACTGCGTGTTTGGCTCTATCGGGACGCATGAACTGCTCCATCGCATCTGCCAATTTCTTTTTATTTTCCATCAATTTCATGTCAATGAAATCGACTACAATAATACCTCCTAAATCTCTCAACCTCATCTGACGAGCAATTTCTTCTGCCGCTTCCAGATTGGTTTCCATGGCATTTTGTTCCTGGTTATTGCTAACACTCTTATAACCACTATTCACGTCAATTACGTGTAATGCTTCTGTATGTTCAATGATTAAATAGGCACCACTAGGCAGGTTGACCGTTTTGCCGAAAGCGGCTTTTACTTGTTTGGTAATACCAAAACTGTCAAATATTGGACTGCCATTATTATAAAAAGAAAGGATGTCCGCTTTTTCAGGTGCAATTCTTTGAATATAGGTCTTAGTGTCCGCAAAAATATTTTTATCGTTTACTACTATCTTATTAAAATCCTCATTCAATAAATCTCTTAATATGCTAGTCGTTTTACCTTGTTCACTCAATATCTTAGCCGGAGGTAAAGCGCCTTTCAAATTATTTTGAATGCTATTCCAAGTACTAATTAGACCCAATAAATCTTCATGTAATTCTGCTGTATTTTTTCCTTCCGCTGCAGTACGAACAATTACCCCAAGGTTTTTAGGTTTGATGGCCTCGATGATTTTGTGCAGGCGTTTTCTTTCATCTGAAGAATGAATCTTACGACTTATGGCGATGATATCGTTGAAAGGAGTTACTACTACAAATCTGCCTGGTAAAGATATTTCGCAACTTAAGCGAGGGCCTTTTGCTGCAATGGGCTCTTTGAGAATTTGTACCAGTACATTGGGGCGACCACTTAATACTTCAGCAATTTTACCAGTTTTTACAATTTCTGGTTCTACTTTGAATTTACTGAAATCGAATCCGGTTTCAGTGGTATCAAACATCGCTTGGTGCGTGAATTTTAATATGGACCGTATGTAAGGGCTAAGATCGGTATAGTGAAGAAAAGCATCTTTTTCAAAGCCTACTTCAATAAAAGCTGCATTTAAGCCAGGTATTAGTTTTTTAACCCTTCCTAGGTAAAGGTCCCCCACAGCGAAATTGGCGTCAGCTTTTTCACTGTGCAATTCAACTAATTTTTTATCCTCCAACAAGGCAATTTCTACACCCTGCGGAGCGGCATTTATAATAAGTTCCTTTGTCAAAAGCGTGTATTTTTTTTTGACTGATACAATCAAGGAAGGAAACATAAATGGTATTCATTATAACACGACTGTACAACAGCCGGGTATGAATACGGATAAATGAGTGCCGTCGGGAGAGATGACGGCACCAGTTATAAAAAGAAATTATTTCTTTTTATGACGGTTCTTTCTTAAACGTTTTTTACGCTTGTGAGTTGCAATTTTATGACGTTTTCTCTTTTTACCACAAGGCATAACCTAGTCTTTTTTGTTGTTAATAATAATTTTTAAGTCTTGTTCCGGATTGCTCCGTTTTTATTTTCTTTCGAAACTGGTTCGAATTAGTTTAATCTATTTATTCTTTCATCCACTTCTTTGCTATACTCAGGGTTGTTGACCATCTGCTTACTCATTTCATAGTATTTGATGGCATTGTCTTTGTCCCCTTTGGCTGCATAGGCATCGGCTAAATAAGCTATTGCTTCTACATTGTTGGGTTGTGCTTGAATAACAATCTTTAAACGGGCAATGGCTTTATCGTATTGACCACTTACCAATCCTCCAATTCCTAAGACCAACTGGGCTTTCATATTGGTGCTGTCATTTCTAACCACCGATAACAAGGTTTGAATACCTTTCATGGTTTCTTCCGCACTTCCATTTCTGCCCTTTCCAAAGATATAAGAACTACCCAACCCTATTTTCAGTTCATCACTTGTTGGATTCAGTTGTAATGCTGCTTCAAAAAGTGCGACGGCCTGTCCAGATTCCCAGCTCATCTTCGCTTCATCTGGTTCATTTCTCAGGTTATCTAAAAACAGTTGGGCGGCAAAGGTGAGGTTTTTTTCCGAATTATCCAACTTAGCTGCTTCTGAAATATACCAGGCATAGGGTTCAAAGGCTTTTACGCTGTCTTTCCAAAAAGCCGCAATTTGGGTAAGAGAAACTATTTTTTGAGCAGGTACATCACCCCTGGTGATATTATTCTCTAGTTTTGAGAGGGAAATAGCTTGCGAAGGGCTTAATTTCTTTTTGGCTTCTGCCAGGAAATCTTCTATAGAAAACGCTGGCACCATCGCCTTTGGAGGCATTCCTGCTGGCGATTTAGTTTTTTTTGAAACAGTGGGGCCAAAAATAAATAGGGCCAATACCAACGCAATAGCGCCTGCAGCCATCAATAATTGTTTTTTCACAACAGAAATTTAGGCGGCAAAGGTACGTTAGTCTGCGTTTTCTTCTCCGGTTTGGGTGCTTTCTTTTATATTATTACTGGATTTTATTTCTTGCACAAACTCTTTAGCAGGTTTAAAGGCAGGAATAAAATGTTCAGGGATATGCACGGCTATATTTCTTTTAATATTTCGGCCAATTTTTGCAGCTCTTTTTTTAGTAATAAAGCTGCCGAAGCCACGTATATAGATGTTTTCTCCTTTACTGAGGGTTTCTTTTACTTCTTTAAACATGGTTTCTAAGGTAACCATTACATCCACTTTTGGGATGCCAGTTTTTTCGGAAATCTGGTTAATTAGATCAATCTTTCTCATACTTTAGATATTTTCAGGTGATTCAATACAGAAATATACGACAAAAATCGCGATATTTCCAAATAATAGGGTGATAATCACCACTTTTATAAAAAATATATTTTAATGATTGATAAAAATAGGACAAGTGTTTTCAGACTGGCCTTATTGAAATGGGATAAAATGGATAATGATAGGCCGATGCCTTGGAAGGGGGAAAAAGACCCCTATAAAATATGGTTAAGCGAAATTATTCTTCAACAAACCAGGGTAGAACAGGGGTGGGCTTATTATGAACGCTTTATTAAATCATTTCCTACTGTTCAATCATTGGCCGCGGCAAGTGAAACAAAAGTCTTTAAATTATGGGAGGGACTGGGTTATTATACAAGATGTAAAAACCTGATTGCTACTGCAAAATTTATAGCCCATGAATTAAATGGTGAATTTCCCTCTAGTTATGACGCTATTTTGGATCTCAAAGGTATTGGTCCCTATACCGCTGCTGCTATTGCCTCCTTTGCTTATAATTTGCCCTATGCTGTAGTAGATGGTAATGTATTCAGGATTTTAGCTAGGTATTTTGGTATTGATACAGCCATTGATAGTGCAGCAGGCAAACGCCTTTTTACACTAATGGCCAATGACTTGTTAGATAAAAAACAAGCGGGCATTTATAACCAGGCCTTGATGGATTTTGGGGCAGTAATGTGTAAGCCTCAATTGCCTATTTGTAGCACCTGTCCTTTGCAAAAATCTTGTAAAGCATATGCTGATAATCGGGTAAATGAGTGGCCGGTTAAAGAGAAAAAAATTATCAAAAAATCGAGGTGGTTTTATTATTTAATTATACCACAAGGAAAAAAAATAGCCGTTCGCAAAAGAACTGGAAAAGATATTTGGGAAAATCTTTATGAATTTCCATTAGTAGAATCAACAAAGGCGATAAGCCTAAAAAAACTAATTCAAACCGCAGCATTTAAAAAATGGATGGAGGGAGCTTCCTTTGTCATTAGCCCTATCGGAACATTATTTCAGCAGCAACTTACTCATCAAACGATTAAAGGAAAATTTTTGCAAGTACAGATTAAAGGAAATATTTCATTGGCTGGTTACGAAATGGTCTCCCTTAAAAAGTTGAGCACCCTTCCTTTTCCCAAATTAATCGCCGCTTTTTTAGAGAAAGAGTATCGAAAATAATTTCCTTCCTTATTCTACGGTCAGTGAAAAGGAAATCATTCGAGAATTGATTTTATCAATGACATTGCTGTATTTGAGGGTTTCATCCCTGCTATGCAAATTGCCCAATCCCCAGCCAATTTTTATTTCAGGGGTCAATACAAAAACGGGGAAATAAAAATGAAAACCAATACCTGCTTCCACTCCATAATCCAAGCGGTTAAGCTTAATTAAATTCTCGGCTTTACGGGCACCGGCATTGGCAGCCAAGTCGTATTCAGCTTTTAATCCCGTCATCATATATACTTTGAAGTTATTGATGCGGTCGCTGCTAAATTTTATTTGTATAGGAAAAGTCAGCGATATTGATTGTATTTTTTTGGTTGTACTAGTATCTTCTCCTGCAGGGCGGTCGGGGTATTTTTGAATATATTGAAAAGTCTTTTCAGTAAATGTTAGGTTTAATGGATAGGTGCGCAAATCGAAATGTTCGTTTAGGTTCATATTCACCATCCAGGCCAGGTTCAGACCACTGCTATTAATGCTCTCCACTACCTGTATGCTATCTCTTTGCATGAAAAGAGGGTGGTGTGTAAAACTAAAATGTGATTTATTCATGCCGAGATTAATCCCGAAATGAAAAAGTTTGTCATCATGTTCAGGCAGGTTGATACCATCCCTCAATTGAGCCTTGGTCAATGAGGGTATTGCACTAATGATGATTAGTATAATTATTATTTTTCTCCGCAATAGATGCTGCATATGCCTAAGCTCAGGGTTTTACTGTAAGTGTTGTGATATCCCAGATTGTCTAAGATAGAGGTAAAGTTTTTTCCTTCAGGGAATTTTTTAATTGAATGATGTAGATATGTATATGCTTCACGGTTTTTGCTAAATAGTTTTCCTGCTCCTGGGGCTACTACATTCATATAAAGATTGTAAAACCCCTTTACACCAAATAATTTGGGTTTGCTGAACTCCAGTACAACTAATTTTCCTCCAGGTTTCAGTACCCTTTTTATTTCTGACAATCCCTTTTCGAGGTCTTCAAAATTGCGCACTCCAAATGCCACAGTTACCGCATCAAACGTGTTGTCTTCAAAACTTATTGTTTCACTATCGCCAATTAACAATTCTATAGTATTTGTAAGGCCAAGTTTCTCTATTTTTTTTTGGCCAATTTCTAGCATGCCCTTGCTGATATCGATGCCCGTAATTTTATCGGGATGCAATTGAGCTGCCGCCATAATAGCTACATCAGCAGTGCCGGTGGCCACATCCAAAATGGTTTTGGGCGCCAAAGGGGCTAATTGTTGTAAAGCTTTTTTTCGCCATTTTATATCGATACCTGCACTCAAAAACCGATTCAGAAAATCGTAGCGGGGCGAAATATTATCAAACATTTCTGCTACCTGTTCTTTCTTCGTATGTTTTGAATCCTGGTAAGGAACAACGCTATCATGTGCAAATTCTGTCATCGGCGCAAAGATAAGTTAAATGCAGTTTGTAGTTTCTTGGCAGTATAGAAAGGAAAAATTGCCGCCCCATACCACCATTTCAAGTATCGCTTTTATCTCCCATTTCCAACACCGAACCTTCCTATCTTTGCGTCATGCAAATCAAATCAGCCGTATATGTTATTAGTAGTCCCGATTTTGAAAAATGCCCTCCAGCAGATCGGCCCGAATATGCATTTATTGGCAGAAGTAATGTAGGAAAGTCTTCATTGATTAATATGCTTTGCAATAACGAAAAATTAGCCAAAACCTCCTCCGCTCCAGGAAAAACTCAACTAATCAATCATTTTATAATAAATAAAGAATGGTACTTGGTGGATTTGCCTGGCTATGGATTTGCCAAAGTGAGTATTCGCAGCAGAAACCGATGGGAGCAAATGATTGAAAATTATTTAAGAAAGCGTACCAATCTTAGTTTGGTATTTGTACTATTGGATGCACGGCATAGCCCACAAAAAATCGATTTGGACTTTTTGGCACAATTAAAAAAATGGCAGGTGCCTTTTGCAATCGTATTTACCAAGAGTGATAAAGAAACCCAACGAGTGGTGTCTTCTAATGTAAAAGCATTTTTGGAAGCGATGAAAAAGACCTGGCAGTTTTTACCGCAGCATTTTGTGTCGAGCGCCCTTAAGAAAACAGGTAGAGATAAGATATTAAAGCATGTAGCCGAAATCAATGGAGGAATGTTACCTCCGCTGTTTTAATGGGTTGATTAACTTTTTGTAAAATACCCACAATGTGGTATGTATAACGAAAGAAAATTAGTTTTCTTTGTAAAAAGAAGCAATGAAATATTTTTTTCTACTCCTCCTGTTTTACGCTGTTCAAATACAGGCTCAAAAAAATATTGCGCTATCAAAGGAACAGGCGATCATTCAAAAAATTCATCGCACGAAAGAGCAGATGGATAGTAGTACTGCCGCACTCAATAAAATGATGGAGGCAAACAAAAGCAGCGCCGATTCCTTACAAAAGATAATATTCTCCGAACAAAATAACCTAAACTTAGAGGCTTATATGCAATCGCAGCGCATCGCAGAAAAAAAATCAAAGGAAAGAATGTGGTGGCGATTGGGTTTGGGCATCGCTTTTCTTTTATTGGGCATTTATGGTGTAACGCGAAAAAGAAAATAAAACCCCCGCCAATTTTCAATTGACAGGGGCATATTAAAAGTTGTTGTATAATTTATAGTGTGTACCGGATGCCTAGTCCACCCCAGTTAGAAATAAAAGTACCTCCACCAGAAAATTCAAAAGCAGGTTGCCAGTCCAAACTCAAATTCAAAGGCAGGTTGCCAAATTTATAATCCAAACCAACTACGCCATCTACACCAAAATAAGTTTTAGTTTCAGTCAATACTTTGTATAGGCCTACATGCGCACCAGGACCGATATACCATTTTAAATTCCCTTCTGTATTTAAATCTCCATGCTTTTCGTACAAACCAGTAATACGAGTAGATCCACTTTTGAAAAAGCCAATAAATTCCAGTGCATTCTTATCGTCGATAAATGTTTTTAAACTGATGCCTGCACCATCCCATACTTTTACACCAATGGAAGTTTTATAATCTAGACTGCTAGAAGTTTTGTTTTGCGCAGCTGCAAAAAAAGATAGTACTGCTGCGAATGTAAAGGTTAATGCTAATTGCTTCATATTGTTTTTTTGCAAATATAAAAGCATAAATGTTAAGACTATGCTATTATAAAAAAGTATAATTATTCACAGTGGTGGAATAATATTTTAGTTCACTACTTTATTTGCACAACTGCTGCTAGCGAAAGCTTCTGGTTTGGCTTTGAAGGCGAATCCCATTCCAAGAATATAGCCCATGGCCTCCCGCAACGCTTCATTGCTTTTAAATGATGGGTTAGTGTTGATGTCTGCATGCACTTCCATGTCTACATTGAACTCGGTAAATAAATCGCATAGCTCATAGGCTATTTCAATGCTTTTGGCCACTTCCACCAACATGCGTTCTTTGATGCTGTATTTCAATAATGTTTTTTCGTTGTGGATGAACATAAAACCGCCACGGCCTTCTCTTAAAAAAACGATTACAGTGGCAAATTCAGTTTCCTTGCCCTTTACCTGGCTGTCGGTTCCAATACATACTTTGAGGTGATTGCCTGCTAGGGCTTCGCGCTGGATGGCTTCTTGTACCGCATCTTTGATAGGAAGTTTGATGGGGTCGCCATTAAATTTTCTCCACAACATAATAAATGGGTTTTCTAAAGTTACGGAAATTCGGAGATAGTTTGAATTGCAAAGTTTTGGCACTAGTTGGTTGGAAGTTGGAGGTTAGTCCTCAGCGCCTGGGTATTTTTCTTGATACTTGATACCTTCTTATTTCCTAGCAACGTCTCTCCACAAGCTTATGTGAGGGCGAGGACGTTGCGTCTTAGGATATTATTTACGCAACGTCCCGTGCCGGAGACGTTGCTAGGAAGAAAAGGGAAATTGGTTGCTATTATTAAAGTTTTTAGTTTTTAGTCTTTAGTTTTTAGTTTTTAGTTGTTCAAATTGAAACTGATTTATTTCAGGAAGCCCTAAACCCCTAAACCTCTAAACCCCAAAACCTCTGTCTAAACCTCTATCTCAACCTCAACAACCTATTCTTCATTCTTAAAAATGTCCGTAAAAATATTCGCCTTAGTCAGCTCTTCAATATCGCTCAATTGCAATTCAATGGCCTTGGTGCTTTTGTTGATTTCAACCAGCGAGAGTAGGATGGAAACAAAGAGTAAAATAAGGCTTGCCGCAAAAATATAATGAGCGGCTACCATCCAGCCACGAAAAATAATATACATACATAAAACGCACATTAAAAAACTAAAAACACTCAGGCCTTGCATATACCTAATTAGATTAAGTCTGCTACGAAGATTTTTGAGCTGCCCCAAAATGTTTTTTTCTTTCTCCCCATTATTGTATTCAGTATGTAGTTTTCTTACAAGGGCTGCCAATGCCAGAAAACGATTGGTATATGCCAGCATCAGTAAGGTGATAGCCGGAAATAATAAGGCAGGGGTATTGATACTTATTTCAGTCATACAATAAATTTACAATGAAATTATGTTACGAAACGCTTGCAAAACAAGTAGGCTTCTTTTTTCTTTAGTATTAATCTACAATGAATGCCCTTGTTTTTGAGTATGCTTTTTATGCATCCACTGCTCTGCCTTCCAGCTGAGCCAGGCAGTACCTGTTCCGATTAGTGCGCCTACTGCAACATCTGTTGGGTAATGCACTCCTTGATACATTCTTGCCCATGCTACCGATCCTGCAAATAAATAAGCAGGTGCTACAAAATACCATTTTCGATACCTCAGGGCAACAGAGGTGGCTGTGCAAAAAGCTACCGAGGTATGACCTGATGGAAAAGATAATCCACCACTTTCATCATCTCGTTTTACAATGAATGAATAGGTTTCAAAAGGACGGGGCCGATTGACTATTTTTTTTATTGATAGTGTTAGCAGGCTATTTCCAATAAATGCAATTCCCATGTATAGTGCATCTCTTTGTAATTGTTTGTCTTTTTTTATAAAGCCTGCCAGTGCAAGGCCAATTGGAATGCCCGTACTTAATGCAGTTACAGAGGAAGCATTTAGTTCTAAATATTTGTTCTTAAAATTGGTTTCATTTTTATTGATGGATTTCAGAAGGTTAATATCCATGTTTTGCGAAAAGCTGACAAAGGGATAACTTACTTGAAGTGTCAATAAAAAAAATAGGCCAAGAGGTTTCATTTGATATCCATTAAGTTTAATATTGCAAGTTAACTGAAACGCATGGTTAAGCAGCTGTACATGAAAAAAGGACTTCTCCATACCATCCATTCTATTACTGGTTTAATTGCTGGTATATTCATTTTAATACTCTCGGTATCGGGAGCGATATTGGTATTTCATGATGAAATAGATAGCTGGCAACAACCCATTGTTAGCTCTACTCCAGCTGATTCAGCAAGGGCTGATTTGAATACGCTCTATGCTTGCATACAGGAAAAATTTCCTGCTGCACAAATCAGTCATGCCATGCTGCCATCGGATATGCATCCTAGTGTTTCTTTTTTTATTTATGATAGCAGTTACAAAAAGGGCCAAAAATCGTTGGAAGTTTTTCTTGACCCTGTAACGGCAGCAATAATTGATCAAAGGGGCGGCGCCAACGATCCAATACATCATAGCATGGCTTGGATGGCTTCTTTACACGATTCATTTTTATTGGGCAAAAAAGGAGAATGGTTATTAGGGTTCTTGGGTAGCTGCTTTTTGATAAGTCTGCTAACGGGTTGCATATTGTATCGAAAATCTATTGTAGCTGTGTTATTGTGCAGGCCTTTACCCAATAAAGGGAATCGCTTGCACCAGGTGATTGGGGTTTGGACCCTGTGCTTTAATTTGTTAATCGGTGTATCTGGATTATGGATGCAACGATATGTTTTTCAAAAAGATTTTTATACTGCTACTACTTATGTAAAGCAAATTAAAAAATCGGATGCATTGAGGTATAATGTTGATACAGCATTTGAAAAAATGGCAAAAAAATACCCCGATTTTACTGCCCATATTATTTATTTCCCCTTTCAGTCAAGTGGAAAAATGGCCATATATGGCAGTAGAGAGCGGAATGCTTTTATTTATAGCAAGGACCTTACTGACCTGGTGCTATTAGATAGTGCAGGAAATATTTCGACTACTCGTTTTGTGAATGAAATTCCTGCTGCTGATAGGCGTGATATTATAAATGCACAATTGCATTTCGGCCGCTACGGTGGCTGGCCAGTAAAAATTATTTATGCCATATTAGGACTCTGTACTGCCTTGCTTAGTATAACAGGATTTGTACTTTGGCGGCGACGAAAAAAATACCCATCGATTATTTGATCGTTATGGAAAGGGGAATATTTATTTTGATACTAAAATTACGTCCCATATTGTACACTCCTTGTCTGCCTGTAGCCTTGTTTTCTGCTGTATATTTTAATCTGCTTAAATGATTTTGATAGGCAATATCACCAAGGTTAGTGCCTGCTAAATAGATGTTGAGAATGGTATTTCCTTTTTTATCGGTGATGTCTGTTCCAATGCCTGCATTCAATAATAAATAGCCCGCTGTTTTTGTTTCGGTATTATAAGCAGTAAATACATGGTTTTGCGCAAAGCTATTATCGAATTCAAGTTTTGCATAAAAATTGCGAATATGGTCCGATGGTTTGTTAAATGCAGCACGGAATTCTGTTATCAATCTGGCAGCTGGCATAAAGGGAAGATAATCGGAGGATTCAATTTTTTCTTTCAATCTTCCACCCACCATGCTAAATGTATTTTGAATGTGCAACCAATCTAATGGATGCGGATGAAAGTCAAGGGTAGCTTCTAAGCCACTTAAATTGGCCTTGCGTTGGTCGAACTGAAATGCCATCAGATCATTTCCATTTACATTAACTAGACTATCTCCGCCAGCCAGTGATTGTAATTTTCTGTAGAAAATAAAATTGCTGAAACCATTATAAAAAGTACTTAGTCCAAATGACATATGGTCGGTATTGAATTCAAAACCACCGTCAAATTGCAAGCTGGTTTCGCTTTTTAAATCACGGTTGCCATATTCATATCGATTGGTTCCTTCGTGATTGCCATTGCTAGCCAATTCTGGTATGCTCGGTGCGCGAAAGGCCCGAGCAAAATTTATTTTCAAATTAATTTCGTTGGTCAGGGCTGCAGTGAGACCAGCGGTTCCTGAAAAGTTAGAGAAAGATTTTTTAAATGCCAATCCCTTGATATCAGTACCATCCAGGAGGTCTTTGCTATTGATATTTCTATTGTCGAAACGGGCACCACCACTAATGGTTATTTTTTCGTTGAGGTCTTTTTGTGTATATATAAAAGCACCTATATCGTTTGCTGTATAATCTGGAATCAATTGCTCCACACCTTTATTGGTATTTTGTTGATTCATGCCATTTACGCCAATAGAAGTCTTCCAACCATTGCTTTCTTTAAAATGAAGTTGAAGGGTATGCGTGATAGTTTTCAAATCGAAGTACAGGGCTTTTTCCTTCAGGTTATCGGAGTTGCTGAATTCTGCTCTTTGGTTTCTTTGCCATCCGATATTTAAAATCAACCTGTTTTTACCTATTCTAAAACTATTGTCTGTGGCAATTTTAAAATGTTGAATATTTTGATAAGGTTGTGTGGGCGAATAGGATTTGAAATCATTTTCTGTTGCTCTGGAAGTATTGCCACCAGGAAGATTTTTTATGAAATATCCCTCGTCGTCTCTTTCTCCTTCTACCATGCCTGCGGTTAAATTGAATTTGCTTATTAGTAAATGACTATAACCCCAATTGCCATTGTATCCGGCATAGCCACCCACATTCGATTCTTTGAATTTGCTATTGAATACATAGTCGTCGAATTTATTTTGATAGTCCCTTGCTTTTTTGTTGCTGCTATAAAAATTCCAGTTAACCCCATTTTTATTACTGCCCACACTAAAATTGAAAGATTGCAATCTGTTATTCGATTGATAATTGCTGCCCATGGTAGTTTTCAAAGTATTATTGGCAACAGGCACATTGGTAATAATATTAATAACACCGGCCATTGCATCGCTGCCATAAATGATGGAGGCAGGGCCTTTTAATATTTCAATTTTATTTACGCTGGCTTCATCTATTTCTATTCCATGTTCATCGCCCCATTGCTGCCCTTCCTGTCTTACCCCATCATTAATGGTTAATACCCGATTGTATCCCAAACCGCGAATGACAGGTTTGGAAATGGCTGGTCCCGATGAAAGAGAAGATACACCTGGCTTTTTAGTAAGTGCTTCAATAATATTGGTAGCTACTGTTTGTGCGAGGTCTTCTTTTTTTAAGATGGCCACCTGAAAGGGTACTTTTTTTAATTGAGTGGCCTTGGTAACACCAGTTACAATTACAGCGTTGTTTTCTACCACAGATTCAGTCAATGCAAAATCCTTTTTATATGCCCCATAAATATCTATGTATTCTACCAAGCTGGTAAATCCGATATGTGATATTTCAATGAGGTGGCGACCTTCGGGAATATTTTTTATAAAAAAATCGCCATTGATATCTGTGCTACTACCCATGCGTGCATCGGAAAGATAGATGCTAGCTCCTACAAGGGGACTATTGCTTTTTGCATTGATAATTTTACCAGAGAAGCTGCCTTTTACAAGTGCTGATACAGTAATTTCTTGTACTGCTTTTGCCAAATTATTTTGCGCATCAGCAACCAGAGATAGCAATAAAAGACTTACTGAAATAATTATTTTCATACAATATATTTGAAACTATGTTGCAAATATACTTAAAAACCAATTGTATTCACAATGTGTCAAATATTTCATGAAATAGGGGGCATGATATTTGAAATGCTTATATTTATTCTCAATATTTTTTTCATGAAGGCAACGCGTATCATAGCAGTATTTCTATTTGTAGTCATTTTTCAATTGGCTTGTAAAAAATCACCCGTTGCTCCGCCTGCTCCCAATCCATGTTCGGGCCCAGTTATTTTACCCGTGGTAAATAAAACCGCTACCATTAGTGGTCAGTCACTGGGCACCATTACAGTGATTTCACCAGTAGGATCGGGATATACCTATAGCATTGGTGTTGCATTTCAAGCATCCACTAATTTCTTTAATCTGGCAGCGGGAAATTATACTGTTACTGCTAAAGATGCCAACGCCTGTACCAGTAATGTTGCAGTAACTATCAATGGATATGGCCCTAAGTTTTTTGCGGTGCGTACTATTGTCAATGGATATTGCGGTCCTTGTCACTTAAACGGTGCGATTAGTGGGGGCAAAAATTTTGATGCAGATGTAGATGTGGTCAATTCATGGGATCGTATAAAAATCCGTGCAGTAGATGGCAATCCTAGTTTTATGCCACAAAATGGACAACTGACTGCACCTGATAAACAAAAAATAGTGGATTGGGTAAATGCCGGCCATCGGATAACCGATTAATTTTTTTCCTAAACTCCTAAACCCCTCAATCTTAACCTCTACCTCAACCTCTACCTCAACCTCTACCTCAACCTCAACCTCAACCTCTCCTCTACCTCACTTTCAACATCGGCCTCACCTGCTGCGTAGCGCCATTTTGAAACCTAGAATAATATACTCCGTTAGGAATATGCGATGCATCAAATACATTTGATTGTTTGGTTGCTGCAGGGTAGTCTTTCTCTAATAAGTTTACTAGTAATCGCCCGCTATTGTCTATAATTTGTATTAAAGTGTGTCCACCTTCTG
>CAIOIZ010000020.1 GCA_903858475.1 uncultured Bacteroidota bacterium
AATGTTGTTAATGTTTGTGTACCTGACCAGGCTCCGTTACCTCCAGCATTGTTTGCTAAAACCCTATACCAATATTGTGTTCCTGCATTGAGTAAAGTTATATTTTGACTTGTAGAGCCACTACTGATAGAAGTAATAGAAGTATTTCCAGATGAAAAATCAGAAGTAGTTGAATATTGAACTGTGTAAGTAAAAGCTTCTGATCCGGCACTAGCTGGTGCAGTCCAATTTGCCTGAAATGAAGATCCCGCTATACTTGAGGCCGCTGCAATTACAGGAGCATTATGCAGGGTTGTAACAGCTTGTATTGATGAAGCAGAAGACGTACCTCCTGCATTAACCGCAACAACTTTATAATAATATTTCGTATTTGCTGCAAGACTAGCTACTGCACTTGACAATGTACCAGATGAAATACCCGTTACACTTGTTGTTCCAGTTGCCAATAAAGCATCAGTACCATAAATAAGTGTATAAGTATACGCTTCCGAACCGCCACCTGATGGAGCAGTCCAATTTGCTGTAAACCCATTGGTTAAAATTGAAGAAGCTGCTGATACTGTTGGGGCACCTTGAAGTGTTGTAACATTTTGTGTTGTAGATGCAGTAGAAGTACCTCCTGCATTTACGGCAACAATATTATAATAATACTTTGTATTTGCGGCGAGTCCACTTACAGCCTTC
Organism: uncultured Bacteroidota bacterium; assembly: GCA_903858475.1. Taxonomy (GTDB): domain Bacteria; phylum Bacteroidota; class Bacteroidia; order Chitinophagales; family Chitinophagaceae; genus Ferruginibacter. Next base: position 685 of record CAIOIZ010000020.1, read on the forward strand.
AATAACGTGCCAGATGCAATACCAGTAGAAGTGCTATTACCTGTAACCAAAGCAGGATCAGTACCATAAGTAAGTGTGTATGTATAAGATGCCGCACCACCGCCCGAGGGAGCAGTCCAATTTGCTGTAAACCCACCTGCTCCAATAGCTGATGCAGCTGCAGAACCAGGTGCATTATGAAGTGTAGTAAATGTACCATCGGCTGAATAACCGGTACCTGCACTATTAATAGCATAGCCTCTGAAATAATAAAGTGTATTTGCTGTCATCCCTGTTCTAGCATGTGAAAAAGCGCTTACCGCAGTTAGTCCTTCTGCAGCGGAATTTGTAGTTGGTGTAGCAGTTGTTGCCCAAACAGTACCCCGGGATGTTAAAGCAGCCCCTCCATCAGCGCTTACAGTAGCACCCAATGTTGCACCGCTAGTTGTAATCGATGAAACAGTTGGGGTTGTAAGAGTTGGGGCTGCTGTAGAACTTGTTGCAGTAAAATATACTTGGTCAATTTCATTTGTTATTACTGAACTAGCTCCTGTACTATGTAACGCTGCAACTCCAATATAGCCATTTGCTGCTGGAACAATTGTATTATTAGTAGCAGTTCCTTGATTAACATTTGCATTTGTAGAATTTGGTATATCTGTAGCAATAGCCCCAGTACCGTTAGCCGTTGGTAAAGTAGATGTAAATAATGTCCATACACCTGTTGCTGAACGAGTAACCCTAACAAGCAAGCCAATATCAGTTATCGTATTAGTAATTGCACCTGAAGACGTTATAACTGTAGCACTAACAGCACCATTTACAATGTATTCTAACCTTACTTCATCTCCTCCTGTATCATCTCCTATTGCTAATCTATATCCATCAACTGTTGCACTTGTTAAGGTTGATTCATTTGCATATAACCAAATATACATTTGGTTAGCAAGTGTATACGCCTGAGCCCTTCTACCGACAAAAAATCCCCATTCCTGTATATCACTCCAAGTTGAAATCTGACTACTTAAATATTCTGTTGTAGCTGTAAGAGGCCCTGCAAATCTTAAAGTATTTGACCCTGTTGCACCTGCTGCTGCATCACTATTAGCTACAATAGTCCAGTTAGAGGTATTGCCACCCCATACTGGACTGGCTGTAAAGTTACCATCAGTAAATGAATCATATACCGTCTGCCCCCACCCCCTCTCCACCTTCCCCACCATCAATACCATCATCAGCAAAACGATTTTTGCAAAAGCAGCAGTTTTAGAAGCTAGCTTACGCAAGTTCATCCACTGTGTATTGTTGTTGCATTCTTCAAAAAAAGAAGAGCATTTTTTCAAAAAAAGATTGTTAGCAGTTAAAAAGGTAGTAGTCAGTTTCATCGTGTTGGTATTTAATAGCAATTGTATAAAATCAAAAAATTGTTATTATGGTTTCTATGTAATTATCTAAATCTTTATCTCATTGAAAATAATTTTAAATAAAAAATTGAGTTACAAGATTTTATTCCATCATTTAGTTTATGCTTTTCCGATATCTCATACATAGCATTTAGCTAGTCTGCAAAGAATTTGATGGATGGAATTATTAACTGGCGAAATGATTGTGTTTTTTTAATCGTTAGCCATAAAATAATGCCCATAGCATTCCTGCATAAAACATGGATTTACATTCAGCGAAAAAATTTGAGTTATAGCTTTGCGAAGGATATATTGGTAATACGAAGCCGTAAATTAATTTATTTCGCAGGCATCCTAAATAAAATTTAGGTTAAGACATCTATATATATGTCAGAATTCGCATATCATCAGCAATACAAAAAACAGCTAATCAATTAACCTAATATTTTAATATTTTATTTTAATACTACGTATGTAGCTGTACCTGAATAATAAAAAATGATACCCAGCTAAAGTTGAGAAAATTTCCTTGAAAATCAACTGTGGAAAAACATTTAAAAACTGGGGATAAAACTGTTTTTTATGAGGATAAAATTCTACATATGTAGAAGGCCCACCAAATGGCAGGCCTTGTATTTAAGGGTTTAAATAATTTATTCTGCAATCACTAGTTTCAGCATCGTCTTCTCGCCACTTGGTTTTATTAGCTGCAATTGATAATTGCCCTTGGCGATTTTAGCATCCACCGCAATGGTCTGTGTTGCATTGGCTGCTTGCAGTTCGATGCTTTGCGCTTGCAGGGTTTGGCCCAATGGGTTGATGATGCTTAGCTCATACTTACCCTTAGCCATACCCGAAAATGCAATGGTCAACTGTCGGCCCATTACTGGGTTAGGATAGATGCTGA
>CAIOIZ010000021.1 GCA_903858475.1 uncultured Bacteroidota bacterium
AATAATTCCGGATCATCAACCAAATCAACTTTGTTCATAAAAACAACAATTTGAGGTACACCTACCTGGCGTGCCAACAAAATATGTTCTTTGGTTTGAGGCATAGGACCATCTGTAGCCGCAACTACCAGAATAGCTCCATCCATTTGGGCAGCACCGGTAATCATGTTCTTCACATAATCAGCGTGACCAGGACAGTCAACGTGAGCATAATGACGTAAGTCAGTAGCATACTCAACGTGAGCCGTATTAATCGTGATACCCCTTTCTTTTTCTTCAGGAGCACCATCGATATCATCATAATTTTTTTTCTCCGCCAAACCTCTTTTTGACAAAACATCGGTTATAGCGGCTGTAAGTGTTGTTTTACCATGATCTACGTGACCGATAGTTCCAACGTTTAAATGGGGTTTATCCCTTTTGAATGATTCTTTTGCCATTGTTATTTTTTTTAAGAATTAATTTAAAAATCAGTCTACTTTTTAAAGCCTGTAAACTATAAGGCTTTTATTTTATCCTTACCCTTTCGGGAAAAGAGAGAACATTCATTTGAGCCATAGGTGAGAATCGAACTCACGACCCCTTCCCTACCAAGGAAGTGCTCTACCCCTGAGCTACCACGGCTTGTGCATACCTCACAGAATGCGCTGTGAGGTATTGCAAAGCAATGAGCGGAAGACCGGGCTCGAACCGGCCACCTGAAGCTTGGAAGGCTACCGCTCTACCAAATGAGCTACTTCCGCTTGTTGGCTGTAAAGCTACCATTAAGCAGGTGAAATCATGTTTTACTCATTACGAATTCTGCAAGGAGCGCAACTACTTAATATACTTTCAATCCAAAGAACTGTGGGCAGTGGTGGATTCGAACCACCGAAGTCGAAAGACAGCGGATTTACAGTCCGCCCCATTTGGCCACTCTGGTAACTGCCCTTTTTGCCTCCTACCAAAGGAAAACAAAGCCAACTTTACGAATTAAATTTAATCCGCAAAGAACTGAGCCGAAGAAGGGAGTCGAACCCCCGACCTACTGATTACAAATCAGTTGCTCTACCAACTGAGCTACTTCGGCATTTTATACGCCCATGAATTTAAAATTGAGGTGAAATCTTAAAAGAATTCATTCAAAAAACACAGGCCTTAAAAAACAAAGAACTCCCAGCAATTGAAGGCATAAAAATGCACCTCCCTTTTTTTTGGGAAGGCAAAGGTAAGTGAAAATGATTAACAGAAAAACTTTGAAAAAGAAATTTTTATCAACTTTATGTTAGCAATTACAAAAAGCCCCGATTTGCTAGAAATTCATGACAGATTTTGCAAAATCCAATCTCCCCATCCAACTTATCTTTTCCCTCTGCATCTACCATTATACATTGCTGATTGCTACAATGAGGCAATCCAAAATTATGCCCTAATTCATGAATAACCACTTTTGTCAATCTTTGAGCCAAAACTTGTTGAGTTTGCTTCGTTTTTTTAATACGATAAGTTGATACCACGGCTGCTTGTCCTGGATGAAATCCAAGCCCCATCACCCCCCAATGCGGATTTTCGCCCTTTCTGGTCTCCATATCTTTTGCGGTAATGCCCATCACATAAGGAAATTGTTTAGTCGATAATGCTTGTAAATAGGACAATAATGTATCCGCCCTATACCTTGCCCTAGGCAAATAAAATGCTCGTGCTGGCAGTTTTTTCTCGGTGGCTACCTGTACGCTGATTTTAAATTGAGCAGGAATATTTAATTGAAGATATTTAATCAGGGCTGGGTCTAATTGACCCAAGGGCTGAATTATCAACCCTGGTTGTTCCGATTTTACTTGACTGGTATTTGAAGGGGCTGATATGGGTAATTGCTTTGTCTTTTGATTTACACAAGCAGTACCGAGCACAAGGATAGCGCATAGAAATTGACGCATAAGTTTTACTATAATACCATTGCCATGAAATAGTAACCGCTCCCATTTGTTAATAAAAAAATAAACCCTCCTAATGGAGGGTTTGAATATTAAGCAGCAAGCTTTTCTTTTTGTTTTTTTAACTGTGTAATTAAAGCATCCATTGCTGCATCAAAACTTTCTTCAAATGATTTGGAAGAATGCTTCACAAATAATTCATGCTTTGGAATCTGCACCCTAATTTCTGCTACTTTGTCTTTGATATTATGTACGATATTGTCCAATTTTAAAAACACTTCTACCTTGGTAATTCGATCATGAAATTGAGGAAGTTTGTCTAGTTTTTTTTGGATATAGGATACTAATCTGCTGTCTGCGTCAAAATGCACAGTTTGAATGTTTACGTTCATGCTTCTGAATTTTTAAATCTGTGATTAATATAATAAAGAGTTGAGTAAATATGTTTACATAGATTTTTAGGATTGGATAAGTTGTAGTTTTCATTGACATTATAAAGTTAATTTATTATGGCTGTTTTACAAAAAATTATTTGCCTTTGTTCTGTTAAAATTGTGGAGGGAAAATGCTATTGGCAATTTCAACTAAACAGTGAAATTTCGCGTAAATAAACCATTTGCTGAATGCCGCCTATTGCTATGCTTTTGGGTGAGCTTTTTTGTGAATGTCTTTCAGTTTTTCGATGGTATTATGCGTATATATCTGTGTAGCAGCAAGGCTACTATGACCCAGTAATTCTTTCACTGCATTTAAATCTGCCCCATTATTCATTAAATGGGTGGCAAAACTGTGGCGCAATACATGCGGACTTTTCTTTTCAATGGTAGTAACTAATGAAAGATATTTCTTTACTACATTGTATACATATTTAGGGTAGAGCTTTTTACCTTTAGCATTTACAAATAGAACGGAGGAATCAAATTGCTCCCATTGCGAACGCTTGGCATGTCGATATTCCACTAGGGCATTCATCAAGTTCTTTTCAGCGGGAATAACCCTTTCTTTATTTCCTTTTCCTAATACTTTTATAGCGGTATTGCCAGGATCCAATTGGGTTTCTTTTAAAGTAATTAACTCCGCTTGGCGCATTCCAGTTTGATAAAAAACCTGCATTAATAAGCGCTCCGTCTTACCCTCCCAATTAGCTGGAAATTCTACATGATCAAACAAGGTATTTATAGAGGATTCTGTCACATATTGTGGAAGTCTGCTACTATGCTTAGGCGACACAATAGTAGTCATTGGGCTGGCTTCAATATGCCCCTGCTTAAGCTGGAATTTAAAAAAAGATTTTAGTGAGGAGATTTTCCTGCTAATGGATTTACTGGAAATTCCATCTTCCTTTAAAGATGCTAACCAGGTTCGTATAAAACTGGCCTTCATATCCTTTATGGCAACCCCATCAAATTGTAATTGAATAAATTCGAAAAATGCCAACAAATCGGTTTGATAAGATGTAATGGTATGCTGCGAATACCTTTTTTGAAACTTTAGGTAATCCAGGAAATTTTGTATGGTATTGTTTTCAGCTATAGGCATAAAAAAAACTGATAACCAAAGTTACTGGTTATCAGTTTAGTATTTTACTAATATAAAAATGTTTAGTCTAATTTACCAGCAGCAAGTTGTTGCTTGTAGATTGCTTTCAATACCTGTCCTCTGCGTACAATCGATGGTTTAATAAAAGCTTGACGACCTCTTAACTGTAACAGGGTACGGCTTTTTTCAAACTTCTTTTTATACTTTTTAAGGGCCTTGTCGATGTTCTCGCAATCTTTAGAATCAATAATTAACATTTTTATACCTCCTTTGATATTTTTATAAATGAGGCGCAAAGATAGTAGAAATATTGAAAGCAAAAAATTCTCAAGCAATTTTATAGCAATAATTGCCGAAATTTGAGGCATGTTTACTGGTATTATTGAAAAAACAGGACATATTAAGTCCATAATCAGCTCGGGAACCAATAAAAGTTTTTGGGTGGAAAGCCCTTTATCAGATGAATTAAAAGTGGATCAAAGCCTTAGCCACAATGGGGTTTGCCTTACAGTAGAGGAAATTATTGGCAATACACACCGAGTAACTGCTATTGAAGAAACCCTATTAAAATCAAATTTGGGAAACTGGAAAGAAGGCTCGATTATCAACCTAGAAAGATGTTTGCCCTTGAATGGCAGGTTAGATGGGCATATTGTACAAGGTCATGTAGATTGTACCGCCCAATGCAAACAAATTGAGCAGAAGGAAGGCAGTTGGGAATTTCTTTTTACCTACCCCAGCGCTTTTGCAGCCTTACTCATTGAAAAAGGATCGGTTTCACTCAACGGCATCAGTTTAACCGTATTTAATGTTAGCAGTAATCAATTTAAGGTGGCCATCATTCCATATACTTACGAACATACCAATATGAAGGCTATTGCAATTGAAGAAACTGTCAACATTGAATTTGATATGATTGGCAAGTATGTTAACCGAATTCAAAACTTGAAATAATATTCAGTATTTTTAAAAAAAAATAAGTGGCGACTTCTTTAAGCATTATCATTCCCATTTACAACGAGGCAGAAAACATTCTTCCGCTGACAAATGCTATTGAAAAAAACTGCCCTGTTGACTACGAGCTGATATTTATTAATGATGGAAGTAAGGATGATAGTCTACCCACTATTATACAGTTGGCCAATACCAATAAAAATATCAAATGCATTTCGTTGAGCAGAAATTTCGGGCATCAACATGCCCTAATGGCTGGGCTAGAACATGCCACTGGCAATAATATAATTATTATGGATGGTGATGGACAACATCCGCCTGAACTAATTCCGTCCCTGCTTGATTTGCTGAACCAAGGATACGATTTGGTTCATACAGAAAGAAAAAAAACAGCGCATAGTGGTTTTTTAAAAAAAATAAGTTCTGCCCTATTTTATCGATTCATTAATTTAATTTCTGATACCAAAATTGTAGCCAATCAGGCAGACTTTAAGGCATTCAATCAAAAAGTATTAAAAGCTGTATTATCCTTTAAGGAAAGAGAACTTTTTTTAAGAGGCCTATTTAGTTGGATAGGTTTCCGTACTACTAGTTACGCATTTGATGCTCCTGCAAGGTGGCATGGCAAGAGTAAATACAGTTATACTAAAATGTTACAACTTGCATTAAAGGGCACTACTTCTTTTAGCTTTAAACCGCTTAGAATGGCATTGTTGATTGGCTCCCTGGTATCGCTTGCTGCATTTGCATTTGGGATATATGCCCTGATTGCCTATTTCAATGGCAATACGGTTCCTGGATGGGCTTCCATTATAATTGCTGTGATGTTTTTGGGAGGCACTCAATTATTAGCCATTGGCTTATTAGGAGAATATATCGCTAGTTTGTTTACAGAAAGTAAGCAGCGCCCCATTTATCTGATAGATCAAAAAATAAATATTGATTAAGGCTTTTCAGCTCGGATAAAATACTGCCCTCCAAAAGGAATATTGCTTAAATATTTTTCACATCCAATCAATCGCGCAAAGAATCCCTTCCGGGGGAAAAAGATGATAAAATCATTCGATTTTATTTGTAGTTCAGCTGCTTTTAATATTTTTTTCGTGTACCCATGCTTTAATAATCTTGCCTCCTTATCAAAAACACAGGTTTTTACTAAATACCGAGTAAGTGGGTTCAATGGATTGTGTTCAAACAAATACAATCGTCCTCCCTTTTTGAGTACCCTATTTATTTCCTTTATCAACCCGGCATGCAATGAAAAATCTATATGGTGTAATACCCCTGCAATAAAAACAATATCAAATTCTTGATCCGACGCTGGAATAATTTTTCCGTCATAGGTTTCAAATTTGGTGTTGGGTATATTTTTTTGCTTTGCTTGTTCGATACTTTTAGCAGAAATATCGATGGCCTTCACTTGCCATGCAGGGAAATATTGCTGCATGAATTGCTCAGTTGCTCCATCCCCACAACCAATATCCAATACCTTTATCACAGCATTTTCTGCTGTTTTGCGAAGGAGCTTCACCTTCATTTCGGCAAAATAAAAACTATCTGCTCCCGACAATTGAATATTGCGATTGTGGATGGATCTATAATCCGCCGCGAATTCATCAAATTCATCAAATGTTCTTTCCTGCATCGATAATGGTAAATAATGTAATTTTAATCTATGCAAGTTTACGCAAAATCAAACAGGGAATGGCTAAAAACAATATTGTTTTTCATATTGATTTTATTCCTGGCCTATTTACCGATTGCCTCATTCCAGTTTTTTATTAAAAATGATGCGTTCAGTGGGTACTTCCCTCCGAAATTTTTCATGAGCGAAAGCTTGCATGCTGCGCAATTACCCCTTTGGAATCCTTATATCAATTTTGGGTTTCCACAATATGGTGATATGAGTAGTGGCTATTGGAGTCCTATTACCTGGCTAATGGCTTCTACCATTGGATACAATGCCTATAGTTTTACCCTTGAATTATTATTTTATATTTTACTCGGGGGGCTAGGCATGTATCGCTTATTAGACCATTGGAAAATTAATCCCTCTGTAAAACTGATTGCCGGCCTTGCATTTATGTGCAGTGGATATAATATTGGGCATTTGCAACATTTTAATTGGATCAGTGGTGCTGCATTTTTACCCTGGTGTTTATGGGCCTATTTGAAAATGTTGGAGGCTTTCAGTTTAAAAAAAGCGCTTGGCACAGCATTATTTTTTTATTTTTTAATTTCATCCGCCCATCCCGGCATTAGTATTGCAGCAGCTTATTTCTTTCTAGCAATTTCCCTATTTCATTATAGTAATATTTCGAGCCCCAACGGTTGGTGGGTTACCTGTAAAGCTGCATTGAAACAGCATTCGATAGTAGTAATATGTTTACTACTTCTCTCTGCAGGCATGCTGGCTGGATATGTAGACATTCTACCTCATTTTGTAAGAGGAGAGAAAATTGGGCTCGAACAGTCAGTTGGCAATCCCAGCAATCTTCCCTCCTGGATAAGTGTATTGCTTCCCTTCGCCACCGTAAAGAATAATTTATTTTTTCAAACAGATATTAGTCTCCGCAATAGTTATTTCAGCATAAGCTTGTTCTTGTTTTTCTTACTTGCAGTTTTTCGCAGTAAAAGCATTTGGCAACGGTTCTTCCTTGCTATCGGGTTGGCCTATGCGCTTTTAGCGGGAGGTGGCCTATTTAAAACTTTCGCCTACTACGTAATGCCAGGCATTGGATACGTTCGATTAAATGGAGAGTTTAGAATTTTCAGTATTCTATGCTTTATTATAGTAGCAGCAATAGAACTCAACAAATGGATGGAACAAAAAGAAACATTTAATGCCACCCTTCGTAAAATCTATTACGCACTAGAGATAATTGTAATTGCATGCATATCTTTTGGACTTTACAAAGCCTTGTATTCAAAAGAAAGCATTTTGCATACGAGCCTTCCTATTGTTAAATCGGCGGGAATAGGAGAAAATATAAAGTCAATAATTGACGCGCTCAGTTTCTATGATTGCTTTTGGATACAAGGCACTATTCAATTATTTCTTTTATGGGGAATTAAATATGCTTTGAAGTTTCGTAAAAGTAAGCTCCTAACAAA
>CAIOIZ010000022.1 GCA_903858475.1 uncultured Bacteroidota bacterium
ACGGATTTAAAACCACTTCTTTTCCCATTTGGCAGATGATTTCATCAGAAACAACTAGAGAAGGAAAGCAAGTGTTTTTGAAAACAGGGAGATTGATACTCAGTAAATAACGCAGCCTGCTTGTAAACTTATAGTTTCCCGTAAAGGGATCATTCACTATTTTTTGCTGCCATCTTAATTCGTTGCGCAATCGCTGCAACAATTGAACCCTCCCATAATTTGTGCTGAATTGTATTTGTTGATATAACCGGTGTTCCCCTACAAAGCTCGACCAATTTGAATTTACTGGCGCTATCCACATATGTCCATAGCCCGCAGCCACCAATAATTTATCCTTCAATTTATATTGCAAACCTGCCCGTAAAAAATAAAAAGAGGGCTTAGCTAAAAAATCATTTCTTCGCATATGCATGTCCGATATGATGGCCCACTTAGGAGAAATGGCAGTTGTTACATTCATGCTTCCCCAACTCTGATATTGGTGGTTGATTTGCTTAGAAGCAGATTGAGCAAAGCTTGTAGAAATTATACTTGCAATCAACACTATGAATAGCAAAAATTGATACGCAAGCGATTTCAACAACTTGACTATATAATACGAAGGAAGAAGCATAAGGTTAATGGTCAAGAAGCAAAAAATAAAATCAATAATTGTGCGACTAGTATGCGCAGAATCATGGTCAGAGGATATACAGTAGCATAGGTAGAAGAGGGTATATCATTCCCTGCCATTTTAAGTGCGAAAGCAAGTGCTGGAGGATCTGTGCAGGCCCCCGCTAACAAACCGCAAATTTCAAAGTATGTTTTTTTGAAAAATCTATGGGCTACCACACCAACAATTAATAATGGCAGCATCGTGATTAATATGCCCATCCCGATCCATTGGTAACCACTTCCATCCACAAAAGCGGTCGATAAATTATGGCCGCTTCCGAGTCCTACACTAGCCAAAAATAGTGCAATGCCCAATTCACGAATCATCAGATTGGCACTATTGGTGGTATAATTATTGAGGTACATATAGTTGCCGAATCGACTTAAAAAAAGTGCTACAATTAAAGGACCTCCTGCCATACCTATTTTTACGGCAACGGGTATGTTGGGTAAATGGAAAGGAATGCTTCCCAAAATAACGCCCAATACTATTCCGATAAATATAGGTCCCAAGTCGGGTGTCTCTAATCTTTTGAGTGAGTTACCCACTTCTTCAGTAAAAACATGAACACTTTCTTCGCTGCCTACCACCGTAACGGTGTCGCCTAATTGTAAATAAATATTTCCATGCGCCACCATTTCAATGCCCGCTCTTTTAATTCTAGAAAGAGTGAGTGCTTCCTGGTGTAAAATGGGCAAATCACCTAGTCGCTTATGGGTCACTTCCTTTCTGGTAACTACTATCTGCCTAGAAATAAGACCACTTGTGGGTTCATTGCGTAGATTCATTTCACTCTCCCGACCAACCAGTAATTTTATTTTTTCCATCACTTTTTTAGGCGCAACAAATTGCATAACATCTCCTTCAGACAATAATATATCAGGAGTAGGTGTAATGACAGTGCCCAGGTGCCACATGCGTGAAATAATAACTGGTTCATTTAATAACTCAAATATTTTACGAATGGGTTGGCCAATAAATTGCTGGTTCTCCAATTTAATATGCACAGAGAGGGGGCGACTAGATTGCAAGAAGGCCAATTTGCGATGCAATTCCTGTTGCTGCAGCACATTTATACCCAATATTTTTTTCAGCAACAATAGAGAAAGAATAATACCAACTACCGCAAAAGGATAAGCGACTGCATATGCAAGAGTGATGGTAGCATTATCGGCACCAGGAATATGTAAGTCTTTTACAGCAGCTTGAGCAGCTGCCAAACCAGGTGTATTGGTTACAGCGCCACTCATTACCCCAGCCATCACAGGCATGGTAGTATTCGTAAAATAAAAAAATAGTACGGTAATCAAAACCCCCAATAAAACTACAGAGGCGGCAAGCGCATTATTGGCTAAAGCCGATTTCTTTAAAGAGGCAAAAAAACCGGGACCTACCTGTAACCCGATAGCATAAACGAAAATAACCAACCCAAATTCTTTTAGAAAATGTTCTGTCTCCTTATTAACAGTAATTCCCATGGCAGCCACCACTAATCCAATAAATAAAACCCAGGTAACACCAAACGAAATACCCAATAACTTTAATTTACCTAGTGCTATGCCAACCGCAATCACCAATGCATAAATAATGACCGCTTGTGCAACGGATTGTTCTGTAAATAACTGGACAAACCAATTCATGGCTATTTAATTTATACCCATCTTTCAAGTAATATTTCTATTGCTTGAAAGATGGGTAATGAACATTATTAGCAGGCAATCGTTGAATATAGACTATTCATGTTCAGGTTCAAGTGCCCAATGCTCTGGAGAGCGCCATAAAGCACTTAATAATAATTCCCTCATAAAATAAAACTCCTTCGGAAGCTTATCGTATAGTTTAGCGAATAATTCTTCGTGAGACAAAAATTCCTGTTTCCAAGGCTCGCGATCAATTGTCATGATTTTAGCAAAGTCTTCTCTACCGAAATGCTCAATACCTGTCCAATCCATGTCTTCGAATCTTGGCATCCAACCAATGGGAGATTCTACTGCGCTTGCCTGTCCACGTACTCTTTGTACAATCCATTTCAATACACGCATGTTTTCGCCAAATCCCGGCCACATGAATTTGCCTTGCTCATCTTTTCTAAACCAGTTCACACTAAATATTCTGGGAGGATTGGGTAAATCGCGCCCAAACTGCAACCAATGATTCACATAATCCCCCATATGATATCCCATAAAAGGCAACATCGCAAATGGATCTCTTCTTACTTTACCAATTTCACCAAAAGCCGCTGCTGTCATTTCGCTACCCATTGTAGCTGCAGCATAAACACCAAAGTTCCAGTTGAAGGCTTGGCAAACCAATGGCACCGCGGTACTTCTTCTACCTCCAAAAATAAAGGCAGCAATATGTACCCCTGCAGGGTTATTCCATTCTGGATCTATTGCAGGATTTTGATTTGCAGGTGCAGTGAATCTACTATTTGGATGTGCCGCAGGTTTACCAGAATTGGGATCGTATGGTTCTCCATGCCAATCGGTCAATCCACTAGGTGTTTCTTTGGTCATTCCTTCCCACCATACATCACCGTCTGGCGTAATAGCCACGTTCGTAAAAATGGTATTGGCTTTAATGCTTTCCATCGCATTGGGGTTGGTCTTGTAATTAGTACCCGGTGCTACACCAAAATAACCAGCTTCTGGATTGATGGCATACAATCCACCATCTGCTGCTTTATGTACCCAAGCAATATCATCCCCTACAGTAGTTACCTTCCAATCATCCACTCCTTTTGCAGGTATCATCATCGAAAAATTAGTTTTACCACAGGCACTTGGGAAAGCAGCAGCGATATAAGTCTTTTGCTTTTCAGGAGATTCTACTCCAAGAATTAGCATGTGTTCTGCTAACCATCCTTCTTCTCTACCCATTACTGATGCAATACGCAATGCGAAACATTTTTTACCCATCAATGCATTTCCGCCATAACCACTACCATAGGAAATAATCAGTCGTTCTTCTGGAAAATGGGAGATGTATTTAGTAGTAGGATTATTAGGCCAACTTACATCGGCTTGACCTGACAACAATGGAGCCCCTACTGTATGCATGCACTTTACAAATTCATTTTTCTTTAAGTAAGGATAAATATCGGCGCCCATTCTTGTCATTATATGCATATTGACCACTACATATTCAGAATCGGTAATTTGTACACCGTACCTTGCATAAGGAGAGCCTACTGGCCCCATGCAAAATGGAATAACATATAAGGTTCTTCCAGTCATCGCATCGTGCGTAAGATCATTCAAAATTTGTTTCATTCCATTTGGATCCATCCAATTGTTAGTAGGACCAGCATCTGCTTTCCGCCTACAACAAATAAAGGTTTTGTCTTCTACCCTAGCCACATCACTTGGATCGGAAAAACAGGCAAAACTATTGGGACGTTTTTCTTGATTTAAACGGATAAATGTTCCTTTTTTTACCAATAATTCACAGAGCGTATCATATTCAGCCTTAGAGCCATCACACCAGTGTATATTATCTGCATTGCAATAGCTTGCGATAGAATTTACCCAGAGTTCTAATTCAACTTTTACCGGATAAGCTTCTTTAAACGGAGGTTTTCGATCTTTAGTCATATATTTTAAATTAGTGACACTAAATTAATACAATAAGCAAATTTTGGACAATTTACTCCAAATAAACATGACAAAAGTCAGTTTAAATTTGATTAAAATACTTTTTTAATTTAGAAAATTCCACTCTGAAAAAAGGGAGATAGGCCTGATTTTGTATGTACAGGAAGTGGTATTAAGCCAAATGAATTGTAGGGAAAGAGAATTTAGCAGTAAAATTCACTTGCTCCAGGGGGGCTCGAATACTCAGTAAAATTGATACTGCCTTATATTTTTATAATTTTGCCAGTATACATTTTGCCAGCAGACAGGATACGATACCAATAAACACCGGCAGGTGCTTGACTTACATTAAATTGCTTTACATTTTTGAATTCCCCAACTATAGCACCTTGCATATTTGTAACTATTAGCTCTTCTACAATCAACACTTTATTATTTTGTAAGAAGTTGAAAACTCCATTAGATGGATTGGGATAAATAATGGGCGTTCTAGACACTTCTACGCCAATCGCAGCACCTGCACCACAAGCTTCTTTAGCTGCAAGGTATTGCGTATCATCGCCAAGCCTTTTCGTTAGCATACATCCATTTCCGTTAGTTAATGTAATGATGGCATTGGGGGAAGTATTAGCGGGCAAATCAACCACAATTTGATTCTTTATATAGGACCATCTGCCCAAATCATAAATTTCCCACTGAACGCTAGTTTTGTTATTGGTTGCAGCAGTCAAACGAGTAATACATTCATTGTTAGTACGTACTATAGAGGCTGTGAAATTTGCATTGGCACAAGGCTTTCTTTCTGCATACCAAGTGATATTGCTGATATTAGCAAAACAACAATTGTATTGTTCCATTTTAAACACCTGCCAAAAAGAAGCCATACCAGTATTGGAAACGGGCAAATAAAATAAAGCCGAATCGCCATTACCTGCCAATATTGGTTCAACTATATTACCCATATTGTCTTTGAACACAAAGGCTTTTCCAATAGCAGCAGCACTGGCAAAACCAGCACCTGCGGGATTGCCATTATTCACACTAAAGAAAACTTTTTCAAGCCCTGCAGGAACATAAAAATAACCTGGCAGACTCATTAAATTAGCTCGATAGTTTTCAATTTTATTACCTAAGAAAGCACTGTTTTTGTAAAAACAATTGCCCTTGGTAGTGATTTTCAAATCCAATACAGATTTATACTTACTGGTGATGGTCAATTTATAAACTCCGGCAGTTGGCAATTGCACAGTAAAATTTCCATCGGGAGCATCTGCTCTTCCAATAGAAAAATCCTTAAGAATAGACAAAGATTGCTCTGTTGATTCTACAGTAAAATTGATATACCCTTTTTCAGGCATTTGATATTGTGCAAAATATTTTACTGAAAAAGAACCAGCAGCTGCCGCATCAATATAATATTCCACCCTAGATGCATATTCATACCCATTGGTATATAATACTTTTACTGCAATATTTTTAAGCGGATTCATTCCGGCAGTAGCAAATTGGCTTTTGATATAGGAAGCCGATTTTATTTGATAGTTGGTAACGACTGCAGCTTGTAAACTTGCGTCATTGATAAAGTTGCTTTCTATTGCTGAAGCTGTAATCAATGGTAGATTTCCATTTTGATAAGCAGTGCCATTGTTTACATTGTATGCTACTTCAAAAGAAGAACCTGTTTGAAAGCGACTGGTAATATCTACAATTAAGAAATAGCTATTCACCAACTGCAACTTATTAATTTTTGCCAGGTACACACAGAGTGCAGCGGCCTTGTCTTGCTTGGCTTCTTGGGTACGCTGATCAAATAACCAATCATAGTACAGCACCATATAATGCAAGTAAGCTTTCAACTCACTGATTCTTTCTTTTACTATAGCGCTAGACTGTTGTGTTTCGGATACCGCTTTCTTTACTAACTGAAAATACAAAGGCAACTTGTATTTGTTGTCCTGAATAAAATCGCCATTACTGATGGTTTTGTCATCACTCCATAATTGCAATAATTGATACATGGTGCTACCAGCCCCGTCAAACATTTGTTGACAAAAATCCATTAAGCTACTATCCACCGACGATTGATGCAACAAGGCATTATTAGCAGCCAGTAAAAAAGGGAGACTAGCAAATTTTGCAGGACTTGCTTCCCAAAAAACACCTTGACTATTTTTTTCTTTGGCTCTTTGTAAAGTTGCCTTTAGGTCATTCAGGTAAAACATGGGTGTTTCGCCACCCCACTGCGGAATATTTAAATAATGGTACTCAGAAATACGGCTACTGCGGTTGTACCATCTATTCAATAATCCCTTCGTGCTTGTTTCGTTTTGAAAAGCAGTTGCATTAACCTGAATATCTAATTGGGGATTTAAACTGATGGATGCGGAAGGAACATCAGCATGACTACTATAAGCATACAATTGAAATCTAGTTCCAGGTTGAACTGCATTTATTTTTTGTGCAGTAAAATTGGCCAATGAAAAATGTTGATCACTGGCAGAAGGATAGCCAGCGCTATTACAAACAGCATTGTCTTTAGAGTTGCCCCACTGAGCACCATCAGACACTTCAATACCAATATTTTTATTATAATAATTAAAGTTGTGATAAAGGTTTGAATATAAACTGGTATTGTTAAACACCACATTTTTATACTGCACATGCTTATCCTGAATGGCAGTACCCCACAAATTCATGGAGGCAGTATTATTAATATCGGGAGTGGAGTAATAAGAAGCGTTTCTTACTCCATCATAACATGCAACGTAGCAAGGATTATTTTGCAAGGTGGCCAAATAAGACGCACTCATTACATCTGTACGATGGCCGGTAAAACGATAGCCGCCCAGCATGCCATTCCTGCGTTGATACAATGCCCAATTATGCCCATTCGCTCCAAAATAAGTGTCCCAGCCATAATTGTTATTATTATCCATGGCCCAACGATTGTGACCACCACTAATATTCCATGTTTTATAAGGAAATTGACAAGTAAGTGTACTGTCTATTGCTGTAAATACATTGGCTAAATTGGGTATTTGCTCCCAAATGCTACCAGGCTGGTAGAAACGAAACCCTAATTTTTGCAAATATTGATATACTCCAAAGCACAACCCATTATCAGAAGCAGCAGAAAATTGAAGTAGATTAGAGCCATTGCCTTGCACATGACAGGCTTGATTATCGGTCATTAAGGTATCGTAAACAAAAATCCAGCCTGTACTTGGCTTAATAGTATAAACCTGGGCACTGAAATTACTGCCAGGTAGTGCACGACTTAGTAATCCAGCTACATCTACTGCAGTAGATTGCAATAACTGTGAGGATCCTGTCGGATAATAAATATTTTGTGCCTTTGATATTACAAAACAAAGGGTTAGCGCTGCCATAAAAAAGCAGGTGCGAATGAACGCCATAGTATAGTTTGTTTGTGCGATTAACTACTATGGTCTCATCACAGAACTAGATGGATTTCTTGTGTTTAGGTTGGGAGATCGCTGCAAAAGTAAGGAAAAGTAGTAATTGACCTACATCAAAATAGTAGAATCTAAGAAATAAGTGCGGAGAAGTTGCATTTCAGGGAATTATATATTTAATTAGGACATCTATAACTGCTCAAATTAAAACTAATTCCTATTTCAGCTATAATATATTGATCCTTTTGCTTGCTCCAGCCCCTTTGTCTTCCTTCGGTACCGAGTAGGTTGGAAGGGTCAATTTCTACACTTCTGTCTTGTAAAATAGAGGCAGTAGAGGCATTGCCATTGGGCAATAAAGGAAAACGGCTAGCACCTATAAAAGTAGTACTCACATCATCGAGATAATCGGTATTGGTAAAGCGTTGGCTAACCTCAAAAGACAAGTTCATTTTATCGCTGATATTGTATTTAATACCTACGCCAAAGGGAAGACAAAATGCCATTGTGCTATATTGTTTACGACCTTGATATCCGATGGTTTGGCCCTCGGTTCCTAGCGGGCGAAGAAATTCTTTTTTATCATTCAAATAAGCATAGGGATCGTAGGTAAAAACACCCAGTCCCAAGGTTACATAAGGAGTAAAGAGATGCTCGGGGTCGCCAGGCATAAACTTGAAGAAATTGAAATCGCCTTGAACAGCAATTTCCCAAACATTTGTATTAAAACTCAGGTTCCGTAATTTTTGATAATCGTTCTTACTATAAGTATCGCTGTATCCTAATTGAGCATAATGTGCTGCTACCCGCATGCCAACATAATTACCAAATTGTTTACGGAAGAAAATGCCCAAAGCAGGTTTGGGTCTGTTTAAAGCTGCTCTTGTATTAAGATCTCCAAAATAATGAGCACCACCGATTGTTGCACCGAATTCACCTTGCTGAACATATTCATACCGCTGCGCATTAACGCCACAGGCCAGTAGAAAAAAAGAAACAATTGCTACTACCCTTTTATTCATAATTAATTCGATTGTTTTACCGCCAGACAATGTTCACTTATATACTCCGCAATTTTGGAGAATACACTATTCCGGCATTTTAAAATCCATCACTTTTATTAACCACTGTTGCTATTTTCCAATTCAATCTCTTCTCCGCTAAGTCATGCACCTATATATTTAAAAAAGGAAAATAATTACTACTGCAAAATAAAGAATTGTTTTGTTAAAACGTCCAGAATGGCTTGAATGTGCAGGATGATTTGTTAAATTTTGCCCAGGTCGGGATACTATTTTAAAAATCGATTTCATTGCCCTAGTTTGACCCAAAATCAATATTCATGAACCATCAATTCAATCTTTCAATACGCATACCCACACTCATCACCTGTAGCAAGGGATCGTCGCGCATAATTTGCTGAATACTGAACTGATAAAGTCCTTTATGAATAAAAGGATAGGCCACTGCATTGAGTTCATAACGTATTTCCCAAATATCATTCATGCCAGTACCATACCAACCAGTAGCATCTGAACCCAAGGGGATATCCACTTTTTGAAAGCGCATGCTATCGCCTGGCTTTTGAATTCCTACATTCAACCAGATATTATTGTACCTATACGCATCGGTATGCCGAAGCACTACGTAAATCTTATTGGGGTGGATGGTATCGGTGATATCAAAACTGCCTTTTGCTTCAAACCCAGCTTTCCAAGCATAATTAGGAATAGCCGTGTTCTTCTCATACAAATTAATAGCTCCGCAACTTGTCAACAGCAATAAACTAAAGAGGGAGGGTATTACAAAAGAAAAACTCCATTTCATGAATGATTCGATTTTTATTCAGGATTTTTATAAAACATTTAAAATTTGTTCCTTTGCCTTTTCCAATTCATCCTTCATGGCCACTACGCATTTTTGTATACCGGCATCATAAGCCTTGCTGCCTGTAGTATTAATCTCTCTGCCGATTTCCTGTAAAATAAAAGATAATTTCTTGCCCTTCCCTTCTTCTGGCAGATCAAATATAGAAGTAAAGTATTCGCAATGCTGACGCAAACGAATTTGCTCCTCATGTATATCTATTTTCTCCATATAGTAAATCAATTCCTGTTCCATGCGATTATTATCGATGTTTTCCTTGCCTACATGTTCATTCAATAATTGAAGAATTTCATCCTTGATGCGCTTTTTCCTTTCTGGCTCCAAGGCTAAAATAGCCACTTCTTGTTTGGTTATATTGGTGATTCGTTGCAATAAATCCTTTTCTAATGAAGCCCCTTCTTCCACCCGATGACGATTCAATTCGCCAATGGAGGCTTGCAATACCTTCTTAAACTCTGTAAAATCATTTTCATTTAAAACATCATTCGTAGGAGTAACCACCTCTGGCAATCTAAGTAATGCACTCAAAACAGAATTGGTGTCTATATTCAACTCTCCTGCTAAATTTTCAATTTGGTGATAATAGGCTTTTATGAGGTCGGTATTAATATTTACCGGCTTGCTGGTTCCATTTTGCTTGATGGTTACCATGCAATCGATGGTTCCCCGCACCAATTGTTCTTGCAACATGCTCCTTATTTCAAATTCATAAGGCCTAAGTAGTGGAGGCAGCTTCAACTGCAATTCATATTGCTTTCCGTTGAGTGATTTAATTTCTACCAAAAAGGTTTTTTCATTTACGGTTTGTTCTGCTCTTCCAAAACCTGTCATTGACTTTAACATAATGAATTTATTTATCGCAAGATAGTTTAAAGTTAGGAGTTGGTAGCTGCTTATTAGCGATTAGTTAGCGGTACTGAAACCATCGTTAACAGTCAATGGAAAAATAAATACAATCCATGATTTGCAATTGCCTTTAGTTTTAATAAATCAAAATGCATAAAATGATAGCGAGTGCAAAGAAGATTTGGCGAGGATAAAATTAATCAAGAGGAAGTTTATTAAAACACAAAGCCCGGTTTTAACACCGGGCTTTATTATATGGATGGGTTAGTAAGTACCATGGGAATCAAATTCCCTACACAATATTAAAAAGAATTTTTACTATTATAAAATATTTCTTTGAGAGCTCTGGCTTGCGACTTAAGACCGAGCAATACGAATTCCTCCAACACGAAGGCCTCCC
>CAIOIZ010000023.1 GCA_903858475.1 uncultured Bacteroidota bacterium
CAATATAGCGCACTAAGTGTTTATACTTAGTTACTGTAAAGAATCTACCATTCTCTGGTATATTTTTAGGTATAGTTTTAAAAAAATCAATATTTTTATTTGAAACCAATCAGGTTCTTTCTAAAAATAAATCTTGGGGGATATTTAAATTGAAATCGGCATGTATCAAATAAATAAGTTAGTAGTTAATTTAAATGAAATTGTGGGAGGAGAAGATGCTAAAGTTCAACAGTTCATTGATGCTATATTGCTTGAAATGACAGAGACGAAGCAAATTCTGCAGGAAATGAGCACTCATTTTGAGATAGGGGTATTTAAAAAAGCCATCCATAAGTTGAAACCCACGATACAATTAGCTGCCCATGCCGATGCGGTGGAATGTATCAGTGCCATAATGGCCAACACGCAAGTATTGGAAAACAAGGATTATGCCTTGGTTGCTGTACACCAGTTAGCTGCTTATATAGACGAAATTAAAGCTGCGCTGCAAGGTTATAATCAGGGTGCAAGGAATTCGTAATCCAATGCTTTTGTAGCAATCAACTATCAACCAATTTGAGCGATTTTAAAAAGCTTTCAAGTGAAATGGGCTTTTTCAAAAAGCATTTCACATTGGCATACTTTTTAGCTTCTTCTTCATATTGATCAAAAGAACTGGTTACAATCACGTGAATTTTTTCGTCAATTTCATTCAATAATTTCCAGCTAATTCCATCCTTGAGTTCTATATCAAGGAATATCAAATCTACCTGGTTATTTTGAAGGTACTTGGATGCTTCTTTAACAGTGTCGAATGCACCCTGAAAATTAACATATGGATAATTAGAACAAAACTGTTCTAGTGTAAGTCGGGCTACAAGATTATCTTCTAGTATGATGGTTCTTAGTTTCAATTAAATATCTAATGAGGAGTTATTAATAAATTTAATCAGCGATGGGGTGTTTTTCTGATTTAGTTTGCGTAAAATATTTGACCTATGTACTTCGATTGTTCTAAAAGATAGGTATATTTTTTCTCCTATTTCTTTGGAAGACAATCCCTCTTTGATGAGCTTTAGAATTTCAATTTCTCTTTCGGTTAATTTACTGATGCTATTGTCTTCGTCTTCTATCAATATTTGTTTAGATAAATTCTCTTGAATTTCTTTGCAGATATAAATTTTTCCATTGATGGCTGCAGTAATGGCATCAAACATCTCGTGTTTGGGTGAACTTTTGGTTACATATCCCTGTGCACCACTTTTAAGCATTCGTTTGGCAAAGGAGGGTTGATTGTGCATCGACACGCCAATTACTTTGGTGCCTGGAGAAATCTTTTTAATTTGTTTGGTAGCATCAATGCCGGAAATCGGTTGAATATTGATGTCCATGATTACAATATCTGGTCGGTTTAATTTCACCATTTCAATGGCCTTGTCTGTATTGTCGCAAATATCAGTCACAGAGAAGCGTGGATCAGAATTGATTATTTCGGCCCACATTTCAGCTACCAGCACGTGGTCGTCCACAATCATGATAGAAATTTTGTTTGTCATTTTTTGGTGATTTTATGTAAAGGTAAAGTGATAATAAATTCCACGCCCAATCCTTTTTCAGATTTGATATGGAATTCACCTTCGTAATAGTTAACACGGGTTTTGATACTCTTTAGTCCAACCCCTTTTTTTAAATTAGTTTGATCAAATCCATTGCCATCGTCTGTATATTTCAACACTAAATCTTTATTCTTTCTGCTGAAAATAATTTTCGCCAAATTGGCATTGGCGTATTTTAGTGTGTTGTTCGTTATTTCTTGTACAATTCTATAAATCATAATCTGTGCCTCATACACCAAGTCATTAAAAACGGAATGATTGGCAATAAGTACAAATTTCAGTTTTTTTAAATCAGCATATTGAGATAAAAATTCTATCAAAGCCACTTTTAAGCCCAGTTCATGCAAAGCAGGTGGTGCCAAGCTTCTTGAAATTCTTCTTACCTCGTTAAGGGTATCCTGTATTTTTTGTTGTGCCTTATTAATGGATGATATGTCTGGATTAGGGGCGTTTGCAATAACCTGCAAAAAAAGACTGGTATAAGTTAGCATTTGACCAACACTATCATGTAATTCATGACCTAGCATTTCTTTTTGCCTTTCTTCTTCCGTTACCCTTACTTCTAATATTTCTTTTTGACGATTCAGTGCTTCTTCGGCTATCTGTCTTTCCATCGCCTTCATTTTACTGATATCCCAGTGTAAGCCAATCGACCCAGTTACATTCTTATTTCTATCAACAATCGGGGCGCCACTAATTATAATTTCAATAGGATTGCCGTCTTTGCGTATAATTTTTGTTTCGTAGTTGGATTCCTTCTGGTCCTTTCTAAGATCACGGACTTGCTGCATTTTTTTCTTTTCCTTTAGGTTGGGTAAAAAGAGTTTAGTGGCATTTTTCCCCTTGATTTCTTCTAGTAGGTAGCCCGTTATTCTTTCATAAGAATCATTGATCCAAATGATATTGTCCTGCATATCTACTTCCATTACGCCTAGTTGCATGTTTTCGAATAGACCACGATATTTTTGTTCACTCGCTTTTAATATTTCTTCTGCAGTTTTGAGTGCTGTAATATCCCTATTGTGCATCAGAATTTTAAGACTTCCATTACTGGATGATTTAACTAAAGAGCTAGCGGATTCTACCCAAAAAATATCCCCATTCTTTTTTACCATTCTATATTCAATCGAATAATCACTTCTTTGTAGATGGTCAAATGCCTTTACCCTGCTGATGCATTCTTTGGAAATAAAATGGTCAATTTTTTTTCCTTCCATATACCTAGGCTCAAATCCCATAATGCGGTTTACCGAAGGAGATACATATTCAATAACCCCTTTATCGGAAATTAGAAAAATGATATCGGGAGAATGTCTTGTTAAAGTGTCTAGTTTTTGAATTTCCTCATTTAGTTTATCCTGATAGTTTTTCCTTTCACTTAAATCAAAATAAGAGCCAATATAGCCAGCTAATTCTCCATTTTCAAAAAAACGAGGCACGGCATTTTCTTCTATGAAGCGGTATTTATTATCCTTGTCTTTTACCCTGTATTCAATATTTACTTTTTGATGCTTGGGTATTGCCTTATTCCACTTGCCTTTTACCTGTTTTCTGTCATCAGGATGAATGCGTGAAGTGAATACCGAATAGCGTTTCATTTGCTCAAGACTAAAACCTAAAAAGTTTTTGGTAGCTTTATTAGAGTAAATAATACGATTATATTTATCCGAAACCCAAATCATTGAAGGCAGTGCTTCTGTAATGAGTTCAAATCTTTTTTCGCTTTCTTTCACTTGAAGCGAATAAATATGCACATTGGTTACATTGCTGATACGACCACTGATAATAGTATCATTAATAATTGGATCAAATCTTTTGTTGATCGTTTCCTCTAGCCAAAAAAGCTCTTTGGTGATTTTATTTTTTACCGAATATCGAATGGTAGCTTGACCTGTTTTTTGAAGCGTTTTCATCATTTGGTCATAGTCTTCCCTTGATTCTTTTTGAACAAATTTTATTCTCTCTTTGATCGCATCTGCATATTTACTGGGGTTGAATCCGTAGAATTGCCCCCACATAGAAGTGAAAATATTCTTTTCTTTATAAGTATTGTAAATAATATAATAAGCTTCATCCGTTGACTCCAAGAAATTATTTAACCGAAAGAAGTTGTCATAGGATTTTTTTTCAATGAGGTTTTTTTCAGTGATATCCCAGCCATAGAAATTAATGTATTCGTACTTCTGAATTTTTACATACTGCAGTATATAATCCCTATCATCAATAGTAAGTTCCAACTGGCCATTTCCCTTCAAAAGGGGTACTATCATGTTGAAAAAATCTGGTAGGAGGTATTTTTTATTTTCATAAATAAATTCTTTCAACTGGCTTGCCGCCGGATTTTTGAACAATAGGCTTCCATCATTCTTGATTCTAATAATTGGGGAGGGGTTTTGAATCGGGAAATTGGCTACTTCCTGAATTTCCTTTGTTCGCTTTTCAACTTCATTTTCTAGCCCAGCATTTAAATTCTTTAACTCCTCATTTAATTTATTGTATTCTGTTTCGTTGACAGAAAAAGCATGCTCACCTAGTTCGCGATCATAATTTGCATAAGATTCACTGATAGCTTTTATGAAGCTATCCAACTTGTCAATATTGGGGAGATTTTCCCCAAAGTGCTTTTTTATTTGTCTTTCTAATTGTTTATGCAACATCTATCCTAAACTAATTCTGTAAATGTAGTAATGGTATAAGTTTGATTATGTAAATAACTGGCTTTTGAATAACTATCATTAGTGGGGCAAATTTCACCATAAGAAAAGAATCCCGCAATTTTTGTTTTACTTGCTAAATAGTCTGCTGCTGTTTCAATTTCTTCATCAATTCGGTTTCCCAGTACAATTTTTCTACCTACACAGCTAATGATTAGGGCCAATTCTGGTTCTTTCCCTTCCATTTGTTCTACTGCACGAAGTGTAGCTTCTTGTGCAGCCATAATCAAATTATCAAAATTCGTCTTCATGAACCTGGCCTTGGCTCCAACGGGAATATCTCCCGCAAAAGTCATGCTTTGCTCCTTCTCATTAATAGAAAGGATGGTTCTAACAACTCGATAATTGTCTTCTTCAAACCAAATTTCCAATGGAAATTGCAAGGCTGAGCCAGGCAATTCCTCGGCATATTTCCCCAGGTATTTTTTATACAATTCTAAAGCATTGGTGTGGTTGATTTCAAATAACACATTACCTTTTGAAGCAGTAATTTGTCTTTCTGGACCAAAAACATCCCAACCACCCTTACTACCTGTTCCAATTTTAACATGGTTACCATAAAAGCCAATCAATACCACATTGCCATTTTGAATATCACCGTTCAACCCAACCAAGGTGTCTTTAAAAGCAGCTCCATCTCCTGCCATGCCTCCTGATATCAACACGTCTTTGGGCACAAATTCTGTTATTCCCTTTAATAGGGCATCTCCGTTTACTATGTTGCCATCCGAAATCAACAAAATGTACCGAAGATCCTGGCTGGGCAAACTTTCACCCAAAGCCTTTCCCATTTCATAGCTACCTTTGTGATTATTGATATTGGAGATGGCAAATTGAAGTTCAGTTTTTTCGAAATCTATTGCAATGCCAACTAGTGAATCTTCCAAACTGCTTGTGTCTAGGATTTCTCCTGCAGTTGAACAAGTTACTAAATTGGCTTTTGGGAACTCCTTTTTTAGGGTTAAATATAAATCTTCCTGTGCAATTAATGGCTTTGCTCCAAAAATCAACAATAATTGAGCATGGGGCGTTTTTTCAATCTCATATCCCTTGTTGATCCAGTTGTTCTGAATGTAATGAAAAGTAGCTACTTGCATGATTGGAATGGGGCTGTTTTGTAGGCTGAAGAATGGGCATTATTGACTTCCTTTCGAAGTTAACTAAAAGACTACGCTATTATTTGTTCTACCACCATCCCTTTAGTTTTTAGTGGTAATCAATTAATAAGCCTAGTGGTAAATACTTATACGCTAAATATTTATAAGAATATTTACGCATTTAAAAATTTTATTACCTGTTACACCTACTAAAGAACTAAAAAAATACGATATTGCCACGCGTGCCGATAAAATAAAACCTACCCGTATGGAAGAAATTAATCTTACAAACCCAATTGAAAAAACCCTTTCAGAAAAATTAAGTTTTGCTGTAGATAATTCTATGGACGGAGTCGCATTATTGGATCCGGAGGGGAAATATTACTATTTGAATGAAGTGCATCTTTCCATGTTTGGTTATCAATCAGATAAAGAGTTGATTGGCAAAACCTGGCAATTCATTTACGGGCAAGAAGAAATTGATAGGATTAGTCAATATTTGTTTCCCCTGTTGATGGCCAATGGAAAATGGTCTGGCGAAACACTTGGAAAAAGCAAGACCGGTGAACCAGTATATCAGGAAATATCCCTTACCGCCATGCCTGATGGGGGTTTGATTTGTATATGCAGGGATATTGCTCAGAAAAAGAAAAACCTTCTCCAATTAGAAATATATGAGCGGATTTTAAAACATTCCAGCTTAATGGCTATTCAAACAAACGTAAATCGCGAAATTGTTTGGGTGAATGATGCATTCAGCAAAGTGACAGGTTATACTTTTGAAGAGGCAATGGGTAAAAAACCTGGCAAACTATTGCATGGTAAAGAAACTGATCCTGCTACGGTAGCTTACATGACCAAGCAAATTTCAAAAGGTGAAGTATTTAGTTGTGAGGTAGTGAATTACAATAAATCTGGTGAGCCTTATTGGATTAGTATTAATGGGCAACCATTGTACAGCGATAAAGGAGAGATTGAACACTTTTTTGCTATTCAAGAGGATATTACTGTTCGTAAGTTAACGGAGAAGAAAATGAAGGAAAATAGCTTGCGATTGCAGTATGCTATGGACGCGGCAAATGGTGCGCTTTGGGAGTGGGACATTGTCAATAATACAGTGTTTTATTCTGCACAATGGAAAGCCATTCTAGGATATAAAGATGATGAACTTTCCAATGATTTTAAGGAGTGGGAAAGCCGTGTTCACCCAGAAGATATTGAAAGAGTTGTTCAATCAATCAACGACTATTTGGAAGGTAAAACAGATGGGTATAAATCTTATACAAGAATTTTACATAAAGATGGATATTACCTGCATTGGTTGGATCAAGGAACTATATCAGAAAGAGACGCAAAAGGAAAGCCTATCAGAATGGTGGGAGTAGCGATTGATTTCAGTGAATTAAAGGAAACACAACAAAAGCTAAAAGATAGTGAGGAAAGGTGGAGAATGGCACTAGAGGGCGCTGGCGCTGGTATTTGGGAGTGGGACATAATAGAAAATAATTTTATTTTTTCTGTTCGTCATAATGAAAGTCTTGGTTACAATCAGGCAGATAAGGTTCCTTCCAATTTCGAATTTTGGTACAATCAAACACATCCAGATGATATTGCAGCGGTGGGGGAGGCATTAGAAAACTATTGGAAAGGAATTGAAAACCATTTTCAATGCGACTTTAGGTGCAAAAACAAAGAAGGCGAATATACTTGGTTGGAAGTAAGGGGGGTTACTTTACAGCGTAGCGAGGACGGAACTGCATTGAAAATGATCGGTTCCAGCTATAATGTACAGGATAAGAAAATCGTGGAAAGTAAATTAAAAGACAGCGAACGTAGATGGAATTTTGCCTTGGAAGGAACGGGAGCAGGTATTTGGGATTGGAATGTTAAGGAAGATACTATTTTTTATTCTCCCAAAGCCATCGAAATGGTTGATTATGGAGCCATGAGCGGCGATACCCCAGCTGAAAGATTTCAATCTTTACTACATTCTGAAGACCGCGATCATATGGCCAATACAATCGAAGATATGATCAATGGTTTAGATAAAACAATTGGCCAATATCGAATTAAAGCTACCAATGGCAAATTTATTTGGGTAGAAGATAATGCCATGGTAGTAGAAAGAAGTAGCAATGGCTTCCCTAAACGAATACTGGGTTCCTTTGTGGATATTTCCAATCGAAAAGAAACGGAAATAGAATTAATTCGATCTAAGGAATTAGCCGAAGCATTGGTTAAAAAAGAAAGAAGATTTTTGGCTAACATTAGTCATGAACTTCGAACACCACTTCATGCTGTTATTGGTTTAAGTGAGCAATTAAGCGCTAGCCCATTGGCAAAAAAACAAAAAGAATACATTGGCATCATTAATAAATCTGCTCGACACCTGCTTGAATTAATCAGCGAAGTATTGGATCTTTCTAAAATTGCCGAAGGAAAAATTGTATTTGAGGAAACCGTTTTTTCATTTACTAAAGTGTTGAATGAATCCATTCAATTGGTTAGTCAAAATAAATTAAGTAGATCGGTAGTGTTAAAAACGGATGCTTGTGATTTTCAGCTAGACCATTTTATTTTAGGTGATTCATTACGACTGAAGCAGATATTCATCAATATATTGGGGAATGCTCTTAAGTTTACTGACACAGGATTTGTTGAAGTTGAATACAGCATAAAAGACTTAGACTATTTTAAAAAGAATTTCCAAATTCGAATCACTGATACAGGGATAGGAATGAATGAGGATCTTGTAAATAGACTTTTCGAAGATTTTACTCAAGGAGATGAATCATTTGCCAGAAAATTTGGTGGTAGTGGATTAGGACTTTCTATTACCAAAAAATTGGTGGAAATGATGAATGGCCAAATCAATATTACAAGTAAGCTTGGCGTTGGAACAACCGTACTAATTAACATTCCATTCATGCCCACATTGCCGGTGATTGATTATCCCGAAATTGATGTGGAAGTCAATAGGGATTTTTCATCGCTGAAAGTTTTAGTGGTAGAAGATAGTAGTTTCAATATGTTGGTGGCTAAGTTAATTTTGAATAAACACAATATATTCCCCGACGAAGCCACCAATGGTTTAGAAGCCATTAATAAACTGCAATCAGGCAAGTGTTACGATCTTGTTTTTATGGATATTCAAATGCCCGAAATGGATGGGCTAGAAGCAACACAATACATCCGTAAACAATTAAAACTTACCCTGCCAATCATTGCACTCACAGCCAATGCGGTCAAAGAAGAACTTGACTACTATCTCACTGAAGGATTGAATGATTATATTACTAAACCTTTTGAAGAAAAAAACCTGATACAAAAATTAGCCCAGTGGGTTGCTCCCTCCTAAGTATATTGAGGAGCAATATTTTAATTTACTGCATACGTGGATATACGTATATCTGATGCGGGTTTTTAACCAATTTGCAAGAAGAGTGCGAATGCTTCCCCCTTTATTAAAAATTAGTGTATAGCTTTAAGAACAAACCAATTGTGTATGTCGGTTTATGATTATTTGAACTGTTGAAATCCGCAATTGGACGTTCTTAAATTCCGCAAATAAGAAATTATTCCAAAATATGGAAGGTAGGTGTTCTTGTTTATTTCTGAAACTCAAGCCTGGCTTGAGTTTCAGTTTTTTTAGGGACTTGGCATAATAATCGTGTAATGTTATTGGTCTAATTTGGTTAATCCCAAGCTGACTCGTGGCGAAGGCCACATAGTTCTTAAAACATCTAACACGAAAGAATCTACTTTAATTAGAACCAGACTCATTATTGGAATCAGTATTCCAATAATTTCTTGTCAAGTTAAGAGTTGATTCAAAAAATTATTGATACCCGATTTAAATATCGGTACATACTGTTAAGCAGAAATAGTATGATAAATTATCAGTTTTTGGCCGTTCTGCCTATGAACCTAACACCGATAAGTATTTACGCCTCTTGTAAAGCTTATCACACCTGATTGTTTTTTATTAACCGGCTGCTTACCCACATTGCCGATTAGTATTAGGATGGTGGTACAAAGTGGAATGTATTATTAATGAACTGTTCAAGCATGAGTTCTTATAATCCATATTGTGCTACCATCCTCTTTTTATTTCTCCCTCAATATTATTGACTATTCAGCACCTGCCAGCTGAAGCGTTTCTCCAATTCGTCTATAGAATGATTGATGGGAGTGGATTATTAATATTTTATTTGAAGAATAGTAAACTATTTGGCCAATCTAATTGATTGGTAATTGCACATTGATTTTTGTGCCTTTTCCTAGCGTAGATTCAATTTCGTATTTTCCATTCACAGCATAAATTCTTTCCCGCATTCCTAGGATACCATGGTGTAATTTTGTATCCACCTCATTCACAATAAAACCATCACCATTATCTTCGATGGTCAAGAAAATAGAATTGGCATTTTCAGAGAGATTGATATGGGCATCTGTTGCCTTAGAATACTTTATAATATTTGTAAATGCTTCTTGAATTACCCTGTAAATGGGTAACGATATTTCTAATTTTAATTCGACTGTTTTAATGAAACAATCAAATACAAAGACAATACTGCCATCCTCTTCGATGGATTGAATGAGCCATTTGATGGTGGCTTCCAGTCCCAGTTGTTCAAGCATGGCAGGGTGTAGGGCGCTATGTATTCTTCTAAACCCTTTCATCGTGCCTTTGATACTATTCTCCAAGTCAACTACTTTTTGTAATAATACATCCGGGTCTTTCTGCAAATTCTTTTTAATCCAGGCCACTTTCATATTTAGCACAGCTAAATTCTGTCCCAAATCATCGTGAATATCTCGGGCAATTTCTTTTCTTTCAATTTCAGAAATATTTTGAAGGTGCCTAGCAAAGTCAGTTAATTCTATATTCACTCGAAGCAATTCTTCTTCTGCCTCTTTTATTTTCGAGAGATTGATGGCTGTTGTAGAAAGGTGGCTTGGTTGTCCAGTGTGGTCCTTGTGTAATACCATTACTTGTAAAATAGGAATCGATTTTCCAGATATTGACTTAATGATACTTTCTCCAATCCATTTTCCGGTTTCATTTAAAGTAATAACCTGGTTGTTAAATACACTTTCCCCTCCACGAATAAAATCTTTTATGCTATACTTAGTAATATCTTCCTCCCCAATTTCAATAATATCTTTAAAAGCTTTATTGGCATATGAAAGCTTAAAATTCATGTCTGCCCTATATACAAAAGCGTCAGAGGTTTCAATAATTTCTACTAATTCCATTTGTTCACGCTCCAATATTTTCCTCTTTGTGATGTTTTCTTTAATGGCAACATAGTTAGTAGTAACTCCTTCCTCATTGATAATGGGCGATATCACCGCGTATTCCCAATAGAGTTCTCCATTTTTTTTCCTATTACAAAATTCTCCCTGCCATTCCTGCTGCTTTTTTAGTTGCATCCACATTTTCTTATAGTCATCCGCTGGAGTATAACCAGATTTAAGTAAGCGTGGATTTCTTCCCAGTATTTCCTCGATCGAATAGCCTGTCAATTTAGAGAAGATGGGATTGGCATATTCAATTTCCCCTTTGAGATTGGTAATAACAATTGAAGCAGAACTTTGGTCAATCGCTTGCTTTAATTTATTCATCTCCTCTACGGCTTTCTTTTTACGATCTTGTGTTTGAAAAGCATCTAATGCAAAATTGATGTTTTCTATCACCTGCATGAGTAAATTAATTTCTTGTTCACTAAAAAAGAAAGACTCTGCAGCATGAATAACTAATATGCTTACCACCTTATCATTTAATTTTATTGGGAGGGCGATAGTGCTATGGTATCCTCTTAGTATAGATTCCTTCCTCCAAGGTTCCATGATAGGGTCGGTAGATATGTCATTGGAGCAATAGTATTGACCAGTTCTTAAAGCGATGCCTGATGGGCCAGTAGCCTTTATGGTTTTAACTACACTTAGATAATTTGTTTCATCATCGCTCCAATAAACAGGATTAATCTGTCCACTTAGTTGCTCAGGCATACCCACCCAAGCCAGCAAAAATCCTCCAGCTTCTACAGCAATTTGACAAATTTTTTGATAGATTTCCTTTTCCGAAATTGCAGAAATAAGTAAATCATTTACGTTGCTCGTAAATTGAATAATGCGTTTCGATTTAATTAAATCGTCTGATGCTTTTTTGCTTTCATTGATATCTCTAAAATACATTGAAACGCCCTTGTTGGAAGGGTAAAAACTAGCTTCAAAATAACGATTATTGAGGGGGTTCAGAAATTGAAAAATATACGAGAGATGCAGCGATAGACTATTTTTTACAGATTCAATCACTGATTGCTCTAAGATTGGATAAAGCAAGTCGGGTAATTTCTTATGCAAAACCTCCTCTTCATTTAAGTTGAATATATTACTTACTTTGTTGTTGGCATATATAATATTTAGTTCCTTGTCTGTTCCTATGAAAACTTCCGTTACTCTTTCAAATACATCCTTGATTAAAGAGGTTTGCTGAATTACCCTCTCCTCCAATTCATTATTTAAATACGTCAAACTGATATTTAATTCCTCATTCTTTTTTTGTGCTTTTTTCAAGCTTGTTAAGTCAGTCGTAATGGAGGCGTGTGCAATAGTTTTCCCTTTGTCATTTTTAATATTATTGATTGATAGATGGACGAAAATAGAGTTGTTATTACTGTCAGTTCTTTCTAATTCCCCTGTCCATCCGCTTCCTTCATCTAATGCCCGTTTAATTTCTTTAAGCGCATCTTTCGTTTCATTTTTGCTAAGGCCCATATCAATTGGGCGCCCAATAAATTCGCTTCTTTTAATTTTATATAACGTCTCCGTTGCTTTATTGCAATAAATAATTTTGTGGTTCTCATTCGTAATAGAAATAGCTTGATTGCTATTCTCAATTAATTTAGAGAAAATTATATTTTGTTCCAGTAATTTGTCTTTTTTCTTTATTTGATAGGCGAGATTCGCAAATACAATTAGCAAAATAATTAGTATAAAGATGAGCATTATTAGGACGGCTTGCGCAATTTTGTTCTGCGTTGTATTGTTATTATCCTGAAAGTTTAATAAGCTTTTTTGCCCACCCAGATAAATGGCATCGAATTTAGCTATAAACTTATCGGTAATATTATTGTCAACCGACCCAGTTAATATTTTTATTGCGCTATCCGGAAAGCCCTGGGCACTAATTTCCACCACTGTTGAAGTAAAAGCAATTTGACGCTTAACAAGACTATCTAATTGATAAATGTCTTCACAATTGAATAGGTGATTGTCGCAAAGTTTTTTTAGTTGATTCGTTTGGTCAACTGCTATTTTAAATTCATTTTTTATGTCTTCAACAAGTTGAATTTTCTTGACAATTAAATAGGGCTTTTCGTTTTTTTCTATATGGAGAATGGCTGATTTTAATTTGTCGAGATGAATGAGTACGTCAACATTTAATTTTTGGTGTCGAAAATTATCTTTTGTGTTGTATAATCCACTAAAAATCCATAGGTATATACTCACAAATAATAATACGGAGATGAATAGGGCAATTAAAACCAGCAACTTAGGCTTCAGTTGTGTTAAATATAGGAATCTGGCGCGCATCGTATAGCTAAGATACGGATAAATTATTTTGATGCGCTTTATTCAACTCCTATAGTTAGCTTCAAAATATGCCCCCTAATAGCCAAAAAATTGTTATAGAACAAGGCTACATATTATGAACAATATATAATTGAATTTATTCTTCTATTAAAGTGCCAGTTATTGTATAGTGATTTTCATTTTTTCTTCCACACTAATAGTTTCGAGTAATAGCATGTCCAGTGAAAGTTTTGGAACCAAGATATTCTATATAATAAATCATGGACCCCATTGCTTTTGGATTATCCGACCCTGGCGGTCTAATAACAATTTGATTGCCTTTGGTACTTTTCCTAGTATTTTCCTGTAAATTCAACAGACTCAAGCACTACCCAAGAACAGGTAGGGCTACCATTGCGGTTAAACTTTTCTGGCAAAAACTAGTTTAGATTTATAAAATCTGTATTAACTTACCGTTTCTCACTCAATTGCTGACCCACGAATTTCTCCTACATTTCAAGTTTTTAATTATTAAATTTTATTAATAAATTTTACATCATGCAATCAATTAAACAGGTATTTGGCATTCTTTTGACATTACTGCTATCAGTAGCACTTTTGTCCTGCGACAGTTATGGAAAAAAAGTGAAAAGCGGACACGTAGAAGTATATTATAAAGAGGGGATTTCTAAGGAGTCGGCAGAAAAGACTGCCCAATGGTTAGAACAAGTTGATAAAACAGAAAACAACAATACCACTGAAACAAAAAGTATTCAATTGTTGAAAAACGGAGAGCAGATTGATTTTAGGATGGTGGCTAATAAAGACCGGGTTGCAAAATTGGAAGCGGATGTCTTTTATATTATGGGCAATGCCATTTCTGAAGAATTATTCAACAACAAACCGGTCAATGTTATTCTAACAGATAACAAGTTTGTAACCTTTAAAACATTTCCGTATAAAAAAATGGAAATCCCTGCCTCCTTTGGTGAAAAAATTACCAATGGAAATGTGGAAGTGTATTATGCCGATGGAATGGATATAGCCAATACAAAAAAGCTGGCCAATTTGTTGGAAACAGAAATGACACCAAGCAATACCATCAGTTTTCAATTCAGTAAGGGGGCAACAGATAGTTATATAGTTAAAATGGTGGTGCAGCAAGATAAAATAGACCAGGTTACAGATGCTTTACTAGAGGAGATATGTAGCAAGATTTCGCAGAGGGTTTTAACTGGGGCTTCAATTGAGTTTCAGTTGACCGATGACGAATTTAAAACCCTTCGAAAATATAATTATAACCCAGCTGCTACAAATTAATAAACGGCTTGATTACACCGCTAGTATCATTTAATATTACTCTTGTGAAATAGCAATAAAAAAACCCCGTATGGGGTTTTTTTATTTTTCGTGGTCTTGATTAGGTTGGATAGGATTTGGATTCTTCTTAATCAGTAACTCGGCTTTTTAATAGGATAGGATTATAGGTGTTTTTCATTTACTGTGTAAAGATAGGATGACAGATAGCTGCAATAAATAGTACAATGTTTAAAATGTGATAGTATTTGTACTACTAGCAATTTTTAATCAACTATCGTATAAAATAAGATGCCCCTTAGGGAGGGGCATCTTATTTTTTCATTACATTTCGTTGTCTTTGTCAGATTGGATAGGATTTGGACACTTAGTTTTTTACAGGGTTGGATTCATGTTGTTCTTATGACTACGTTGTAAGGTTGTTGTCATATGCAGTGTAAAAGTACATTTACAGCAATTCATGAAATATAGTAGTAAGTTGAAATGCCAGTAGTAATTAAACTACTTTTTAAATGGGGCCTGCCTAAAACAAAGAAACCCCGTGAGGAGCTTCTTTGTTATTTCTTTGGAATGGTAGGATTGGATATTCGTTTTT
Organism: uncultured Bacteroidota bacterium; assembly: GCA_903858475.1. Taxonomy (GTDB): domain Bacteria; phylum Bacteroidota; class Bacteroidia; order Chitinophagales; family Chitinophagaceae; genus Ferruginibacter. The sequence goes on from CAIOIZ010000023.1 coordinate 14,900, forward strand.
TTTTAAAGGATAAGGTCTATTGGCTTTTCAAGGATTAGTTATTTAGGTATTTTTCATGTACAGTGTAAAGATATATTGACAGGTAGTCCTATTAAATAGTAGGACTTTGAAATTGCAGTAGTATTTGAACTACTGCTAGCATTAACCACTACGGGAGCTGCTGTAATGTTGATTTCCTGCGTATTATACCCTGCGTATACTGCTTTGTAATGATTGTTTTTCGATCTGCCCCCCAAAAGCCAAACTTTAATACAGTGTATTATTTGTTGGGTAGGCAAAAAAAACCCGGGCATTGCCCGGGAGTATTTTAAAAAAGTACTTTTATTCATTCTTGCATTTCTCCATGATTTCATGAAAAATATCATGCGCTTTGATGATCATGGGTTTTAATTGATCATTTGTTTTGTTGGCTTTTACTGCTTTTTGAATGGACTTGCATTGTTTAACCAATTTTGCAATCGTGGGTTTGGTTACTTCTTCATTATAGCCAGCAGGTACTGCTGAATTTTTCCATTCAATGGCTTTTTCTACTAGTACAGATACACTGTCCCTTAGTGGTTGAAAATTATTTTCCTCAGTAGGGTGAAATACTTTTCCCATGATGCCATGAAAAGTTTTGATGGCTGGCCACTCTGCTTTCTCTTGGCTAAATGCAACCAGGGAACTACCAATCATACAAAATACCAATAGTGATTTTATTATTTTTTTCATTTTATATATTATTACAAGTTAAAGATTTAAATATTTAAATATTTTTTATGCGTATGTTATTCCTTCGGGAGGCTGAAATACATGGGCTAAAAATCCTTTTGACACTGAAGTGAAATAAATCATTGCTGGCTTTTTAATGAACCAGCTATTATAATAATATTGTTGCGCTGGCTGTTGAACGAATAATTGCAAATCCCTTATTTCATCTAGATAGCACTTGCCTCCCTCTTCTTTGTCTTTTTTGTTTTTATTATTCGATTTGCAGCATTCCTCTGTGCAATGATTTTTTTTGCTAGAACCACTAGAAAAGGGACTGGTTTTTTCTAGTACAAAGCCAATGCTGGCAACCGCCAATGTTGGAAATAATTGAATGGATAAAATGAAGATTAATAATATCGAGGGTAGTTTATGCAATGGAGAAAAAGTGTATTGCAAAATTATAGCTTTTTGCTTATCCTGATTATTAAATATGCAAGTGCCCATTCACTCAATATAGGGCAGCCAGTTGACTGCCTGCCTACTAGTCTCCTTTTTTTCTTGGCTCATGCTGGTTGCCGCAATTAATATTGCTACTGTCCCCAAAAATCAACCAAGCTAGCCAAACCAAGGAAAATAGTTGCTGAGAAAACGAATACGGCTTTCAGTTAAAAACATCAAAAAAGCTTACAAAAAGCTATTTATTTGCCAAAAAACGATAAAATATGACCATTTTAAACTAAAATAAGCCAAAAAGACTGAAATAGCCAGGGAGGAGAAAATTCCAGAAAATAAAAATATTTTTTAAAATTTCCACAATTTGGAATACAGAACTGCGTTAATGTAGTAATTTGAAATCCTATGGCAGCATTTAAGATATTTATTGTAGAGGACGATCCCTGGTATGGGGAAATCTTGGAATATCATCTTTCTCTGAATCCCGATTATATTATTAGTCGCTATACTACCGGTAAAGAATGCCTTGCCAATCTTCATAAACTTCCAGATTTAATAACAATAGATTTTACACTGCCCGATTTTACAGGTGATGTGCTTTTTAAAAAAATAAAAGAATTCGACAGCCATATTCCTATGATTATGATTAGCGGACAGGATGAAATAGCCCTTGCCGTTAATATGCTAAAACTGGGCGTAAATGATTACCTCATTAAAGATGAGAATACCAAAGATTTGTTGTGGAATGCGGTAATAAATATTAGAGAAACCAGTAAACTTCGAGAGCAAGTTGAATACTTAAAGAGTGAATTAGGACAGAAATATTCATTTGAAAAAAGCATCAAAGGTCAAAGTCCGGCATTACAAAAGATATTTAGTTTAATGGACAAGGCAGCCAGAACAAATATCAATGTTTCAATAACTGGTGAAACAGGTACAGGTAAAGAGGTGGTGGCTAAAGGAATACATTATAATAGCGATCGTAAAAAGAAAAATTTTGTAGCGGTTAATATGGCAGCGATTCCCCGTGAATTAATCGAAAGTGAATTGTTTGGTCACGAAAAAGGAGCATTTACAGGAGCCATTGCACGCAAAGCTGGAAAGTTTGAGGAAGCAAATGGAGGGTCAATTTTCTTAGATGAAATTGCAGAATTAGATCTCAGTTTGCAAAGTAAATTATTGAGGGTATTACAAGAGCGGGAAGTAATACGCGTGGGGGGAAATGAAAACCTGAAATTGGATGTTCGTTTAATTGTTGCCACTAATAAAAATTTATTAGAAGAAGTGAAAGCGGGTCGTTTTAGAGAAGATTTGTATTACCGTATAATGGGCCTTCCAATTGAACTCCCTTCATTGCGAGAGAGAGGAAATGATATCTTGATTCTAACACGCCATTTTTTGGATGATTTTTCAAAAGAAAATAAAATGGGCAATATATTATTGTCTGCTGGAGCAAAAGAAAAATTGATGCAATACGGATATCCTGGTAATGTGCGTGAATTAAAAGCCGTCATTGATTTAGCTGCGGTAATGAGTGATGGGGTAGAAATTACGGATGCCGATATAAATTTTTCATCTACCAACACAGATGTTACATTTATTGTAGAGGAGAAATCACTCCGTCATTATACCTGTGAAATAGTGAAGTTTTTCCTAAAAAAATACGATAATGATGTAATGGTGACGGCTAAAAAACTAGATATTGGGAAAAGTACTATTTATAAAATGCTACAGGAAAAAGAAATTGAAGTGTAGCAATGGCGCCTTTCAAACAATTTGTAAATACCTTGAGCGGGAGAAGCTGAATTGGATTATTTTACTTTGTGTAGGACTCTTTTAAATAGTTTAAAAACCTGGTATAAATAGTATTGTTAGAATTACATTTGCGAATAGAATTTAGAAAATGCCAATACTACATCTTTCACCTGATTAAGCATATTAGAGAGTGGTATATTCAAGCTAGTATTAAAGGATAAAAAGAAAAACATCATTTATTGATCTGCATATAGATCAATTGCAGGCCTTATTCATGACAAGCATTTTGCTACATAAATTATTAAAGCAACAGGTAGAAAAATACCTGCCGCCTACCTTATTGGGCAATCCAGAACTGGATGATTTATTAAAAGCTATTAATGATTCTTATACTGATTTTGAGATTGGAAAAGCAAACGAGGAAAATGATTCAAAAATAACCGTAGATCGTATTCGAAAAATTAATGCTCAAATTGCAGACATTGAAAACGTAAGTAGTCAAAATGAGTTTGGTCAATTCAAAGATAGCTTAGCGCATGAACTTGATTTATTACAAAAAAATATTGAACGAGTAAAAATATTTTCATCAATAGCTACTACCAATGCTGCCATTGAAATTTTAGCAGATCAATGGGGCCGTATAGAATGGGTCAATCATAGTTTTGAACAATTAATTGGAAAAGCTGCACAAGATATTAAGGGGCAAGCACTAGATGAACTCTTACAGTTGTATAGTACCAATCCATTAACTATTTCATACCTGAGCAGTCAAATTAAATTGGCAGAACCTTTTGATTGTGAAATAGTCGTTCCTGCGAAGGGAACTCCAACTTATTGGCGAATTCAAGGGAGGGCTATCCAAAATGAAAACTCGGAATACATAAAATATTTTGCCGTTGGATCAGCTATCACCACATTAAAAGAGGACAGGCGATTAATGACTGAGGGGGAGAAATTCTGGCAATTTTCCTTAGAAAGTTCAGGTGATGGATTGTGGGATTATAATTTTGAAACTCAACATTCATTTCTTTCTGAACGGAATAAAAAAATTCTTGGATATGAAGAAGGGGATATTTTAGGGGGACAGGTTTCTTGGTTGGATTTAATTCACCCCGATGACAAATATTTAATTTATAATTCTGAAAAACTTTACCAGGAGCAGAAAATAAAATCACATCGCTACGAATATCGTATCAAACATAAAAATGGTCAATATATTTGGATACTAGACCGGGGAATGGTTACCGAAGTAACTGAAGAAGGAAAGCCATTAAGAATAAATGGCACCCATACCAATATCAATAATATTAAGGAAACAGAAATTACTTTACTTAAAAGAGAGGAGGAGTTTCGGTCATTGGCAGAGAATATTCCAGGTGTTTTATTTAGGTACGAAATCAATCAGGATGGCACCGGACTTTTTACTTATATAAGTCCTGAAATAGAACGCAAAATTGGACTCAGTTCCGACGAGCTGATAACATTCTATTCAAATATCCAACCCACTGATGTGGAATTGGAAAGTGAAGCAACTAGGCTTGCACTTGAAAATAAATCGCCACTTGAATTTGAAAGAAGGATTCAAATTGAAGGGAAGCCAGTTATTTGGCTAAAAATTTATTCTTACTATTCTCATACAAATGAAAGAGGGGCATTGGTTAGGTCGGGTATTATAATCAATATTACACATGAGAAAGAGGCGGAGCTAGCGCTACAAATACGCGAAAGAAAATACCGTAATATAATTACGAATATGAATCTTGGTTTGATGGAAGTAGACCAAAACGAATTGATTCAATTCGTAAATAATAGTTTTTGTGAAATGTCGGGATTCACGGAAGCTGAGTTGCATGGGAAAAGTGCCCCTGATTTATTTGTAATGGGGGAGGACATGGAACTGATGAATAAAAAAAATGAACAAAGGAAAAGAGGGGTGTCAGATGCCTATGAAATAGCCATTAGAAATAAAAAAGGCGATTTAAAGTGGTGGCTGATAAGTGGGGCACCTCGTTTTAATGACCGAGGTGATTTAACTGGTTCCATAGGGATTCATTTGGACATTACCGAGCAAAAGCAATTAGAAATTGAATTGATAGAAGCTAGGGTGCAAGCTGAATCATCTGCCAAAGCCAAGCAAACATTTTTGGCCAATATGAGCCATGAAATTCGCACTCCTATGAATGCGATTTTAGGAATGACCAATCAGTTGGGAAAAACCAGCTTGAATCAAAATCAATTAAGCTATCTAAATACTATTCACTCAGCTGCAGATAATTTGTTGATTATAATTAATGACATACTCGATTTGTCTAAAATTGATGCAGGCAAATTGTCATTAGAAAAAATAGGATTCGATCTTCGAGTAGTAGTGGATAGGGTTATGCAGGTATTGATGCACAAAGCCGAAGAGAAAGGGTTGGATTTTTCCAATATCAATTTTGATAAGAAACTATCTCCTGTATTTATGGGAGATCCTTACCGGCTTAAACAAGTACTGCTCAATTTGGTCAGCAATGCCATAAAGTTTACGCACAAAGGGAAAGTGGATATTTCCTGTTTTTTAGTCGAAAGCCTTCCACTACAGCAAAAAGTGCGAATCGTAATTACTGATACAGGCATTGGCATGGATGATACTTTTTCTAAAAATCTTTTTCAGAAATTTATTCAAGAAGACAATTCGATTCTCCGAAAGTATGGAGGTACAGGCCTCGGCATGAGTATTAGTAAAGAATTAATTGAGATGATGGGTGGAGTAATTACAGTGAAAAGTAAAAAGGCAGAAGGCACAGAAATTATCATGGACTTTGAATTTGAAATGGGCGCACTGATTGATCTTCCTGTCAAGGAAATGACAATTGTGGATACCAGTATCTTAAATGGTAAAAAAATATTAGTAACGGATGATAATGAGATGAATCAGATGGTAGCAGCCACGGTTTTAGAAAATTATGGGGCCAATATCGTTCAGGCATTCAATGGTGCAGAGGCGATTGAATTATTGAAAGTAGATGAATTTGATTTGATTTTTATGGATATCCAAATGCCAGTAATGGATGGTTTTCAGGCAACACAAATTATCCGAAATTCACATAGCTCAGCTATCCCAATTATTGCGCTCACTGCCAATGCTATTCAAGGCGATAATATTAAGTGTATTGAGGCAGGTATGAATGATTATATATCTAAGCCCTTTGAAGAAGCGCAATTGGTGAACATGGTAGCAAAATGGCTTGATAAAAAACAGGTTTCCCTCGAGTCGCCAGAACCAATCGACAACAAAAAGCTATACGATTTAACAAGTTTGAAAGAAATAAGCAGAGGCAATGAGGCTTTTGTAAAAAAAATGCTACAGGTTTTCATAGAACAAGTACCTGCGATTTTATTAGAAATCAATAATAGTTTTGAACAATCCAATTTCTTGGCCATCAAAAAAGCAGCCCATCGCATAAAACCCTCTATCGATAACCTTGGCATCAGTAGCTTAAAACCAATGGTAAGGCAAATTGAAACCTTGGCACTTGAAAACAAACATTCAGAGGAATTGACTCGTTTACTGCAGCAATTCAATGAATACTTAAAAAAAGTGCAAAGCGCTTTAAAAAAAGAATTTTAAATTCGCTTCAATTGAAGGAATGCTGTAAAATGCAGCTTTTCATCCCTATTTGATAAAAATCCAACCCTTTAGACAACCTTTTCCTAGAATTACACGATTTAGTATACAAAATCAAACCATTCTTAGTGCTTACGGCGGAAGAATTAAACATTCATATTAGGGGATGCGCCCTTAATAATCGAGAAAGCCAAAAAAAAATCTACAACGCTTTCTACGGTTATGCTATGTCTATATGTAATTGTTATGCATCCCAGGAAGAAGATGCACTTGAAATTATGAATGATGGATTTTTAAAGATATTCAAAGAAATGCATCACTATACGCCATCGTATTCCAATGAAGTAGGTTCTTTTAAAGGATGGTTGAAACGAATTATGGTGAATACTGCAATTGATCATTTTCGAAAAAATAAAAAGCACCAAGTTTTTTCAGAGTTGGAAACAGTGTATAGCAATATTTCCGTCAGAGAGGAAAATGGATTAGATAGATTATCCTATGATGAAATTATTCGGAGCATACAAAACCTATCTCCTGCTTACCGTACGGTACTTACTTTATTTGTTGTAGAGGGCTATTCACATGATGAAATTGCAACTAGTCTGGGAATTTCAGAAGGAACTTCTAAGTCTAATTTGGCTAAAGCCCGGAAGCAATTGCAAAAAATTATTTTTAATGAAAACAAAATAATACACATTAAAAATGCTGGATGAACAAATGGATGATATGATCAGAGCGGCTGCCGATCAGCATCATCCAACATACAACGACATGGCTTGGGAAAAAATGCAGGCCAAACTGGATGCGCAGCTTCCACAAAAAGAGCCTAATAGAAAATTGCTATGGATATTTTTATTATTCATAGTAGCTGGCGGAGCATTTTTCGCCGGTAGGCATTTCAACAACAATGCCTCCTCGAATGCATCGATAACTGCAAATGGTATACCTAACCCCGATAAGAAGAACGAAATAGAAAAGCAGTCTCCTGCCGCTGTTATAGCAGCCCGTGTTGACAATCAAATAACTCCTGCCACCAACCCAATAATCAGTAATGCAAGTACAGTGGCATCAATAACCCAATTATCTACGGGGAATGAAAAATTAATAAATTCAAATGCATCAAAAATGTCGCGTGGCAAAACACGGGCCAATATAAAACCCGCCTCTGCTGTAGCAGAAGAAACTATTGAAAGTGGCAATGCTTTGGTAAATAAAGAACAAAGCGGTAAGGTGGAATATGTAATACCCCCCACGCCAGTGGCAACAACTGGTTCTATTGATGAAAAATTGGCCCACTCAAATACTGATTCGGTAACGAACAAGGATGCTGTAAAACCTACTGAAAAATCGATTGCAGTAACGAGCACAAAAGAGAAGGAAAAGAAAAAACAAAAAATAACTTCTACAGCAGGCTTGCATAATCTGGGACTAAGTTTTTCTGTAGGCCCAGAAAAAAGCTTTGTTAGCAAGGAAACAGCGGGTGCCACTTCAATCATTTACGGAATAGGCTTATCTTATAATATTGGTAAACGACTTACTGTAGCCAGTGGATTTTACGCAGTAAAAAAAATATATAGTGCAGATTCTGCTTATTATAAAATTCCTTCTGGTTTCTTTCCTGCTAATTACAGGGTAAATGCTATAGATGCCAATTGTACAGTGTATGAAATTCCATTGAGCCTTTATTACCGCTTTGGTAATACTTCCAAACATCAATGGTTACTAGGAGCAGGTATTTCTAGTTTGCTAATGAAAAAGGAAACATATGACTATGATTATAAGTACAGCACTGGAGTTACGAATTATCATAAATCATATACCATCCAAAATGAAAATAAGCACTGGCTTTCTGTTTTAGCTTTAAGCGGAGGTTATCAATATCAATTGAGCAGACAAGTATCTTTTAGTGCAATGCCTTATATTAAATTACCACTGACTGGCGTTGGCTTTGGTAAGGTAAAATTAAACAGTGGAGGTATATTGTTTACTGCAACTGTTAAGCCTTTTTACCGAAAACCCTAAAGCAGCTATATTAAATCAATGTACTTGTTGGCTATACAGCAAGTAGAATTAATTTAAAATTATATTATACCACTACCATTAAATTGGTTAATTTCATAAGGCCTTTCTGGTTAAATGAAACTGCTTCTTGTATGTTTTTGATTAGTGATAAAACGGAAAACGGGTTTAATAAAATTGTAATTGCTAATATGTCCACCGGTGCTTATGCCGAGGTGATTCCTTCCTGTGGAGCAATTTTGCATGCTTTTGGAATAAAAAAAGGGGCTGTTCAACTCAACTTAATTGACTCGTATCAATCTGCTACTGAATTTCAGCATTCTGTAACTGCATTGGGATTTAAAGGTTCCAAACTTTCCCCATTTGTGTGTAGATTAAAAAATGGCACTTATCATTTTGGTGATACAACCTATACTATTGAAAAATTTTATTTAGGAGAAAATGCCCTCCACGGATTGTTATTTGATGCCTGTTTTTCTTTGCAGAACATACTAGTAGAAGAAGATTCCGCATCCATCGAATTGCTATATCAATATGCTGCCACCGATAAAGGGTATCCCTTTCCCTTTGATTGTACGATTACTTACCAGCTGGATAAAACCGGTAAGCTACAGGTACATACGCATATTACCAACACTGGCGAAAGTCGTTTACCCATTACTGATGGCTGGCATCCTTATTTCAAATTAGGGGATACTATTAATTCCTTGCAATTGGAATTTCAAGCCAAGGAAATAGTGTTGTTTGATGAAGCACTTATTCCTACTGGAAGCCTTGGTCCTTACGCGGAATTTGGCTCATTGAAAAAAATAGAGGATCAATTTTTCGACAATTGCTTTTTGTTGAATTTTGCCGAATGTCAACCGTTGTGCGTATTGAGAAATAATACCGATCGCTACCAACTGGAAATTTATCCCGACCCATCTTATCCCTATTTACAAATTTATACACCCCCACATCGCAACAGCATTGCAATAGAAAACCTGAGTGCTGCGCCAGATGCTTTCAATAATGGAATGGGCTTGATTACACTTGCTCCTTCGGAGAAAGCGGACTTTTCAACAGCGTATAAAATCAGTTTATTACCTTAGCTTATGAATGCGATACTTACTCGAATAGCTGCTATTTATAAGGACAGCTTTCAATCCAATCCGCGGTATTATTTTTCTCCAGGTAGAATTAATTTGATTGGGGAACACATTGATTATAACGATGGCTTTGTATTGCCTGCTGCCATTGATAAAGGCATCTATTATGCGGTTGGCCGGAATGAAACGAAGGAAATTCATTTTTGTGCAGCTGATCAAAACGAATGGTATTCTGTTGCGATTCCTGCTATTCAAAAAATGAATGGTTGGAAAAATTATGTGCTTTCTGTTGTGCAGGAATTTGTACTCTTGAAAATAAATATTGGAGGCCTTGATTGTGTCTTTGGTGGCGATATTCCGAGTGGAAGCGGAATGAGCTCATCGGCTGCTGTTGAAGGAGGCTTGGCCTATGCCATTAATGACTTATTTCAATGTGGGTTAAGCCCTAAGGAAATGGCCCTGCTTTGCCAGCGAGCAGAACATCATTTTCCCAATGTGAAATGTGGCATCATGGATCAATATGCTAATATGCTTGGAAAAAAAAATCAGGTGATATTATTGGACTGTAAAAATATTACACATGAATATTTTCCACTTCAATTAGGGGACTATAGTATTGTTATGATCAACAGTAAAGTACATCATTTATTGGCAAGCGGCGAATACAATGTACGCCGACAACAATGCGAAGAGGGGTTGGCAATTATTAAAAATGAATTGAACTTACATTCCTTTAGAGATATTTCTTCCATGGACATATTAGAATCCTGCAAGCATTTGATGAGCACTTTAGTATTCAATCGATGTCAATTTGTAGTGGAGGAAATAGCAAGAACAAAAAAAGCGGCTGCCTTATTACAAAATAATGAATTGAATGGATTGGGTGCACTTTTGTATCAAAGCCACGAAGGACTGAGTCATTTGTATGAAGTTAGCTGCCCAGAATTAGATTATTTGGTGAGTCTTGCCCAAGTTCAGCCAGCTGTATTAGGCGCCCGAATGATGGGAGGGGGATTTGGTGGCTGCACGATCAATATTGTTAAAACAGCTGCTGCCAATAGTTTTATTGAATCCATTACAACTGCTTATCAAAATAAATTCAATATAGTAGCAGAAGCTTATATCGTTACACCTGGTGATGGAACGAAGAGGGTAGAGTGAGGTTGAGGTTGAGGTTAAGGTTGAGGTTGAGATTAAGGTTGAGATTAAGGTTGAGGTTGAGATTGAGGTTATACTTTAATGTATATTTTTTTCTTGTCGAGCAACCAGGCAAAAAACCACATCATTCCAATAAAGCATAGCGCATACAATAAGGAACCTATTCTGGGATCTGAGGGAAAGATGGGTTTGCAAGCATGTTCATAAAACCAGGCGAGGGGATGGGAGAATTTTGGACTGCCATTTTCGTTTGTCCCTATACGGAAGTGCAATAAAGCAGATATTTTCACTACCAGATTACTTAATGCGAAAATAAACAGTGCGTTTTTGCCAAATACATCAAAGAAGCGACTCCAGGCTCCCTTGATCTGTTTAAATTCTATTAAATGAATTAAAACAGATAGTATGATCAATGCCAAACCAGTAGTATAAACGGTATAGCTACTGGTCCATATTTTTTTATTGATCGGAAAAACCATGTCCCAGGCAAAGCCGGCAAAAATCAATACCGCTCCTGCAACAAAGAGATTGTTGAGCATCTCGGCAGTTTTACCCTTGCTTACTATATACTGTCCAACAAGGTATCCGAAAATTACTTGTACAATCGAACCAAAGCTATTCATTAAACCCTCGGGGTCAAATGCCATTCCTTCTCCATGGTACAAATGTGCATCTCCTAATAACCACAAATCAACTTTAGTACCAAACCATCCATGAATACTATAGGGATCAGTAGGATTCATTAGTACACATAAAAACCAATAAAATAAAAGCAAAAAACAACCCGCTACAAATGCGCCTCTTAATTTAAACCAATGAATTAACACGGCAGCAAAGAAATAACTGATGGCAATGCGTTGTAATACGCCAAAAATGCGCAATTTCTCAAAGGGTTTAGCAATCAGTATTCCTGCGTCGTTGTATTTGACAAAGGGAAACCAATTTAAGAAAAGGCCTATCAGAAATATTAATAGGGTGCGTTTGATTATTTTTTGCCAGAAAATATTTTTTTCTTCCAAGCGAGGCATCACAAAGGCCATGGCATTGCCTACTGCAAACAGAAAGAAAGGAAATACCAAATCAGTAGGAGTACATCCATGCCAACCAGCATGATCTAAAGGCGCATAAATATAGGCCCAAGTGCCAGGGTTATTTACCATTATCATGAGTGCTACGGTGGCACCACGAAATACATCGAGCGAATAAAAACGTTGATTCATGCAGCAAGTTTAGCAATGGCGGAATGGGAAATGCCGATAGGAAAGATACAAGAATTACACAGGAATACAAATAGTCGCCACTTTTGAAATTGCTTAATTTGATTTTTCACTCAACTCCAGCCAACGCATTTCCTTTTCATCAATGGCGGCAATCAGTTCTCCCATTCTATCCGCTGCTTTTTGTAGTAACTCAAAATCCATCTCACCACTGTTCATTTTTTCTTCCAGCGTTGCTTTCTCATTTTGTAATGCCGGCAATTCTTTTTCAATTATTTCAAATTCCCGCTTCTCTTTGAAAGAAAGTTGCTGATTTGATTTATTTGCAATCGGGGCAGATTTTATTTCTTCTTTAGTCTGTGTAGGTATTTCTTTAATAAGTTGGCGATCATCTGTAAGCAATCCTTTTGCCAATGCTTCCCGATATTGACTATAATTCCCCGGAAAATCTCTGATTACACCTTCTCCTTCGAAGGCAAATAAATGATCGACTAATCGATCCATAAAATAGCGATCATGACTAACAATCAAAATACAACCAGGGAAGTCAAATAGAAATTCTTCTAATGTGCGCAGGGTTTGTAAATCCAGGTCATTGGTAGGCTCATCCAATATTAAAAAATTAGGATTCAGGAAGAGTACACTTAATAAATGCAGTCTCCTTTTTTCACCACCACTCAATTTGCTCAGCGGCGTATATTGTTGCTCTGCATTAAAGCCAAATTTTTCCATGAATAAGCTGGCCGATAGTTTACTGCCATCAGCCAGTGGAAAAAACTCTGCAAAATCTTTTACATAATCGATGGCTCTTTTGTCTTCTTTATATTGTAATCCTTCTTGATTGAAATTTCCAAATACAACTGTATCGCCATGATTGACTTTTCCACTATCAGGTTTTTCTTGTAATAAAGCAATTTTCAAGAAGGTTGATTTACCAATACCATTCTTACCCACAATGCCAATTCTTTCGCCTTTCTTAAAAGCATAATCAAAACCTTTAATCAATACTTTATCGCCATAGCTTTTGTTGATTTTTTTCATCTCCAAAACCTTGCCCCCCAGCCTTGTCATTTTTACCTGTAAGCTCACTTCTGCATCTTCTTTTTTCAAACTCACACGATCCTTTACATCTTCAAAGGCATCTTGCCGACTCTTACTCTTGGTGGTTCTCGCCTTTGGTTGTTTGCGCATCCACTCCAATTCCTTTCTGAATATATTCTTGTCTTTTTGTAATTCACTGGCCTGTACTTCCTGCCGCAAACTTTTTTGCTCTAAGAAATAATCATAATTGCCTCTGTAAACAAATACCTTACCATCATCTATTTCTAATATTTCGTTACAGACAGTATCTAAAAAGTAACGGTCATGCGTAACCAATAACAAGGTTAATTTTTTAGCAGATAGATAATCCTCCAGCCATTCAATCATGCTAACATCTAAGTGGTTGGTAGGTTCATCCAAAATCAATAGGCATTTGCCTTCATGCAAATCGGCTTCTACCAATGCTTGCGCAAGGGCTACTCTTTTTCTTTGTCCACCACTTAAGTTTCTAACAGGTTCGTTGAGGTGGTGTAGGTTTAGTTTACCCAAGATCTGTTTTAAATCACTTTCGAAATTCCAGGCATTGTATTCATCTAGTCGAGCAATCAAATCTGTTAAATGATCATCATCCTGTTTTTCCTCTTCCAGGAATATTTCATATTCCTTTACTGTTTTAATCACTGGATTATCCAATCTTAGAATATTATCCCAGATAGACTTTTCTTCATCAAAGGCAGTTTCCTGTTGCAGCATAATTACTTTCACCTCTTTGTGCACCCATACCGAACCCGTATCAGTCGTATCCAGTTCGCTGATAATGCGCAAGAGCGTTGATTTGCCCGTACCATTGCGGGCTACTAGGGCAATTTTATCTCCTTCCTCTACATTAAAGGTTATATTCTTAAAAAGGGTTCTGATCCCAAAAGACTTACTGATATTATCGATAGCGGCATAATGCATGGCGGCAAAGGTAGTTTTCCGTTTTAGATTTTAGATGGATGAATTTAGAAAGCGATGGGTTATTTTTGTTTAAGATTGAGTTTTAGTTTAATTTAATTCAAAACAAAGCCCTGCTGCTAAGCATTTTTCAGGGCGTATCAACTCTATGACTGATTATTTTTCACATCCTAGCGCAGTAATCGATTCGGGCGCCACAGTGGGCACTGGTACTAAAATCTGGCATTTTTGCCATGTAATGCCTACCGCCATCATTGGCCAGGGTTGTAATATTGGTCAGAATGTATATATCGACAATAATACCGTTATTGGAAATAATGTAAAGATTCAGAATAATGTATCTGTGTACAATGGGGTGGTGTTGGAAGATGATGTATTTGCAGGCCCGTCCATGGTTTTCACGAATGTGATCAATCCCAGGAGTTTTATAGAACGCAAAACGGAATTTAAAAAAACGCTTGTTAAAAAGGGAGCAAGTATTGGTGCCAATGCAGTGATTGTATGTGGCAATACGATTGGAGCTTATGCCCTTATTGGGGCAGCAGCGGTTATAACCAAGGAGGTACCCGATTACGCTTTAATGGTGGGCAATCCAGGCAAACAAGTTGGTTGGGTGAGTGCCTACGGTCATAAATTGGTATTTGATGCAAATGGGCAGGCTATTTGCCCTGAGAGCAAAGTCGTTTATATATTAGAAAACAATCGAGTGCGACCGCTAAATTAATCCGATGGAAATAAAAGGGTCTTATTGTATAGTGATTGGTGGTGCCGGTTTTATCGGCAGTCATATTGTAAAGGAGCTTTTGAAGCAGGATGTGTCACAGGTATGCATATACGATAATTTGAGTCGAGGTACATTGGATAATATTTCGGTGTCCATGCAAGATGCACGTTGCAGCTTATGGAAAGGAGATATTCGTGAAACAGACGTACTGGACGCAGCCTTAGCAGGAAAAGACTATGTTTTTTGTACCGCTGCCCTTTGGTTATTGCATTGCAAAGATTACCCCCGCACTGCTTTTGAAGTGAATATCGCTGGCACATTCAATGTGTTGGAAGCATGTGTGAAGCATAAAATAAAAAAACTCATTTGGTCTTCTTCTGCCTCTGTGTATGGCGATGCGGTGGAACTGCCTATGACAGAAGAACATCCCTTTTTAAATAAAAATTTTTACGGTGCTACAAAGATTGCTGGAGAGGCCATGGCAACTGCTTTTCATGAGCGGTATGGTTTGCAGGTTATCGGACTTCGTTACATGAATGTATATGGTCCAGGGCAGGATCAAACAGCGGCTTATACAGGTGTTATCCCTATTATGTTGAATAAAATTGATGCAGGCGAAACGCCTGTTATCAATGGAGATGGCACGCAGGCCTATGATTTTATTTATGTAGAAGATGTTGCTCGTTGCAATGTGCTGGCCTTGATGGCTGATATCCCTTACGGCTTTTACAATGTGGGCACCGAAGTTCAAACCAGCATCAAATCTCTGTGTGATACGATAGTGCAATTAAAGGGCTCCCAGCTTACTGTACAATATCAACCTTATTCTGAAAATGATGCTCGTGCCATGGTGCAAAATAGAATTGGGGCTGCTGGAAAAGCTAAAAAAGAATTGGGTTTTGAATTTCAATATAGCTTGGAGGAAGGCCTGAAGCAATTGATAGATTGGAGGGGAAGGAGGGGTTGAGGTTGAGGTTGAGGTTGAGGTTGAGGTTGAGGTTGAGGTTGAGGTTGAGGTTGAGATTGAGATTGAGATTGAGGTTGAGGTTGAGATTGAGGTTGAGGTTGAGGTTAAGGTTGAGGGGTAATATAATAACGTTAATGAACAAACGAATAATTCAAATATCAGCCCCCAGTATGGGCATTGAGGAGTGGGAAGCCCTGCGCCAGCCCATCGAATCGGGATGGATTACGCAAGGACCCATGGTGGCTGCATTTGAAAAAGATTTTGCTCAACGTCATCAGGTGCAACATGCGCTGGCAGTTAGTAATTGCACCACCGCTCTTCACCTAGCGCTATTGGCGGCTGGTATTCAACCAGGGGACGAAGTTTTACTACCTGCTTTCACCTGGGTTAGCACCGCCAATGCAATCATGTACTGTCAGGCAGTTCCGGTATTTGTAGATATTGATGTAGCTACTTTTAATATCGACATTGCCGCTATCAACAATAAAATAAGTTCTCGAACTAAAGCCATTATACCCGTTCATTTATTTGGATTATGTGCTGATGTGAATGCCATCAAACAGGCATACCCGCATTTGGTGATCATTGAAGATGCCGCTTGTGCTGCAGGTGCCGCTTTGCACGGCCAATCCGCCGGAAGCCTGGGCGATATTGGCTGCTTTTCTTTTCATCCCCGCAAATCTATTACCACTGGGGAGGGAGGAATGCTCACTACCAATGATGCTATCATCGCAGCAAAATTGAATCAGTTGCGCAATCATGGAGCAAGTATTTCAGAAGAGCAAAGGCACTTGGGGCCTAAACCTTATTTACTGGCTGAATATGATGTGGTGGGATACAATTACCGAATGACCGATTTGCAAGGAGCATTGGGATTGGTACAATTGAAAAAGCTGGATGCATTCATTGCAGAAAGAGCAAACTGGGCGGCCTATTATAACAATGAACTACAATCGATTCCCTGGTTACAAACACCTACAGTGCCAATAGGGTATACACATGGTTGGCAGTCCTATGTAACCCTTATTGATGAACGCATTGCACCATTGAAAAGAAATGATTTAATGGAAGCTTTACAGGAAGCAGGCATTAGTACTCGGCCAGGTACTCATGCGGTACATATGTTGGGGGCCTATGCAAAACCATTTGGCATTCAACCTTCCGATTTTCCCAATGCCTATGCTGCCAATGAATACAGTATGAGCCTACCTTTACACAACCGCATGGCAAAGGAAGATTATGAATACATTGTGGCGGTGCTAAAATCTTTTTAATACATGTGTGGTATTGCAGGCATTTTTAATTTAAAAGGCGGCTTGGTTGTAAATGAAAATTTGCAATCAATGGCGCAGGCTTTGCAACATCGCGGACCAGATGGACAAGGATTTTATTGCCATGAAAATATTGGACTCGCACACCGGCGATTGGCCATCATAGATACAAGTGAGTTGGCGGCACAACCCATGCATTCCAAAGATGACAACTGGGTAATTGTATTCAATGGCTGCATTTACAATTACAAATCATTAAAGAAAACACTGCAGGATCGGGGCAGTATTTTTATTTCCAATTCAGATACGGAAGTGATTATTGAAGGCATTGCTGCAGAAGGCCTTTCCTTTATCGAAAAACTGGATGGCATGTTTGCCATTGCTGTTTGGGATAAAAAAAGCAAGGAGTGTTGGTTAGGCCGCGATCGATATGGCATTAAACCGCTTTATTATTCGATGCAAAATGGCGTCTTGCTTTTTGCTTCTGAAATCAAAGCAATGCTACGCTATCCAGGCTTTAAAGTGGAACTCAATGTAGCAGCTGCCAATGAATATTTTAGTTTTCAGAATCTATTTTCTTTTCATACACTTTTTAAAGGAGTAAATTTATTGCCGCCCGCTTCGCTGATGAAAGTATCTGCTGCAAGCAATAGCCTAGTTCCACAAATATGGTGGGATTACGATTTTACCCATCCCGATCAACAACTGTCATGGGAAGACGCCGTATCTGAAACAAGAAGATTGTTGGAAGCAGGAGTAAATAAACAACTGATAGCGGATGTTCCTGTTGGCACTTATTTATCGGGTGGAATGGATTCGGGATCGGTAACTACTTTGGCCAGTCGGAAAATAAAAAATATACACAGTTTTACTGCCGGTTTTGAAATGGATGGAATTTCGGGTACGGAAGCAGGTTATGATGAAAGAATGGAAGCAGCAGCGATGGCTACTTACAATCAAACCAATCACCACGAAGCCATTATTGGTGCTGGGCATTTGAGCAAAATCTTTCCTCAACTCATCTGGCAACTGGAAGATTTGAAAGTGGGTATGAGTTACCCCAATTATTATATCAGTCAGTTGGCATCTAAATATGTAAAAGTTTGTTTGCAGGGTACTGGGGGTGACGAATTATATGGCGGTTATCCATGGCGTTATTACCGAATTTTTAAATCACTCGATAGTCATTCTTTCTACGACCAATACTATGCGTTTTGGCAAAGATTAGTGGCGGATGAGGATAAAGTGCAACTATTTCAGCCCAATGTATTTTCGCAGGTAGATATTCAACAACCTCGAAAGGTATTTGAAAAGGTATTCAGTTTTAATAATAAATTGCAGTACGATACGCCCGAACAACACATACAGAATAGCCTGTATTTTGAAATCAAAACATTCTTGCCTGGTTTGTTTTTGGTAGGAGATAAGCTGAGTATGGGACATGGATTGGAAGAACGTTTTCCCTTTATGGACAATGAACTGGTAGATTTTGCACAGCGCATACCAGTAAAATATAAGCTTGCCAATCTTGAATTGATGAAACGCTTAGATGAAAACGAAGCGGGGAATAAAATAAAGATGTATCAGTCTTATGCCGATGGCAAAAATGTATTGCGGCAAGCGATGAAAAATATTATTCCAGAAGAAGTGTTGAATAGAAAGAAGCAGGGATTTAGTGCGCCAGATGAAAACTGGTATCGAGGAGCCAATGCAGCTTATGTGAAAGAATTATTACTCGGTAAAAAAATGGTATCTGCTGAATTTATTCAACCCGCTTTTGTTGAAAAAATTATTGATGAACATATTAATCAGCGCATCAACCATCGTTTATTACTTTGGAGCCTGATGTGTTTCGAATGGTGGTGTCGCATTTTTTTAAACAACGAAAAATGGCCCGAATGAAAATAGAAGATTTTTATATCGATGATGAGCGCAATAACCGCAATCGGGACTATGTAAAAAAACAGGAGTTCGCGCGTGGCTTAACCGATGAAGAAAGAGCGCAATTCTGGGGTTTGCCCAAAGGTTGTCGCATGCGAGAGAATGCTAAAATAATTGCCCCAGAAAACTTGGTTTGTGGCGAATATGTTTGGATTGGGGAAGGGGCTGTATTAGATGCATCTGGTGGCTTGGAAATTGGAAGCCATACTAGTATTGGGTTGAATGTGATGATTTGGAGTCATACCAGTTTTTTAAGCAACCTCACTATGAACAATGCGGCGGGCAGTGAATTAATTGCAAGAACTAAAACAATAATTGGAAGCGGATGTTTTATTGCAGGTCCATCTGTAATTTATCCGGGGGTACAATTAGGGGATAAAACTGTTATCCTGCCGATGTCGGTGATTAATAAAAATTTAGCAGGCAATTGTATTGCGGGTGGTTCACCTGCCCGATTGGTAAAAACCATTGATGATGCTTATATAGCCGAACAAATTGAAAAATTTAAAGCCGGAGGGCAAATATAATTCATGGAACAGGCAGCCGCAATTATAGGAATCAGTGGTATCATCATCTTGTTGCTGAATATTGCCAATCAGAAGACAACTCATTTTGGCTCTGATCATTATTTTCATCTTAATATAATCCGCTTAATTCAACATAATAAGCACCGGTTTGTAAAAAATTATGAAAACTTTATAGGCAATAACCATATCGCTTACCCGCAATTATTTCATTGGGTACTTAGTTTTTTTAAATTGCCGCCGGCTGCTGGGCTTCAGCTGCTATATAAGACTTCCCTTTTTTTTGCCGACCTTATCTTTTTTCTTGTTTTTTTCTATAGCGGCTTCCTTAATTTTAGTTCAAAGCTGCCATTGTTGATTGTGTTTTTATATGCAGCCCTGCTTTTTATTTTTACCCCTTTTAATTTTGTGCGATGGAATGCACACAATGCTGGATTTAGTCCTCGTAGTTTGGGCGTTTTATTAGGCAGGGTATTTATTTATCTTTTTTTATTTCACTTATATCATAGTGGCTGGATTTGGTATGCAGCATTGGTGGTTATTTCTTATATCATCTTTATCAGCAGCCAGTTTGCTGCACAGTATGTATTGTTTTTTTCTTTACTCTACGGAATTATATTCTTACAACCTGCAATAGCTGCAATTCCCCTGCTCGGCTTTTTATTATTTTATCTCTTTCATGGACAATTGGCAATAGATTATATAAAGGGGCAGTATCAGCATAAGAAGATTTATGCCCAACATTTTGCCAAGCGCTTTATTTTAAAATACCGACCCAGCATATGGCGCGATTTTGTCTATGATTTTTGGGTTAAACTGAAAAAAGAAAAAGCAGCCGCTTTTCCATATATACAAACCAATGCCTTGCTTACTTTGTGTTGGGGTTTTACCATGTTGCCTGCTGTTTTGTATTTCTTTATTCATCTGATGATACAAGCACCCAATCAAAATGCCTGGTTATTGCTTCAGCAAAATCCGCTATTGCAAGTGATCGTTATTAGTCTCTGTATTTTTATTCTGACTTCATTTGCCAAGACTCGATTTTTGGGCGAGCCTGAGCGGTATCTTGAATTTGCAACGCCCACCTTGGTATTTCTGTTCATGCAATGTTATAGCAGTGAATGGGTGTACAATACCATTATTTATTATGTATTGGCCTCCTTATTCCTCATTTTTATAAGTAAGTGGTACGATAAAAAAAGCACCAAGGCAAAAGAAAATATGCTCTGGCATTTGGATACGCCACAGGAAAATGGGCAATCCATCTTAAGCGTATTACATTCTTTACAAAAAGATACGGCCCTTCGAATTTTTTCCAATAATGAAGAAATCACCCGGCGTTTATTGATTATAGACAAGGCTGAATTTTTATTGCCAGATATTGCTGCTGAAAAAACAGGCATTTTTTATTATAAAGATATTTTCCCCGATCAATATCCACAGGTGAACGAAAACTTATTGCTGCCGATGATAAAAGAATTTGATATCAATATACTTGTATTGGATATTTCCCTGCTTTCGAAGCCATATGCAGCCTTATTGACGGGACTCTCCTTCAAGCCGGTATTTACATTGAATGACTTCGTTTTATTGCAAAAACAATAAATTATTGCATTGCGCTTCAAAGTAATTGCACAATTGAAAAGCGGCTAACTCGTGCATCTCCCAAATACTTAGTAATTTCAAGCTTTCAATGAAACAAAAAATTGCCATTATCATCAACACGCTGGCTACCGGCGGAGCAGAAAAAACAGCCGGACTGTTGATGAATCAATTGCATGCAGACTGGGAGATTCATCTGCTGATGTTTGATACCCGTAATATTGAATTTCCAATTCCTGCTGATGTAAAGATTTATCAGATTGGTCGGCCTACCTCTGCCGAAGCCAAGCCCATACAGGTTTTGAAGCTTCCATTGCAGGCCTTGCAAATAAAAAAATACTTGCAATTGCATGGTATTCGATTGGTTTTTTCCATATTAAATAGACCCAATTTTATTGCAGGCTATTTAAAGCTATTTGGCTTTAAAGGCAAAACCATCATCAACGAAAGAAGCAATGCCTCTTATTATTATACCAATAAAACACTGGGAGGGCGATTAGGCAGGTTTTTGGTAAAGCGACTTTATCAAAGAGCGGATTGTATTATTACCAATTCTATTTTTAGCAAAAACGATTTGCAAGAAACTTTTGGATTAAAAAATAACATCATCAGCATTAGTAATGGGATACCCTATCAGGCTATTCAACAAAGATTAGCGCTGGCAGAATTGCCTTTTGAAAAAAAGCCGAGTGAATTTATTTTTTGTCATGTGGGGCGATTTCATGAAGATAAAAATCAAGTCCTCTTATTAAAAGCCTTTGCTTTATTAAAAGGGAAGCCTTGTAGACTCTTGTTAGTGGGGCGAGATATACCCGTTGCATTAAAAGATTTGGTGCAAATACTGGGACTTAGCGAACAGGTTTTGTTATACGACCAGCAAACAGATATTTTACCCTGGTATGCCATTGCCGATGCATTTGTATTGTCCTCCAATGTAGAAGGCTATCCCAATGTATTGTTGGAGGCCATGGCAGCAGGCTTGCCCGTGATAGCCACCGACTGTAAGTGGGGGCCCCGCGAGATACTGGCGCCCAATACCGTGTATCCATCGCAGTTAGTATCAGTGGACTGGGCCGAAAACGGCATTTTGGTGCCTGTTAATGAGGTTCACCCAATGGCAGAAGCTATGCAGGAATTAATGGAGCAACCTATGCGGTACCAACAGTATAAAAATCGTTCAAAACAATGCATTCAGGCATTTGAAGAATCTACAACCCTTGCCTCTTTTGCGGCTACCATACAATCTTACCTACCGCTTGATTAGTCTGTTTTTACCATGACGGCTTTTTCGGTGGGGTCCGAAAACTGATTTTTACCAAGATGAATTTCCTTCAACATTTTTTCGGGTAATGCAATAAATGCACCCAGGAATTTTCCTCGAGCCGCTACCATTTTTTTATTACTTGTGTTGAGGGGCTTATTTAATTCTCCAAAGGTATTGCTGTCGATATGGATGTCCTTCAAGCCGGGAGCCGCTGCATCGCTGGGTGAATAAGTGTCGGTGATTACAATATAACCCGCTACTCCGCTCGGATCATAATTGGGTTGAAAATGAGCAAAGCTGTTTTTTTGGATGATGAGCTTTTTCATTCCCCATTTACTGCCCATTAGCAGGATGCCTGCATAATTCATTCCTTCCATCCGATTATTCTCGATGCTACTTTCTTGTAATGAGTGCAAGATCATGCCCATGGTTTTATCCTTTGTAGTAGCAGGCAATACCGCTATTATTCGGTTATGTTTGATAGATAGTTGACCAATAGTGGCAGCATTGGCAAGACCCGCATTGTACAGTGTCATATTGCCATTGGGTACATCTATGCCACAAATAAATCCAGGGTCCATTAATCGGCGATAGGTTAGGGAAATTCGATTGTTTTCAATATTTACCTTTTCTATCGGGTGAATAACCCAAAATGAAATACCCTTCAAGCATTCGGCAATTAGGTTATTGTTGATATTTATGTCTTTAAGTTGGCCCTGACTACTAGTGATATAAATTGCGGGAAAGCAGCCCCCTATATAATTATTATTGGCAGAAGAATAACTGCCGTGTATCTCAATCCCTCCAGTATAATTTTGCAAGGCAATGTCTGCTTGCGTTTGTTCAATACGGTTATGATTGATAAAGCTACTATCCCACTCTGTATAGATAAATGAAAAATCAACCTGGTATTGATTGGGTTTTTTAGTACCAACATTGTTGCCCCCATTCAACAACTTACAATTTTCAATGATAGCATGGTGCCCATTGTCTTTTAATATAATCATATTGCTGCCTGCGCAGTTTTTGATACTGATATTAGTAGCACTAAAATCATTTCCGCGGCTGATGAAAATGGCTGAATGGTTTTTAAGGACTCCCTTCGGTACTAGGTTGTTTGGCCCATTCATATCAATGCTCAGCTGATTAAAATAAATATGGTCAATATTTTCTCCAAAGAAAATATGCGCATTGGCATTGCTGTCGGTTTTGTCGAAAAGATGATTGGCCAGTCGTAGGATGCTTTTTGCCCCCACCCCCTCAAAAACCAGGTTACTATGTAAGCGCAGACAAAAATTTTCAAAATAATGACTACCTCTTTGGTAGCTGCCAATAATATAGGTACCTGCCGGAAAATAGATGCTTGTTTTTTCGCCCAGAGGGGCTGCATCAATGGCTGCTTGAATGGCTATTCGGTCATCGTTGATACCATTACCTTTCGCGCCATATTTTTTCACATTTATTTTACCTGCAAAACAAAGATTCGCCAGGAATAATGCGAAAATGACAAGCCCCCGGCATTTTGTAAAATACCCTGCCTTTTTTATGAACCGATATAAGAATGATTGCACATTGTAAAAATAAAGCTTCCCTTCGAAAGCGGGGGCCTTCGATAAAATCTGCAAAAGACCATCTAAGTCAACTTGCACTAACCCTTGAAATGCGGATAAAACGGCCTATTTTAGGAAAACTTGTTATCTTAGTGCCCTGTATTTTGCCATCGCCTGTTTGGGCGGTTGCCATCCTAATTATAATTGAATTTCAATGAAAAAGATAAGAAGGGCCCTTTTGTTGCTGACACTCGTTTTTGCTTGTTCTGCCCTCACTCACGCACAATCCCTCTTGCAAACACGTGATTTAAGTGCTACTCAGATTGATAGCTATTCTGATGACGAGATGCGAGCGCTTCAACAAAAAATTGTTGAAATGGGTATTTCGGAAACCCAATTATATAAATTGGCAGAAGAAAGAGGATTGGCAGCAGGGGAGGTTGTTAAGCTTAGGAAAAGAATGGAAGCCTTGGCTATAACAAGATCAGCTATCAATGTTAAAGCAAAGGAAGATGCCAAAGAAACTCCTTCTACTGAATTGAC
>CAIOIZ010000024.1 GCA_903858475.1 uncultured Bacteroidota bacterium
CTATTGATGCCGCTGTAAAATTCAAATTTAAAACTCAGCGTAGCTGCCACTGCGGCTAACAATAACCAAACGGATTGAATGCGTTGTATCATGGTAGATATTTTTATAAAATTACGATTTTATAATAAAATCGATTTAGGTCAGTATCATTTGCCAATAAACTGGTTGCAGGGTAGCAGGTACCTATATAATAATAGGGCAAAAAAATGCAATTGCAGCTGCGCATGATTTTTTTACTTAAAATAAATCTTTACTTTTTTTTAAAATATCCATAATTAATTAGTCGTTGTTTGTCTAAAGTAGTTATTTTCGATATATGAAAAAAGCAATCATTGCCTTATGCTTCCTTGCTACGCAACTGCAAGGGTCAGCCCAAATAAACAAAAAAATGCCTAGTGCCCCACTTGTCATCACGCCCGGAGTAGGGATAGGGGCATTGAAATTAGGGATGAGTGAAAAAGCAGCAGCTGATCTATTAGGCGGTAATTTAACTTGGAAATCCTATATAGGAGAGATGTTTGCCTTTAAAAATTATGGCAATAATTTTGCCATTGATAGTATTCCTCAGTTTGTAATTGGATTTGATTCTGCCGCTTCTTTTTCAGGGTCCTTGCCTGCTAAATGGCCCGTTTATTCTTTGTATTTTAAGGAGCACCGACTTAATTATATAACAGTTACGACCTATGGGGTAGATAAGGCCTTGGCTAAAACAGTAGTTTTAAAAAATGGGATTCGTTTTTTTGACGACATGAATAAATGTATAGCAAAAATGAAATCACCCTATCTCCCCATTCGTTATCAAGGGTACGACGGCGACCATATTTATTATAAGGAGGGGTTGGAGTTTACGTATGATGGGAAAAAATTGACCACCATTGGTGTATTCTCTTTTGCACCACAATTTCTTAACTGGATAACAAGGAGTAGTGCTGCCATTTTGCAGGCATATGAAGAGGCAGAAGAAACCCCCTCCGAGGACTAGCGTATAAGCGCTGAGTAGTATTATTATGCTAGTTCAGGGTACAATGGAAACTCACTCATAAATGATTTAACAGCAACGCTAATACCTGCGAGGGCCGATTCATCATCTGCATGCACAATGGCATTGTCAATGAATTCGACCACCTTCAACATGTCTTTTTCTTTCATGCCCCTGGTGGTAATAGCAGGAACGCCTACACGAATACCACTGGTAACAAAAGCAGATTTGTCATCATAAGGAACCATATTTTTATTTACTGTAATACCTGCTTTTCCCAGTACCTGTTCCGCTTTTTTCCCACTAATATTTTTATTTCTCAGGTCAATCAGTATTAAATGGTTATCTGTTCCGCCGCTAATAATGTGATATTCCTTTGCGGTTAAGGCAGTTGCCATTGCTTGCGCATTGGCAATGATTTGTTTGGCGTAAACCGTAAACTCATCTGAAAGAATTTCTCCAAAGGCAATTGCTTTTGCAGCAATAACGTGTTCCAGCGGACCACCTTGTGTTCCAGGGAAAACCGCCATGTCGAGCAAATTGCTCATCATCCGAATATTGCCTTTTGCATCTTTAAGTCCGAAGGGATTTTCAAAATCTTTTTTCATCAATATAATACCGCCTCTTGGTCCGCGCAATGTTTTATGAGTAGTACTGGTAACAAAATGGCAATGTTCAAATGGTGAGCTCAATAATCCTTTTGCTATTAGTCCAGCAGGGTGGGCCATATCGCAAAATACAAATGCATTGATTTCGTCGGCTACTTTTCTAATACGGGCATAGTCAATATCTCTACTGTAAGCGCTGGCGCCGCAGATGATTACTTTAGGCTTTTCGCTTCTTGCTTTTGATTCCAGCATTTCGTAATCCAGTAATCCGGTATCTTTTTTTACACCGTAAAATAGCGCTTGATATAATTTGCCACTGAAATTTACAGGCGATCCGTGTGTAAGATGGCCCCCCATACTTAAGTCGAGTCCCAGTATTTTATCGCCTGGTTGTAAAATGGCCAGTAATAGTGCTGCATTGGCTTGTGCCCCGCTATGTGGTTGCACATTGGCATACTCGCAGTTAAATATTTGTTTTAAGCGATCAATGGCCAATTGTTCTACTTGGTCAACAATTTCGCAGCCCCCATAATATCGTCTGCCAGGATATCCTTCGGCGTATTTATTCGTCAGTGAAGTACCCATGGCTTCCATCACCTGTAATGAAGTAAAATTTTCAGAAGCAATTAACTCAATGCCATGCCTTTGACGTTCCAACTCTTCGTGAATTAAGCTAAAAATGGCGGTATCTCTTTGCATATTTAAAATTTGGTGCTGCAAATATAAGGGGAAGCGGCAAGGCAAAATAAATATGGGGCGTGTAAACAATACACATCCTGTTATTAAAAATCATTACCTTCACAGCCTTTTATAAAATTGCCTTAACAAAAGCATGAGTATGAAGGCTATTATTCCAGTTGCAGGAGCAGGTACCAAGCTGCGTCCTCACACCTATACACAGCCCAAAGCCTTGATTCCCTTGGCTGGCAAGACCATTCTTAGCATTATCATCGATCAATTGCGCGATTCAGGTATTACCGATTTTATCTTTATTGTGGGATACTTGGGTGATAAAATTCAGGATTATGTAAACGCAAAATATCCTGAATTGAATACTTATTTTGTGCACCAGAGCGAAAGGCAGGGTACTGGTCATGCGATTGACCTTACCCGCGAAATTGTGGGAACAGATGAGGTGTTTATTGTATTGGGCGACACCATTGCTGAATATGATTTGAAAGAGGTTTTAGATACGCCTTATAGCATGTTGGGGGTTAAAAAAGTAGATGACCCGCGCAATTTTGGTGTAGCGGAAATTGATGAAGAAGGCTTTATTAGTAAAGTAGTAGAAAAGCCAGCCATTCCAAAAAGTAATATGGCCTTGGTTGGCTTATACAAAATAAAAGAAACCGATTTTCTATTTGATTGCCTTCGGCAGTTGTTTGTAAAGGATATAAAAAGCAATGATGAATTTAACTTAACAGATGCATTGGAATGTATGATTCAGCGGGGTGCTAGGTTCAAAAGTTTTAAAGTGCAAAACTGGTTTGATTGTGGCAAAAAAGAAACCCTCTTGGAAAGCAATGCCACTTTGTTAAAAAAATTCGGGGGTAATACCAATAGCAACCATCATTTTGAAAATACCATTATCATTCCCCCGGTAAGCATTGCTGAAGGATGCGATATCAAGAATTCGGTCATTGGTCCCAATGTGGCCATTGGTGAAAATACCCGATTGAATCATTCCATCATAAAAGACTCCATCATCGGGTCTTATTCTAATCTTGTAGAAATAGTACTTAATAATTCCCTGATTGGCAACGATGCCGAGGTATTAGGCGTTAGTCGCAATCTCAATATTGGCGACAATACAGCCATCGATTTGGGTGGTGGCGGAAAAGAATAATCCCTGTTTTTTTGTAAAAATTTCTTGGTCGTATAAAATAAAACGTCTTACTTTGCGTTTCAAAGTACTTTTAAATCTTTGATATGGCACTTCAATAGATGTGCTACATTTGACTATGCATAACAGGATAACCACATTATTTGGCATTGAATTTCCACTTATCCAAGCGGGCATGATTTGGGCCAGTGGTTGGCGTTTAGCAAGTGCAGTTAGTAATGCCGGCGGACTGGGAATCATTGGTGCTGGCAGTATGTATCCAGAAGTATTGCGTTTGCATATTCAACGTTGTAAAGCAGCAACGGATAAGCCATTTGGAGTGAATCTTCCTTTATTATATCCCGATATTGAAAAGCATATTGCAATTATTGTGGAGGAAAAAGTGCCGATTGTATTTACCAGTGCTGGCAATCCAGTTACCTGGACAAATCAATTGAAGGAAAAAGGCATCAAAGTAGTGCATGTAGTGAGCAGTAGCAAATTTGCCATAAAAGCTGAAAAAGCGGGTTGTGATGCGGTGGTTGCAGAGGGTTTTGAAGCAGGTGGCCACAATGGTAGAGAAGAAACAACTAGTATGGTATTAATTCCTGCTGTGGCTGCTGCTGTAGCTATTCCGGTGATTGCTGCAGGTGGTATTGCCACTGGTAAACAAATGTTGGCAGCAATGGTGTTAGGTGCTGAGGGCGTACAGGTGGGTAGTCGATTTGTTGCCAGCGAAGAAGCCTCGTCTCATTTACAATTTAAACAAGCAGTTATTGATGCGGCAGAAGGCGATACGATGTTAAGCTTGAAACAACTTACACCAGTGCGATTATTAAAAAATAAATTTTATTTCGACATCAAGGCGGCTGAAGATACTTGCGCCGATAAGGAAAAGATGGAAGCCATACTGGGAAGAGCAAGGGCCAAAAAAGGTATGTTTGAGGGCGATTTGGAGGAAGGGGAGCTAGAAATTGGACAAGTAAGTGCCTTGATAAAAAAGATTATGCCCGCTGCCGATATTGTAAAAGAAATACGCAACGAATTCGAAGAATGCTTACACAACCCACTAAAATAATATATTATATTTGCCGCGATTTAATTCATGATACAACCCATCAAAATGTTATTATCAAAAAGACCTATACAGGTTATTCCCATAAAATTTTTTGGCATTGCTTGCTTATTCCTCTTCTCCTTATTGGCAAATGCACAGGGGCAACCTCCAGTAGGCGATCCTAACAATGCGCCTGCTCAATTGCCTACCACGATGAGTCCTGGCGGACTCTATGATTTATTGAAAGATAATCCCCAAAATAATCCTACTCCTAAAACCATTGGGCAATCCAAGAATGGTTCATTGGATAAGAAAAACAAAATCGATAAAGATAGTCTGGTCAAAGAAAATACACCTCAGTCAATAAATACTACAGAGGATATTTATGGGATGAAACTTTTTAGAGGTGGTGCCGTAGCAGCAATAACAGAATTGTCTACACCTCCTTTGGATTATCCAATTGGAGTGTATGATGAAATAGTGGTTTCCTTGTGGGGTGGGGCAGAAGAAACTGTAGATTATAGAGTAGCTCGGGATGGTTCTATATTTCCTAGTGGAATAGGGAAAATTTATGTGCAAGGGCTCACATTTGAAAATATGCGGTCACTAATAATCAATCGCTTTAAAACTTTTGTACCGCCTTCTACAAATATCACCGTATCCTTGGGCGCTCCAAGAACCATTAATGTGAATGTTGCAGGTGAAGTAAATACACAAGGCCCCGTAACTGTTTCGGCTTTTACCAATGCCTTTAATGTTATTGCATTGGCCGGTGGCCCAACTGATTTGGCCAACCTCAGAGAAATTCTCATCAAAAGAAATGGAAAAGTAATTGACCAGTTAGACGTTTATAAATATTTAACAACCGGTGATTTTGGCAAGCATATTTACATGGAGAACAATGATTTTGTGATTCTGCAAACAGGTGCTAAAACGGTTAAGGCGGAGGGCAAATTTAAAAGACCCATGTATTATCAATTGAAAAAAGAAGAGGGAATGAAGGACCTTTTAAGATATGCTGGTGGACTTACAAAGGATGCCTTTAGTAGTGGCGTAAAAGTATATAGGACGGAATTGGAAAAACAAGTAGTGAAGGATGTAAATGCTACTGCAATTGTTAATCCAACCAATGATTCTCGCATGAAAAATATTGATTTTGATTTAGTAGATGGCGATATCATTAAAGTAATTCCAGTTAACCCTGGTTTGATGAATAAAGTGGAAATCAAAGGAGAAGTTTCTTACCCAGGCGCTTATGAAATTCGCAAGGGAGATAAATTGTTCGATTTGATCAATCGGGCTGGCGGTATTACCCGCAATACCTATTTGCCGCGCGCTTATATTTTCCGCGGAGGCGGGGATAGTACCAATATTAAGGCCAGTAAAGTAGAAGTTGATTTGTCTGCTATTGCTACCAATGATACTGCTAGTAAATACAATGTTGAATTAAATGCCAATGACCAAATTTTATTATTTAATAGCAATGAATTTGGCGACAGGCAATATGTGGAAATTTTTGGTGAAGTTAGAAAACCGGGTAAGGTTAACCGTTATGTTGGAATGACTTTGCAGGATTTGTTATTCCTTTCAGGCGGATTAAAACAGTCCGCCGAATTTGGCAGAATTGAAATCTCCAGTGTCATGGATATTGACAGTGCTAAGCAAGAGCAAAAACCAACTAGGATACTATTGAAGCAATTTAAAATATCACCTGATTTAACCCTGGATAGTATTTCTGCTAAATTGGAATTAAAACCATATGATCAGATTTACATAAGAAAGAATCCAACTTTTGAAATGCAACAGTTGGTTCAAATGAATGGGTTGTTGCAATATCCTGGTCCCTATCCTAAGTTGGATAAGTATGAGAGACTTTCATCTTACATTAATCGGGCCGGTGGTATAAAAGAAAATGCAGATCTTAGCGGCGCTGTTTTATTTAGAAGGAAGACCGATTATTTTAGAGACAATGTAACGTCTACCGTGCAAAAAGAAACATCAGGAATGGTTAGTAATGCTAAAGATTCTTTAGGTCA
>CAIOIZ010000025.1 GCA_903858475.1 uncultured Bacteroidota bacterium
GCTGTGGTTCCAAACCTTACAAAGCATTATTTACAAATGCAACAGAATATATAGGCGTTGATTATGCGGGCGAAGGTCATAGTCATGATAAAGAGGAAATAGATGTTTATTATGATGGTAAAACCATTCCATTTCCCGATAATACTTTTGATAGTATTTTAACCAATGAAGTGCTTGAACATGTCTTTAATCTGGAAGACATTTTAAAGGAACTAAACCGTGTATTAAAACCAGGCGGTAAAATATTAATTACCACTCCATTTGCTTGGACTGAACATGAAATACCCGTTGATTTTGGGAGATATACTTCTTTTGGTATGGAGGCATTGCTGAAAAGAAATGGGTTTAAAATTTGTGCATTGGAAAAAAGCACTAACTATTTACAAACACAGGCGCAATTGAGAGGTTTATACTGGCACAATCATATTATGCCTAAACTTAGACCTTTTGCACGTCTGATCTCCCCCATTTTTTCATTGCTAAATAATGTTGTGGGTTTGGGGATCGCCAAAATAATGCCTAAAAAAAATGATTGGTACCTTAACTTAATTGTACTTGCAGAAAAGAATACTTAAAAGTGAAAATAACAATTTGTGCTTATGACGCCCCCAATAATATGGATGGGCCAACTTCCTGGCTGAAAAGGCTGCTGCCTTTTTTAAAAGACCATGGTATAGAAACCAGGATATTGTTTATTGCAGCACACAGCAAAAAATTACCCGCATATCATTATTTTCTACAGCAGGGTTATTCCTGTAAACTTATTTATTGGGAACTTTTTAATGAAGAAAAAATACTGGCCATTTTAAATGACATAAAGCAATATCCTCCCGATATTTTTATACCAAATTATTTTCCTGAAGCCTGCCATGCAGCGAAATGGGTAAATAAAGCAGGAATTCCAACAATAGGCATTCTACATAATGATGATAATTTTCATATTGAACTGGCAAGGCTATTCTCCCACTCCAGTAAAGAAGCCTCACTTTCTGCAATTGTTGGAGTATCCAAGCTTATTGCACAGATGATTGCAGATCAAAATCCTGACGAAAAAGTAGTAGTAAAATGTATTCCTTATGGAGCACCTCTGCCAGCCAGAACAACTCAGTATAATTTCAATGAAAAATTAAAGCTGGTTTATGCTGGCAGAATGGTGGAACCTCAAAAACGTATCTCTGAAGTAGCAAAAGCTTTTTGCAGAGTAGCTGCTGAAGTGCCAGGAATCGAATGTGTTCTTTATGGGAGTGGCCGATCATTGGAAAATGTTTTAAATGTATTAAAAGATCAGGGTAAAGGATTATCGGTATATTATGGAGGCAATCTGGAAACTGCTAAAGTTCAGGAGCATTTATTGCAAAATCACGTGTTTGTATTATTGTCAGATTACGAGGGCATACCTATATCACTGATGGAAGCTATGGGTTGTGGATTAGTCCCGGTTTGTACAAATATCAGGAGTGGTATGACAGAATTAATTGAAGACGGAAAAACAGGTTTACTGGTGAACGACAGGGGTGACGCTTTCGTTGCTGCCATAAAAAAAATTAAAAGTGAAGATGGACTCTGGTCTAAAATATCACATGAGGCAAGATTGAAAATCGAAAAGGAATATTCAGGGGATGTATGCAATAATAATTGGCTGGAATTTTTAGTTGCTCTAGGGGCAAAAACTACAATCACTTCTACTGTAGAAATTCCAGACATTTCAGAATTAAAGAAGTTGTACTATCCTGTTGAATTTAATAGATCAAGCAATCCAATGCCTGCTTTTTTTAAGGCAAACCTGGTTCGTTTAAAAGCATGGACCGGACGGGTGAAGAGAAAGATATTCAACCAAACATATATGTTATAAAATACTTGGCGGTCTAAATGAATCATTTACAGAGCTGGGGCAATCACATAAATAAAAAATGAAAATTTGAAAAAAACAATTCTACATGTTATTCATGACCTGGGGCGAGGTGGTGCAGAAATGATGCTGGTAACGGTGGTTAAAGAACTGGAAGAGTATAACAATATTGTAGTTACACTCTATGATAACAACCATTTTACTACTGAAGAATTTAAATGTGACAAATATATTTGCCTCAATTCGAAATCTTTGTTCCACTTACTATTTGCTGTATTTAAGTTAAGAAAGATCATCCGTGAGAATAAGGTGGATATTGTACACAGCCATCTTTTCTGGCCAACAATGATTTCCCGGTTGGCTGTTCCAAAAAAAACTCCCTTGCTTACTACTATTCATGCATTTATTGCCACTTCAGTTGAATACAAGCACTGGCATATAAAATGGATTGATAAGATAACCTATCGGTTTCGTCATTCCGCGATTGTGGCTGTAGCAAAAGGTGCTCTAAAAGAGTATTTTGAATTTTTACATCTGCGGCCATGGAAAAGCTATATGCTATATACATTTGTAAACAACAAAATATTTAATACAGATTCGAAAAAAATTATTACAAATGGATCGGTTTTTAAAATAATTACTGTTGGCAGGATTTCGTTACAAAAAAACCACCGTTTTTTAGTTGAAGCTTTCAAACTTCTCCCAAAGGAAAAATTTGAATTGCATATTTATGGTATTAACAGCCTTGGAAAGGAATTTGAAGAATATGTTGATCAAAGTGGTGCCAATATTATTCTGAAAGGGCAGGTAAATAATATCAACGAGATAATACAGTCCTTTGACTTATTTGTTATGTCATCAACCTATGAAGGGTTTTCCCTGGCAGTGCTTGAGGCAATGGCTATGGGAATGCCACTCATGTTAAGCGATATCCCATCTTTCAGGGAACAATGTGAAGATACGGCTATTTATTATAGTTAGGGCTCTCCCCAAGAGTTTGACAATAAATTGATGAAATTTTCAGAAGATAAAATAGTAATGCAATCACTTGGAGAAAAAGCAAAGCAGCGGGTACTAAATAATTTTACCTTAGCACATCATATGGAAGGCCTGCGAAATATTTACGGTGAACTGTTAGCAAAATAAATTTGATAAATGAATCAGCAATCAAAAATATTTTTCCCAAATCTGGATGGCCTAAGGTTCATTGCATTCTTTGCTGTTTTTTTTCATCACTCCTTAATTGTAAGCTGTTTTAATTCCGACCACAATTCCGCCGTTTATCAATTCATATTTGCTCAAAAATTGAACGGTGCACTTGGTGTGAATTTGTTTTTTGTTCTTTCAGGGTTCCTGATAACTTATCTATTACTTAGCGAGAAAGGGAAGTACAACAAAATCAATGTACCCAATTTTTACATGCGACGCCTCTTGCGTATCTGGCCACTGTACTTTTTAATGGTGCTGGCCGGATTTGTTCTTTTTCCGCTTGTTAAAAAAATGGCAGGAGGGATGCCGGATGAAACACATGCTGCAGATTACTATATGTTTTTTGTGAGTAATTTTCAGATGATACAAAAAGGTTTTGCAGATTCTTCCATGTTAAACGTATTGTGGTCTGTTGGAGTGGAAGAACAATTTTATATTGCATGGCCACTTATTTTATTTGTCATCCCTCAACGGCATTTACTAAATTTTTTTACGACTTTACTTGCCGGAGTACTGGCATTCCGTTTTTGTAATGTGGCAAATGGCCGGGTAATCTATTATCATACTTTTTCTGTAATTGGTGATATGGTTATTGGAGGCATTGCGGCCTGGTTAGCTTTTTCCAATAAGAAGTTTATTGAGGTCATTTCTTCACTTTCTAAGAAAGTTATCATTACAATTTATGCAGCAGGATTACTGATCATTTTATTTAACTATAAAATATTTACTACTCAGGCTATGGTAGTGGTAGAACGGTTGGTTTATGCTCTCTTTTTTGCTTTTGTAATTGTAGAGCAAAACTTTGCTACTCATTCTTTTTATAAAATGAGCAATAACAGGCTATTTCACCAATGGGGAAATTATACTTATGGCCTATATTGTCTTCATACGATTGGATTACTGGCAGCACATATCATCTCCGAAAAAGTATTGAAGCTTCAGTCCAACTGGTTAATTATGTGCATTGATTTTACACTGGGCCTTGGCTTATCAATGGCAATGGCCTATGTCAGCTATCACTATTTTGAAGTACACTTTTTACGCTGGAAAAATAAATTTGCCTTCTTTACTAAATAGGCAATTCATTAATATAGTTAGTATATGAAATATTTACTTTGTCTTAGCTTTACATTTTCGGCAGTCAAAGAATTGTGCGATTTATTTTTTATTTTTGCTAGCGGATTTGACTTTCTGTATAAATATATTTAAATGCCACCTAGACAATTTATTTTATAGTTTGTTCATTTCCC
>CAIOIZ010000026.1 GCA_903858475.1 uncultured Bacteroidota bacterium
AGGCAATTTGTACTGGGCCTATAATCGATACCAACATTGGAATACCATAGCCACTGAAAATGTTTATAGGAACAATAAGACTGATGTAAAGGAATTAAAACTGGCAGAAAATGGTTTTCGAAAAATGCTACAAGTGGATCCGGGCAATCCTATTTATTTTCATCATATTGGCAAGATTTTATTCCAGGAAAATAAATTCAGGGAAGCTGAAATTTATTTTAAAAAATCAATTACGTATACCTTATCTAATGAGGCATTACTTAGGCGCCTGGATTCAACCATGAAAAAAAGCACAGACTCACTGTTATGGAATTGCTATAATTCTAAATTCGCTGATTTATTGTATGACAGCGCAGAAGATGATTATTATTTGGCCTTAATCTATGAAAAAGCAGGGCAATTAAATGATGCCGCCTATTTTTTCCGTGCAGCTTTATCCAAAAATTCTTCTATTGGAGCTGCTTATAAAAAACTTTTAATTATTCAGGAAAAAACAGGCCAATATGCATTAGCTGAAAAAACATTGCAAGCAAATGCTGAACATTATAAAGAAAATGGCATTGGGCAATTGTATGCTTTTTACAAAAGAATGTTTATAAAATTTCCTAAAGAATCAATCTGGTACTACCATGCTGCCAACCTATTATTCACAGGTGTGGAAGACGCTTTGATACCAATGAGGAAAGACAAAAAGATGATTGACCCTATAACTAAAAAAGAAGTATATACTTATCAATATTCAATGGGCTGGGAACCCCCATTGGAATGGCCCTGGGCACCAAACAATAACAATCTACTAATGGAGCAGTGGGTGGTAGACGACCCGTTTTTAACCAAAGAACTGTTTACCACCAATGGCATTTCTGAAGGAGGAAGCGTTCCCAATTTTCCACTTACCTACGCTATCAAACTTTTCGAAAAGGCTGCTGAAGGAATGAAGATGAATCAGGAGATGCAGGCTGATATGAATTACAAATTAGGCATGCTTTATTTATGGCAGGGCTTACCCGAAAAGGCGATTGGTTATTTAAATAAATCATTGGAATTAATGCCAGGCAATATAAGTATTCGTCAGAAACTGGTGGAAGCCAATAACAAGGCATTTTTTTATGCTGATGCACTTCAAATGCTGGATAGCATGCATACTCGAAAAGAATTAATGAGTAGCCAAACACTTCTTTATATAAAAGAGCTATTACTAGCAGGCAGAATCAATGAAGCCAGTGGCATTTTGAAAAATACAGAAAACAATTACCCATTAAACGATCTTGCAATAATTGAATTGAAAAATCTACAAATACTATTAACCAATTCTCCTGCTGCAATAATTGATTATTTCAAAATATTGAAAAACAACAATCCCAATGCAATCAATTTATATGCCTATACCATTGCTAGGCAATATGCGCTTATTGGAAATGATAAGGAGACATTTAACTGGCTAGAAAAATGCTTCAATGAAAAAATTATTTTTGATGCCTTATTGAAAACTGACCCGGCATTTGATGCTTTAAGAAGTACAGGAGTTTTACAGAAATTTGTAACAAAATTATTGCCGAAGTATATTATTTTTGAATAATGACTTTATAGCATATACAATTTTTAAGAAATATCCGAAGAAACTATTTTGGATGGCTTCTTTACTGCTTCTACATTTTTATTGAGTAATTCATTTTGTGACCAACTATTTTAATTACCACTAAATAAGCTTTTAAATATCAAAGATTCATTATATCTTTAAGAAGGAGGCCAATTTGATATATGAAACCTTATCTACTGTATTTTCTTATTGGCATATTGCCAATAAGCTGCTTTGCACAGACCAATACCAAACCAATCAATTCGAGTTATGCATTGGTGGTGGGTATTTCGCAGTATGGCAAAGGTATCCCTAGCCTACAATTTGCCAATCGAGATGCAAAAGTGTTTGCAGATTTTCTACAATCAAAAGCCGGAGGTTCAATGCCAATTGAAAACATCCGTTTCCTGCAAGACAGTGCTGCTTCCTCCGGAGCATTATATGAAGCATTGTATTGGCTCACCAAGGTTGCCAAAAAAAATGATTTAGTATATATCTATTTTTCTGGGCATGGAGATATTGACAATGACCTGATTCATAAAAACGGCTATTTATTATGTTATAATTCGCCTCCCAATGAGTATATAAATTTTGCCCTGAGCGTGGCTAACCTGAATGACTATGCGAATACGCTGTCTGCAGGCAATAGAGCCAATGTAGTATTGATCACAGATGCTTGTCACTCCGATAAAATAGCTTCAGCCGAAAACAGGGGTCCCCTTTTAGCTGGCTTACTGGGATCGGAAACAATAAAAAAAGAAGTGCGCATTAGCTCCTGTGCTGCCAATGAATTATCTGCAGAAAATGAAGAATGGGGTGGCGGAAGAGGTGTCTTTTCCTTTTACCTGGTGAATGGATTAAAAGGCTTGGCCGACAAAAGCAAGGATGGATTAATTACACTGGATGAAATTAGAAATTTCATGTCGAGTTCATTTGCCACGGATGCAGTGTTGCAAAATGAGCAAATTAAACAAACACCTGCACTCAAAGGAGATGACAATTTTGTGTTAGCAAGGGTAGATACCTTTGCAGCGCAATCTGCCGCCAGTGAAATTGCCCTTGTAAAAACAGCCATGCCAATCATCAATGCTGGAGTAGTATTTAAAGAAACAAACAATTCACCACAAGATGTTTTTTTTGAACTGATAGAAAAAAAAGGGATTGAAGTACTCAACAATAAGCTACAGTTGATCGCTCAACCCACTGATTTAATCGCATCCCTAATAATTGATAATCTAATGGCTGAAATAAGGGATGAAGCGAATAGCGAAGATCGATATATCAATCAATATCGAAGGACATCGCAGGACAGTAGTATATCAAATGATATACGTATAACCTATACTAATATTTATAGAAAAGCAATTTTTGACAGTATAAAAAGAAGCAGTCAAATTAATTCACTTCAAATTTTGAAAACCACTATTAAGGGGGATGCTGATGAACTAAGTACACTGAATGCTAAACTAGCCATTGCATTCGACAATAAAGGCCAGGAAGTAATTAATCAATATTTAAGTGGCGATGCGGCGGAATTAGAGAAAAGAAGGTATTACAATGTGCAGAATAATGGCTACGAAGGGTATGTTGATATGTTTATCATTGCACAAAAACTCAGTCCTGCTCAAAATATTTTCTTTCAAAAAATACTCGCTGTCAAACAACATTATTTTGCTTCAGTGGCCGCCAGGATAAAAACGGTAACAGTAGAAAACCCCAATAAATTAATCGAAACAGCCTGGGAAGAAATAAACAAAGCCTTAGCACTAGAAGAAAATGCAGGCTATATATACAATGAACTAGGCAATGTTTTCGTATTAAAAAATAACTCGAAAGAAGCTGAAAATAATTATTACAAGGCCATCAGCAAATCTTCTGATTGGGCCATCCCTTGGAATAATTTAGCTGGCATCTATATCAGCAATAATAAAATTGACCAAGCCATTGCTTGTCTTGATTCAGCAAAAAAGAGACAAGCTAATTTACAGAACATTGAAACCAATCTAGGAATTACTTATGCAAAAAAAGGAAATCTCCTAATGGCAGAAGAGCTGTTTCGGAAGTCCATCAAATTGAATAGCAGGTATTATGTTCCATTTGAAAACCTAGGTTACACTTATTATAACACTACTCAATATGCACTAGCTGATTCTTTTTTCTTCGAGTCTGAACTCAGAAAAAAAGGTTATCATTTTGCAACAAAATTGGTAATGGCCCCTCCTGTACCTGCCTCTTATTCCCCAACCTATTTTTGCGAATTTGATACACTTGATATTGGTCCACATGATGCCATAGGACAATTTGTTTGGGGTTTAAAATTAATGTATGATTCCAACCTTGCAGGAGCAGAAAAACATTTTAAAATAGCCATTGCCAATGACAAAATAAATCCACTTGTATTTCATTACCTAGGAAATTTATTATATGATCAAAAACGATGGCAGGAAGCCGAACTTATTTTTAAAATGAGCCTTACTAATGCCTTGGGTGAGAAACCCTTTTATATCTATATCGATTCCCTGAGTCGTCATATGAAAGAAAGCCCGTCTAAGAAATGCATATTAATGAACGCCAGAACAGCCTGGTACAGACCAATTGAAGACTCTTATTTTATTGCTAGTGTATACGAAAACTGGAATCATTTTCCAGAAGCAGAAGAAGTATACATATCCCTCATTAAAGCAGATTCTTCCAACTATGGTGCTTATATCAAATGCTGGACCTTACTTGAAAATAGAGGCCGGTATGAAGATGCAGAAAAATTAATTCAACAATTGTTGGTTGACTTTGAGATATGGGGTTCAAACGAATTGAATGCATTCTACAAAAGAATGATCAAAGTTTTTCCTGCGAAAGGAATTTATTATTACAAAGCTGGTAAATTATTATACAAACTGGCAGCCAAGCAAAGATCAGCTGAATTGTATACTGAATATCAAAAAGAATTAAATGAATCTAAAGATGCAGAAATGTTTACTAAGCCAGACATCATGCAAAAATCAGGCACAAGGTCTATTTATTTCAAGGCAATTGAATTACCAGGCACCCATGAAGAAGTAGTGCCGGCCTTTACAATAAAAACACCCTATAGCGAGGAAGGAATTGCTTTTTTATTAAAAGCGGATAGCCTTTTGACTGAACCAGGTGAGAGAGCAGATATCAATAACAGAATAGGTGATTTTTTTTCCTGGCTCGGGCTTCCGGATAAAGCTGGAATCCATTATTTTATTTCTGTTAGTATTGATCCAAACAATGCAGGCATCAGAGAAAAACTGGCCGATGCTAAGGCCGCGGCCTATTTATACCAGGATGCACTATCCGCATTAGATTCGCTTTACAATCGCAAGGAAATAAATTTTCCCAAACAACTGATGCTTGCAAAATTCAATATTCATTCAGGGGTTTTTGCAAAAGCGCAATTACTATTGACTGATGCAGAAAAAATTCATCCCTATGTACAAGCTGAGATACTAGATTTAAATGGAAGATTACAATTACTATCCCAGCAGAATGAAAAGGCCCTTGTTTATTATAAAAAATTCTTAACCCTGCATGAAAAAGATTCGATAGTGATGTATTCTATTGCCCGATTATATGCCCGAATGGGCAATACAACTGAAGCCATTAAATGGAGGGCTGCTGCTATTAAAAACGGATTTAAGTATTCGTATGTGCTTGAAAATGATATTGACTTTAAAAATATTGATCCTCCTTTAAAAAGAAAAGCATTATTCCCTGCAGCTAAATGGGAGTTGTACCCTAATAGAGCGAATGCAACATTTTAATTGAATGAAAATAAAAAACTAATTCAACTGGTTTTTTAAAAACTCAATTTAGAAGGAATGGTGAATGGAACCTGATCACATTTTTTTGTTTCCTCCTCATTGCACCAGGTCCACTTGGCTTTATATACCGTTTGATTAATGGCATCTTTAAATACCTTATCCCAACTTACGTCGGTTTTATAATAACTAAAATGATTTTCCATCGATTGTTTAAAAAAGTAAGAGAAGAATCCGCCAAACTGAAGATTGCAGGCAGACAATTGACCAGGGCTTGCAGCGGCTGCCATAATGGATATTTTTTTAGGATTTAAAAATAACCTTCTTACATTCTCCTGATTCCAATTCATAATAAAGCCTTTTGTACCACTGGGTGGTTTGGCCATTGGGTTAGTTGCGCGAACTATATCGTTACAACAATCTGCCAGCACTAGGTTACACCTTCCTTTTTTATTTCGAATGATATCATAAATATTTTCCAAATGCATGGAATTGACCAAGTATGTATTGTCATCTTTTGGCCTTAAATCGATCCAAGGTCCTGAGCGAGTGTCTTTATCCTTCCTGAATCCATGTCCTGAAAAATAAAAAATCACAATATCACTGGTATCTGGATTGAGGTCATTAATGGCCTGTTGAACATTTTTCAAATTATAATTATCACCCGAAATTACTTTGGGATAATTGGGCGCATAGGGTATGCCCAGGTAGCGTTGCAAATGATCGAAGGTTTCAACGATTCTCTTTAAATCCTTGTCGCAGGATTCGCCAATTTTTTTATCTCGTATATTTCCAACAGCCAATAAAAATATTTTGGTGTTTTTTTCCTTTGGCGTTAAATCCCTGGTCTTGGTTTTAAAAAGGCTTCGATAAAATGCATCTTGTTCGGAAAAAAATTGGAGGACAAAATTTTTGTTAGACAAGCTGCCTGAATCAACTGGCAAAACTGAGTCAAAGAGATTGACAGCCAAAGCAGGATCAGTTAATGAAGGCGTAAAGCCCCATGGCGAAACTGACGCATCAGTACCTTTTTTAAACCAAAAAACAGGTGCTGTAAATTCGGCATTGCTGGGGCCCTTCACAGTTCTTGGATTCATCAATTTGAATTGGATGGCGGTATTGCCCAAAGTGGTTTTGCTGTCTAAGTATTGCTCTTGTGCATCCATTTCTACCCTTACTTCTTCGCCAGAAAGCGGCATCCGGTATTTGATCCTAACCAACCCGGTTCCATCTTCAAAGTTGATAAAAAACGAACTGTAGCTAACCGTATCAGTGGCATGCAGAAATGTATAATTAATTTGATAGACAGTCTGTGCATGTATAGTCTGTAATACAAACAAGTATAATACGCAAGCGATTATTTTACTATTTTTCATCTGAAGGTTTAATGGTCTTATTACTACTGTTTTGAATTAAAAAACACAATAATATAGTACAATAATATATATAAATTAGTATTTATTAAAATAATTCAAATATCATCCCCTGCTTAGTTTGATTTATGAAATAAAAATTGTAATCTTATATTCTAAAAATAATAAACATGAAGCAAAAAAAATCAAAATCAATTGTAACTGGCCTTTTAGCTGGAATGATGCTTACTGCTTTCAGTATCGGATGTAATAACGATGCTGGGAATAGCAAAGAAGCAAAAAAGGATTCACCTGCTGTTAAAGTAGATTCCCCCGCTACGCCTAAAGTAGCTGATTCACCTGCTACTGCACCTGCAACAAAGGACACCCCTAAAATGGATAAGGCAGCAGTAAAACCTATTGTTACAACGAATTAATTTTTTCGTTAGAAAATACCAACTTAATAAGAAAGGCCCTGCAAACTAATTGGTTTGTTC
The DNA here is from genome assembly GCA_903858475.1 of uncultured Bacteroidota bacterium. Lineage (GTDB taxonomy): Bacteria > Bacteroidota > Bacteroidia > Chitinophagales > Chitinophagaceae > Ferruginibacter. Next base: position 7,211 of record CAIOIZ010000026.1, read on the forward strand.
AGGGTCTTTTTTAATTTGAACCTTGATCTTTTTACGACGGAAACTAAACCTATGTGTACCCGGTGTATTGAAAGTAAGCTTTTCAATCAGCCAATGTTCTAGGCGATGATGACCCGGAATTAGCACAGCAGCAATACTGACAAAAATGAGTATTTCATATACTGGACGATGACCTGTAAGCTCAGCAACAAAGGGATGCAGTAAGAGTGTTAAAAACTCAAATAAAATAAGCAGAGACAATATCCCCAAAATGGTTATCACCTTACGATGAATTCGAATTCTACTAAGAATAAGTGTAATGATAAATAAGCCGGGAATAAACATCCCAATAAATAATAATTGCAATTGTTTGTCACGATCCAATTTTGCCAGGCGCTTTGCCTCTGCAATTTCTGCTTGACGCAATTGTTCGTTGGTTGAAATAATCTGGGCTTCTCTTACTTTAGACCTGCTATTGATAGAATCATTTAATTGTTGAACAATAGATAAAAAATGATAGGCTTTGTCATAAACCCCTTGTGATTCATAATAACTTGATAAAAATTTCGCCGCCTCTAATGCCTTTGATTGAAATCCTTTATTAGCAGTATTTAATGATAATGTAGCATAATGAATAGCAGAGTCGGGCTTTTCCATTTCCTTAAATAATAAAGCCAATCCCAAGCTGGCTTCACAAAAAAGTTCATCATCGTTGGCTATGGATAAGTTCTTCATCGCAAGCCTATAATTGGCCAGCGACTCTTCGTATTTTTTCATATCCAAATACACATGCGCCAGTCCTGTTTGGGAAGCCCCAATAAAATCTATATTATTTTGCTGCAATGCAATACCCAATGCTTTACTGAAATAAATGAAAGCCGTATCAGGTATTTCCATTCGGTCGTAGAGGTCGCCTAAGTTTTGAGCGCTATTGTATTTTATCGGATCAAGCTGTGCTGCATTGATAATGGAATCAGACTTAGTATAATATTGCAATGCATCTCTGTATTGTTCTTGGTATACATATACAGTTCCGATATTCATCAGCACACTAGCCAGGTTACGTGGACTATTTCGCTTTTCTTCGATTTTTAATTTTTGGATATTATACTCCAATGCCTGCCCATATTTTCCCATTTTCCCATACACATTCGACATTATCCCTAGCGACCTTGATTGGCCCTCGATATAATGAATACGATTGGCCAGAAACAAAGCATCCTGTGCTAAAATGAGTGCAGAATCCGGATTGTAAATTCCTATCGCATCTGCCCATCTCCAAGTTAAGGTAACTCGGTTAGTATCAATTTTTTCAACTCTTAACAAAGCGCTCAAGCTATCCGCTTTTTCTCTTTGTGAGAAGCCAATGGTTTGGAAGGATACCAATAGATAAAAGAGGAAGGTTCTTTTAAACATCTAATTAATAGATAAGCCCAAAGGGCTGATGATTGGAATAAGGTTTAATAGCTGTAAATTAAGATAATGAAATGACATATGATAATTTCTATTGAACTGTATTCTCGGTTCGTATAGGCAAATAAAAAAGGGGATAGCAAGCTATCCCCTTAAAAATATATTAAGCAT
>CAIOIZ010000027.1 GCA_903858475.1 uncultured Bacteroidota bacterium
ATGATGTAGTTAAAAGCTGTATTGTAAACGATAGAGGCATCCATATTTGCAAAAGTATGATTGCCTGGCAACTGTTTGCAAATGGTGCCACCCCATCATCCACCAATAGCAAGGGTGATCATTTTGTTGGTGATTATTATGTAAAATTCAATGATGAATACAAGAAACAAGTAGAATCGCTTATTGCAGCAGGCAATACTAAGGAAATAGCCGAAAAAGAAGCGCCTATTATGAAGGCCACCCAACAAATGTTGTTGGACTGGGAAGAAGGCAAATCAGCCGTAATGGATTTATGGAAAACCATGAATAGCTGGGTATATGCAGGCTTTGATACCACCTATCAACGGATTGGCAGCGATTTTGATAAAACCTATTACGAAAGCAATACTTATTTGCTGGGTAAAAGAACAGTAGAAGAAGGATTGGAAAAAGGAATTTTTGTAAAAGATGCCGACCAGAGTGTTTGGATTGATTTAAGTGCAGAAGGACTGGATAGGAAAATTGTTCAAAGAAAGGATGGCACTTCTGTATATATCACGCAGGATATTGGCTTGGCACAGGATAAATACAATGAATACAAAATTGACCAAAGCATTTATGTGATCGGTGACGAACAAAACTATCATATGAAAGTGCTAAAGCTAATTGCTGAAAAGCTGGGTTTACCCAATGCCGAAAATATCTATCATCTTAGTTATGGTATGGTTGAATTGCCTTCTGGCAAAATGAAGAGCCGGGAAGGAACGGTGGTTGATGCCGATGATTTGGTGGAAGAAATGGTAGCTACTGCTAGAAAGCATACAGAAGCCTTGGGTAAGGTAAAAGATTTTACTGCTGAAGAATTAACCGATTTGTATGATACCATTGGACTGGGTGCCATGAAATTTTATTTAATGCGGGTAGATCCTAAAAAGAAAATGATATTTAATCCGGAAGAAAGCATCGACTTCCATGGCTTTACAGGACCTTTTGTGCAGTATACCTATGCTAGAATAAAAAGTATTTTACGCAAAGAAGCCAATGCCCTTACCAATACATCCACATCGAATTTATTACCATTGGAAAAAGCAGTAATTGTTTATTTAGAACAATATGCAGCCGTTCTTGAGAAAGCAGCCAGTGAATACAATCCCTCAGAGATAGCCATTTACATATTCAATTTGGCAAAAGCATTTAACAGCTTTTACACAGAGCATAGTATTGCCAATGCAGAAAGCGACGATAAAAAAGCACTGCGTTTACAGTTGGCCATTATGACCTCAAACGTATTGAAATCAGGGATGCAATTATTGGGTATTCGAGTTCCTGAAAGAATGTAAAAAAAGAGAAGCGTTTCTGCCTAGCTGTTATTAAATCATATAATAATCTTTTGCATTTTCAACCTAGATGCTGTGAAATACTTTTTTCTTTTTCAATGAATCGCAGCCTGTTCTAGAGATTCAGGAACAATACTTGCAGCTGCTGCACAGTGATGAAAAATGTAAATTAATCATGTTAACCTTGTGAAAAACAGCACACTAACAAATACAAAATAAGTAACGCCTATTTTTCATTTTAATATCTCAGTTAAACAACGGCTTGTTATATGCCTATTTATACCCATCAAAGGAGATTTTGTTTATAAAAAGATGCTAGAGAATTCAATCAACAAATTACCTTTGTATGCTATTAAAATTTTAATGTGTACATTTGACACAATTTAATTTTAGAGCGGTTAATCTATCTATAGCAAATGGAAAAGAAAGTTACAAAAATTGGTGTTTTAACTTCAGGAGGTGACAGTCCGGGTATGAATGCATGTATTCGTGCAGTAGTTCGTACTGGATTGTACCATGGTTTAGAAATGTTTGGTATTCTAAGAGGTTTTGCAGGAATGGTGGAGGATGATATTATTCCGATGGAAAGTCAAAGTGTGGCCAATATTATTCAAAGAGGTGGTACTATTTTGAAAACTGCCCGTTGCAAAGAATTTTATGAACCAGAAGGCAGAAAAAAAGCCTATCAAAATTTAAAAAAACGAGGCATTGATGGATTGGTAATTATAGGAGGTGATGGAAGTTTTAGAGGTGCGCAGATTTTCAGCAATGAGTTTGATATACCCTGTATTGGTTTACCAGGTACTATTGATAAGGATATTGCCGGTACCGATTTTACCATTGGTTTCGATACGGCTGTCAATACTGCGGTAGAAGCGATTGATAAAATCAGGGATACTGCTGAAGCGCATGATCGTTTATTTGTAATTGAAGTAATGGGTAGAGATGCAGGTTATATTGCTTTGCACAGTGGTATATCTACTGGAGCGGAGAATATTTTAATACCAGAAAGAAAAACCGTTATTGAAGATATAATTTTGCAATTAGCAGAAAAAGAACGTCGAAAGAAATTGGTTAATATAATAGTTGTAGCAGAAGGAGATGAATTTGGCGGAGCTGATGAAGTGGCCAAAGTAATTACACAAAGAATGCCACAGCAGGAAGTAAGGGTTTGTATATTAGGCCATATTCAAAGAGGTGGTAGTCCTAGTTGCATGGATCGTGTAATTGCAAGCAGGATGGGTTTTCATGCAGTGGAAAGTTTAATTGAGGGAAGACACAATGTTTTTGTTGGCATTGTTAATAATAGAATGAATTATCTCCCCTTAGATGAAGCAGTGAAAAAGAGACAAAGAATCAGCGAAGAATGGATGAATATTGTAAAAATTCTTTCCAGCTAATAATCATTTATTTTTCAAGGACTATTCACGTATTCCGAATTATTTTAATCACCAAACAGAATTAGGCGTGTGAAAATTCTGTCAGCAATTTCAATTATGAGCAAAAATTTTAGTAAATACCTGCACACCGAAATGGATAAACAAGCGGGTATTGTGCACTCTCATAAAAAGACTAAAATTGTAGCAACAGTTGGTCCTGCCTGTGACACTTACGAAAAATTACTTGCACTGGTTAAAGCTGGTGTCAACGTATTTCGGTTGAATTTTTCACATGGTACACATGAGGACAAACTAAAAATCCTTGCGCACATCCGCGAAATAAATGTTAAAGAACCCTACAACATTGCCATTTTGGGTGACTTACAAGGTCCTAAATTAAGAGTTGGCGAATTAAAGGATGGACAGATTGAATTGGTTTCGGGAGCGGAAATAATTTTTACAACCGAAAAATTGGTTGGGACCAAGGATAAGGTTTATGTTTCGTATCCAATGTTAACCAAGGACGTACGAATTGGGGAAAGAATATTTTTAGATGATGGCAAATTGGAAGTACGTGCCAAAGCTATTCTGAATGATAAGGACTTACTCGTTACCGTTACCTTAGGCGGCACTTTATTGCCTAAGAAAGGGGTTAATTTGCCAGATTCTGCTTTATCGATGCCTTCCTTGACGAAAAAAGATTTGGAGGATTTAGATTTCATCATTGCCAATAACCTCGATTGGGTTGCTTTGTCTTTTGTAAGAACACCCAACGATATCAAAGAGCTAAAAAATATTATTAAGAAGAACAACAGTAAGATAAAAACCATTGCTAAAATTGAAATGCCTGAGGCGGTTAAAAACCTTCGAGACATTATTATTGAAAGCGATGGTATAATGGTAGCAAGAGGCGATCTTGGAGTTGAAATGCCTGTTGAACAAGTACCGATTATTCAAAAAGATATTATTCGAAAATGCATGCATCGTGCGAAGCCTGTAATTGTGGCAACACAAATGATGGAGAGCATGATGGAACGCACTAAGCCTAATCGTAGTGAAGTATCGGACGTTGCCAATGCAGTTTTGGAAGGTGCGGATGCAGTGATGTTAAGTGGGGAAACTGCGATGGGTGACTATCCTGTACTAGTTGTGGAAACCATGAGCAAGATTATATTGGAAGTGGAACACAAAGTATATGATTATAATAGGGATGATATTTTATCACCTCAACCCCACTCCCCTTCTTTTTTAAGTGATGCTATTTGTTATAGTGCTTGTAAACTAGCCAATGACACTAGTGCTGCTGCATTAATTGGTATGACTGAAAGTGGATATACAGGATTTATGCTCAGTAGCTATCGTCCTAAATCGCCTTTATATGTTTTTAGCAAAGAAAGGAGTTTAATTAATCAGTTGAGTCTTAGTTGGGGCGTTAGAGCTATGTATTATGCAGAGGAAGAAAGTTTAGATGATATCATTTTAGATCAGATCAATATATTAAAAGAGCGAGGTTATATTAAATCAGGCGACATTGTAATTAATACAGGAAGTACGCCAGTAAAGCTTCACTTACATACCAATGTGCTTAAAGTTACCGTGGTAGATTGAAGAAATTAAAAAGCCGGAATTGAAAATTCCGGCTTTTTTGTATTATCTCCAACAGCAAATAATAATTCCAGCAACAACATTTCCAGCAATAGCATAACCTGCATTGATGAAGAACAAGCTCAAGGGTTTCTTTTCATAAAAATAATTAATACCAATAGTAGCTGCATAACCTGCACCTAAGAATGCGCCTAGTTTTAAACCGCTCAACCAACAAGCACCAGAGAGGCCTAATCTTTCAGCTAATATTGCCAAGAGCAAGGTTTGTACAAACATCATGAGTAGGGAGCCCCCAAACATTAAGCCAATCCCCTTTTTGGCAGTAGGGTCATTGATATCTAATTTCAAATCGGAAATCCATCTTTTGGCAAATAAAATTTTTGAATACCATAGGGCACCCAATAAAAAATAAGCCAAGGAAGCAACCGCAATAGCTGGCCAATTTAAATAGTCGAATAAGTATGCCATATATTTATATTTTGGTGAAGAGTTAAACTAAAATAGGCATTATTTTAAATATATGCAAGTGAAATTTATTAAGGGTAGTTTAAAAGGTAAAAAATATTATCTCACTAATAAATTAATTACTATTATTTTGTAAAGTAGTGCTTAAATTGATTGCTTTTTTTCTATAAAACGCAGTAAATTCTTTCTGGCATTATTTTGAATCCTTCTTTGAAAAAAACGGTTCCACCCTAATAACCAGCCACTGAATCCCAGGGCTTGGCTACTCCATTTGTGTAAACTGAATGCATCACTATGTTCAATAATTAGGCCGTTTGCAATACGCATATTGGCTCTTATTCTATTGACTACCGGACGGCCAGTTTTGCTAAAAGTATAGGTAGCCACCCAGTCACAGATTATATATTCTTCATCAAGCGATTTTATATTGGAAAAACTCAAGGAAAAATCTTTTGCATTGGTACATAACATTTCCCACATATTTTTTACTTCCTCCCCTTTTAACAATCCAAATGCGGGATCAAAAAAAACGATGTCCTCTGCATAGCAATTATTCATCGTTTGCCAATTTAGCTGTTGAAAAGCAGTATAAAAGCGGGCAACTATTTCTTCGTTCTTATTCATATAACCGTATTGTTTTGCTAAATTTAACACTCAAACCCATAGTAAATGAAAAAAATATTTTTCCTAGCCTGCCTTTCCTTTATTGTCTTCTTACAACTTGAAGCACAAAATACAGATTCTGTATGGCTGAGAGAAAACTACTATAAAATAGAACGCATGCTTCCTATGCGTGATGGCATCAAATTATTTACTGCTTTTTATATACCCAAAGACAGTAGTACTAAACACCCAATACTATTCAACCGTACCCCCTATACTTGTTCACCTTATGGGGAGGATAAATTCAATGCAAGACTATATGGCACTTATTGGTTGAATTATTTAAAGGAAGGCTATATTATAGCTATACAAGACGTAAGAGGCAAATGGATGAGTGAAGGTGACTATGTAGATGTTCGTCCATTTAATCCTACTAAAAAAGGAACTGAAATTGATGAAGCCAGCGACACCTATGATGCCATCGATTGGATGATTAATAATATTCCGGGTAACAATAAGCGAGTAGGTGTATTTGGTATATCCTATCCTGGTTTTTATAGTACGATGGCCGCCTTAAGTAATCACCCTGCTTTAAAAGCGGTAAGTCCTCAAGCTCCCGTTACCGATTGGTTTATGGGAGATGATTTTCACCACAATGGAGCCTTCTTTTTAATGGATGCATTTGGATTTTATAGTGGATTTGGTTTACCTCGTCCGAAACCTACTTCCATTGGCGGACAAGGATATTCCATTCAATCGCAGGACAATTATGATTTTTACTTAAAAGAAGGTGCGATTAAAAACTTTTCCAAATTGTTGGGTGATTCTATTGCTTTCTGGAAAGACATGACCAATCATGCCAATTATGACGAATGGTGGAAAGCTAGGAATCCAAGAGATTTTATCAAAGATATTAAGCCAGCTATATTGGTGGTGGGTGGATTATTTGATGCCGAAGATTGCTTTGGTGCATGGAACTTATACAAGGCCATTGAATCCAAATCCCACAATACCGATAATCGCTTGGTAATGGGCCCATGGTTTCATGGTGGTTGGGGCGGAAGAAGTGATGGTGCCAGTTTAGGTCATATTCGCTTTGGACAAAATACCAGTGATTATTACCAAAAAAATATTGAAATACCTTTCTTCAATTTTTATTTAAAATTAAAAGGCACTGTTCATGATATTGCAGAAGCCAATATCTTTTTCTCTGGAGAAAATGAATGGAAATTGTTGAAGCAATGGCCTCCACAAAATATAACCTATAAAAATTTATACTTAAAAGAAGATGGTCAACTCTCTTTTGATTCGATTGGTTCAAAACCTACGGATGCATTTACCGCCTATGTCAGTGACCCTGCAAAACCTGTACCTTATACCGAAGACGTGCATATGGGCAGAACCAGAGAGTACATGACCGACGACCAACGTTTTGCATCTCGTAGAACAGATGTCATTAGTTTTACAAGCAGTATTTTGCAAGATGACATCAGCATGGCTGGTCCGTTAGTTGCAGATTTATTTACCAGTATCACTACTACTGATGCTGATTTTGTAGTAAAAATTATAGATGTATTTCCCGATAATTTCAAATACGATGAAAGTCTATTTCCTACCCCCAGTAACAGCATTGCATATCCGATGGGAGGATACCAAATGTTGGTAAGAGGAGAAATCATGCGCGGTAAATTCAGGAATAGTTTTGAAACCCCCTCTCCTTTTGTACCCAATAAAATTACAGAAGTAAAATACAGTTTACCAGATATCGCTCATACCTTTAAAAAAGGACATCGAATCATGATACAAATTCAAAGCAGTTGGTTTCCTTTATCAGACAGAAATCCACAAAAATTTGTAGATATCTATCATTGTGACGATACTGATTTTCAAAAATCAACTATTCAAATATTTCATGATCAACTATACAGTAGTAAAATAACAGTTCCTGTTCTAAATAAATAATGATTTAAATACGCTATATGAAGAATTTAATTGCCTTTTGGTTATTGCTACAAACTAGTTCAATAGCAGCGCAACCTGTTTTATCAATTACACCTATGCCAGTTGATGTAAAAATGGGAAAGGGGAATTTACTGGTTTCAAAAAACACCCAATTAGTAGTTGAAAGCAGGGAACTAGAACATACTGCCAGCATGTTGCAAGAATACTTGAAAATAAATTATGGGTTGGTACTAAAAACTAGCAAAAAAAATAATATTCCCAATGCAATTGTTTTGAAAATTGATAATAAAACTAATTCCATTGATGGCGCCTATAAATTGGTTGCTGACCGAAGTGGCCTTTACATTACAGGTTCGAATGAGGCGGCCGTATTTTATGGTATACAAACACTTTTGCAGATTATTCAAACTGAACCAATAACGAATTCAAAGCACACAACCATCCAAATTCCTTTTGTAAGCATAGATGACTATCCCCGCTTTCAGTACCGTGGCATGCATCTAGATGTTGGTCGTCACTTTTTTCCTGTATCCTTTATAAAAAAATACATCGATTACTTGGCCACTTACAAATACAATACCTTTCATTGGCATCTCACAGAAGATCAAGGATGGCGTATTGAAATAAAAAAATACCCAAAACTAACAGAAACGGGTAGCTGTAGAGACAGGACCTTGATTGGAAGATATGGTGGCACTAATTATGATAATACACGGTATTGTGGCTATTATACCCAAGAACAAGTAAAAGAAATTGTTCAATATGCTACTGACCGCTATATAAATGTGGTACCTGAAATTGAAATGCCGGGTCATAGTACGGCTGCATTGGCAAGCTACCCTTCTTTGGGTTGTACCAAAGGGCCTTATAAAGTAATGGATACCTGGGGTGTTTTGGAGGATGTTTATTGTGCAGGAAATGACAGTACTTTTAATTTTTTACAAGATGTATTGGATGAAGTGATGCAATTATTCCCTTCCAAATACATTCATATAGGTGGAGACGAATGTCCAAAAGAAAGATGGAAAAAATGTCCTGCTTGTCAACAACGAATAAAGGACAATCAATTAAAGGATGAGCATGCGCTGCAAAGCTATTTTATTCAAAGAATTGAAAAATACCTCCATAGTAAAGGACGTAATATCATTGGTTGGGATGAAATATTAGAAGGTGGATTAGCGCCTAATGCTACAGTGATGAGTTGGAGAGGTGAAGAAGGTGGCATAGAAGCAGCACAGCAAAATCATGATGTGATTATGACCCCTGGCAGTCATTGTTACCTCGATCATAGTCAATCTAAAAACGAAGACAGTTTGACCATCGGAGGGTATCTCCCCCTAGAAAAAGTTTATGCATACGAGCCTGTTCCGCCAGTATTAACCAAGGATCAAGCAAAGCACATATTGGGCGCACAGGGTAATGTATGGACGGAGTACATGAATTATCCTTCCAAAGTGGAGTACATGATCTTTCCAAGAATGCAGGCATTAAGTGAGGTATTATGGACACCTAGTATTAAAAAAAGCTGGACAGATTTCGAAAGAAGGTTACCTGGATTAATGCAAAAATTAAAAAAGGCAGGCATCAATTATAGTGCTGCTTATTATGATTTAAAGGCAACCATTCTACCAGCAGAAAAGGCCGGAGAGTTAGTTTACAAATTAGAAAGCAAGGACAAGCAATTAACGATACAATATACCAAGGATGGTAATTTTGCAGCAGGAAAAGCTTATCAATCTCCCATACAAATTGATCAATCCAATACCATTACTGCTGCCACTTTTAAGGATGGGTTACAAATCAGTAATGCCCTAACGCAGGAATTCAAATTCAATTTGGCTACTGGCAAAAAAATAAGTTTAGTTAATGAAGCGCATAAATCTTATCCAGGTGATGGAGCATTTACATTAGTAAATGGTGTTCAAAATGAAAAGAAGCTAGCTCGGTCTGCTGAGTTTTTAGGATTTTTAGGCAAAGATTTAGACGCCCTTATTGATTTAAATACGCTCACCGATATCCAATCGGTAAAATTGCATGTGCTAGATCAAAATGGAAGTTGGATTTATCTTCCCTCACAAATAGAAATTACGTATTTACCTGATACCGATTTAACCGATGCGATTATTGAACAGGCACCAAAAGAAATCAAGCAAATTGATCCCATCAAAGAAAAAGGCATCAGTTTGATAACAATTAATAGCCAACAAAAATGCCGCTATTTGCATATTGTAGCACGCAATTATGGCAATATTCCAAGTGGTAACCCAGGAGCTGGAAATCCGGCTTGGTTATTTGTAGATGAAATAGAAGTAAATTAATTCGTAAAGCAAGGTTTTTTTATAATAAACCAGGCAAGGCCTGTTTTATTATTTATATAAGTCTGGTATTAAAAAATTCAATTTTCCACAACTGTTGATACATATAATAGCAATGTAGCGCTACTCCGAAAAAAAAATAGCTAATTTTATAAGATGAATTCCGTTGAAAAGAAGACTATTCGTGTAGCCATCCTTGACCTCTATGAGGGGCAGGCCAATCAGGGCATGCGCTGTCTTCGCGATTTGCTTACCCAATATGGGGAGGAAACTCAAACTGAATTATTATTCCATGAATTTGATGTTCGATTACAATTAGCTATTCCTGATTTAAGTTACGATTTCTATATCAGTAGTGGCGGACCAGGTAGCCCTTTAGAAAGCGAAGGTAGCCCATGGGAAAATGCCTATTTCGATTGGATAAATCAGGTACTAGCGTATAATAATAATCCTGCCAATGCTACGAAGAAAAACATTTTCTTTATTTGCCATTCCTTTCAACTAGCCTGCCGATTTTTTAATGTTGGAAAGGTCTGTAAAAGACATAGTACTGCGTTTGGTGTATTTCCTATTCACCTATTACCCGACGGTAAAGAGGATATTGTATTGGAAGGATTAAAAGACCCCTTTTATTCAGTAGACAGTAGAGATTACCAGGTAATTGAACCAAATCATCAACTCATTCACGAGATGGGTGGCAGCATATTGGCCATTGAAAAAGACAGGCCTCATGTTCCGCTGGAAAGGGCTGTGATGTCCATTCGCTTCAATCAATATATGATTGGCACTCAATTTCATCCAGAAGCAGATGCCACCGGCATGAGTTTACATTTACAAACAGCGGAGAAGAAGAAAACTGTTATTGAAAATCATGGATTAGCCAAATGGCAGAGCATGATTGACAACCTGAATGACCCCGATAAAATCATGTTTACCTATGCACATATTTTACCTAACTTTTTTAATTGCTCAATTGGCATTAATATAGAAGCGTAGCTACCAATTTATTTGATTTTCCCCCCTTATCTACGAGTTTCTACTAATTCCCTGTTTTTTTATATAAATATTGATAATAAACGCAATAAGGGCTGCAGTATTTCGTTTTTAATACAACCTAAATCCAGTTTTATGAAAACTTCATTAACCATAATGGCAGTTGTTGCCGCTAGTGGTATGTATTTGAGCTCTTGTACTACAACAAAAGACACCCTATCTACTCCCAAATTTGAAAATTCAGTCAATTCAACCGCCAAAGCCAGTTGTTTTGTTCAAATGAATGATGGAACCATTAAAAAATTTAATGAAATTAATATGGTTACAGGGGTTTTAGTTACTCCCTATTTATTGGCTGATGGTAAAATAAAAATTGATCCAAAGGACATAAAGGCGTACCAGAATCACGATCATTATGCCATATCACAGAAACAATTTAAAAGCGGAAGGATCAGCTATGCAGCTAGTGAAGTATTGCCAGGCTTTGCAGAAATGATTGCTTCAGGAAAATTGATTGTTTATAAAAAAACCATTTTCAATGGAGAAAGAGCCATCCATCAATTTTTTGTACAAGAAGGTAAATCAGCAGAAATTTTGCCTTATAATAATACTTTAATACAAACTATTATTAAAGACAATACAGAAGCGTTGAATTATTTTAATAGTAATACAGATAAAAATAATTTGGAAAGAAAGCTACAAACTACTGCTTATCTTTTCAATAACGACTTGGCTACTGCCAACAAGAAATAATTTTATGGTTTAACGGCTTACAGGATTACCCCGGTTTATTCCGGGGTTTTTATTTATTGGGAAAGTAATTTATAAACAGAAACAGGCGCTATCATAGGAATGATAGCGCCTGTTCAATATATTTCTGATTACAGTACCAATAAAGAATTGGTGCCACCGAATTCGTTGGCTGCCTGGCTGTCAGCAGTTTCATCATTTAACCATTCAGTTTTGTTAACTAAATATTTGAATTGATGCTGAGAATCCTTTGGTAATGAAACTTCTGCAGAAAATGATCCGTCTTTTTTCTTTTTCAAAATAATGCCTTTCTCCCAATCGCTATTGAGGCCTAATAACTCTACTGTTTCTGCATTTTCTGGAGCAAAACTAAATTTCACTTTGCAATAATCCTTGGTCTTAAAGTACGTTTTTTGTATCATTTTTATTTTATTGGTTAATAATATTTACCTCAGCAGCATATACTGCAGTTCCAGGGAAAGCAAATAAAATCGTTAAGGGAAATTGCAGCAAAAGCGCTGCTTTAATAATTAATACCCAACTTGCTAAAAGGTAACCCATTAGCCTATTAACCAGTATATAATAAATTAATTACAATCCCCAATCAATGCCTTTTTGAGTGGCTGGAACGCCATCTGTAAGCCATTTGGCGGGCTTTTCGCCTTTTAATAACCAATCGAAAAATTGTTGTTCGCGTATTTGAATGTCCTTACGGTTTCTTCTTTCTACTAAATTGTGGGCTTCCCCATTGTAGTTGAGCAGCCAAGATGGTTTTCCTAGTCTACGAAGCCCTGTAAACATTTCAATACCCTGGTACCAAGGCACGGCCCCATCTGCATCGTTACTCATGATAACTACAGGGGTTGAAACTTTAGGAAGACTGAATAGTGGAGAGTTTTCCAAATAAAGATTGGTTTTCTCCCATAAGGTAGCCCCTATTCTACTTTGTGTATGTTCGTATTGAAATTGACGATTTAAACCAGATTCCCACCGAATGCCTCCATATGCACTGGTCATATTGGCAACTGGTGCACCTGCCCAAGCGGCAGCGAATAATTTTGTACGCGTTATTATATAAGCAGTTTGGTAGCCTCCCCAACTCTGCCCTTGTAATCCCATTTTAGTACTATCGATAAAGCCTTTCTTTACCAAGGCCCTTGCGCCACTAACAATATAATTATAAGCATCATTTCCAGGATGCCCCTTGGTATAGTAAATATCTGGCGCCAATACAATATACCCCCTGCTAACAAAGAAAGGAATATTGAGCCTGCTAGGGGTAGGCGCTGGAGCTTGATAGGTATTTAAACCATCACTCAACTTTTCATAGAAATAACATATTAGTGGATATTTCTTCGTAGGATCGAAATTTTCGGGTTTATATACAATTCCCTGTGTCATCTTGCCATTATAGGCCTTCCAGCTAAACAATTCAGCTGTCATCCAATTGTATTGAGCCTGCTGAGGATTTATATCGGATAATTGAATTGCCTGACTAAGTTTTTCCCCTACCCGATTGCTAACATATAAATTGGGCGAATGAATGGCATCTTCCTTTGAGTAAAGGATGGTTGAATTCTTTTTTGCTTTTGCAAAATAAGGGAAGCTAAAATTACCCCCATCCAATTGCTCGAATGTCAATTTATTTAAAAGTACAGCACTAGCGATTGATGTTGCTTTATTGATATTATTGAATTGACGAAAGTAAATGGTTTGATTGTCTTGAAAAAAACGTTGCTCCCGATCTGTAGGAATATAACGGGTGGTTATTTTAGAAGTTCTTCCAGTTCCAATGATATTTACAGGTGCATTGATTGCGGCTGGGTCCAATTTCCAAATATCATACCGATCATACATATACGCAGCACTATCACCCGATGACCAACCCATTAATCCATATGCATTTGGATAATCAGGCACATCGTTTTCCTCATCATAAATAAGAACTTTTAGTTTATCTGAAATGGCCCTTGTTTTTTTGCTGAATACATCATACACATAATAATTTCTTTTTTCATCATCATACCAGTAAACATATTTTCCTGCGGGAGATGGATTGAAGTTGGCAATCAAATTGTTTGCGACCGATTTCTTTGTACCATCCAGGGTGCTAATTACCCATGCAGATGAACGTGTATTGCCCTGCCACTGAGATTCTATTCGATTGCCTTTATTTGATTCAGCCAATACCCAGTGGGCGTTTCCTTCATTTACCAAACTAATATTATCTGCCTCTTCTGTCCCCAATTGAATCATTTTTTTCTCTCCGGGGCGAATAACAGCCAAATAAGAACGTTTTAGCTCCTGCTCTACTTGCTTTAATTGTTGAGGTTGCAGATAATCATCTTTATAATGCCATACATCTAATTTAGCCAATTCAAAATCAACCAAACTGGTATCTTTTGGTGCCTTAATGGGATTGGTTCCAAAATAGAGCTGCTTGCCGTCCTTGCTAAAACTGATATTGGCATTTTCACTAACCGTATAGCCTAATTGCATGCCAACGGTATTTTTTTCAGCAATTACAGCAGCCGTATCATTTCCCTTTTGATAATAATACAGTTTATAAAATTTAGTCAATGCTTTGGATACGCTGTCCCTTTCTGCTACAAAGGCCAGCTTATTCCCCTCTTCATTTAATGCGAAATTTTTGGCGTCATTGTATTTTTTAAGAATGGTATCTGCTTTTCCACTTGCCAGATCTATCCAAATGATGGATGCTTTTGAAAGACTATCGCCATTCTTAGCGGAGGCTGTTACAATTAGTGAATTGGCATATTTACTAAAATAATAGCCTGTAACTAATTTAAATTTTTTATCGGTGCCAGTCACTAGATTACGCAAAATAAGTTCTGTTCCTTCCTCTATTTTTTCTGGTTCAGCACGATTAACAGTTGGTTTAGTTTCCTTTTTGGGATTTAAAGTTGCCAGTCCATTTAATTTGGCTTCATTGGTTTTGTTGCGAAGGCTATCCGCTACTTTCACCAAACTATCGGCCATACGAAGCAAATTATTTAGCTGTGTTAGAGAATCTGGTACGGCCTTTACCTTGGAGGTAGGTATTTCTGCTTTTTCGTTTAGCCAAGCCACCCAACCGGTTCCTTTTTCAGGTGTTTTGAATGATTTTACTTTTGCAGATTTATAAATGGAATCCTTGCCTAATTCAATAATTGCCACTGAGTCTTTGGGAATTTCATCACCCGTTTTCTTTTTAATTTTCGCCTGACGAGTATCTTGAAAAGCTGGCTTTATCTTACAAATCAAATATCGACTATCTTCTGTTATCACTGCATTGTAGCCACGAGCAATAGTTTTTTTATACTGGAGTGCAGGAGATTGTATAACAAGTTCGCCGTCGCCCTCCTGCGGGTTCACCGTGTAAGCAATAAAATTTCCATCATTGCTGATTAATCTTTCTCCGATACTTTTCCAACCATCATATACTGAATGGTTGAGTGGTTTTTTATTTTGTGCTGTAACAATTTGTACTGCACCTATTAAAAGTATTAGTAGCAATTTTTTCATACTCAATTATTTGGGTACTAAAGTTATTGTTTTTGCAATAAGTAATATATTTATTTATTCTAATGGCAAGCTACCAGCCTCTTCTTCTAAAAATCCCCATTGGTTTCTGAGGCTTTCCAAAGTGGAACCCGCTAATTTGATAGAGTCATAATGGCCTGCAGTAGTTTTTTGACGATAGGCTTCATAGAGCGTAACCGCACAGGCCACTGAAATATTCAATGATTTAATGATACCCACTTGTGGGATAATAAAATTGCCGTCGGCCATACCAATAATCTCTTCACTCACCCCACTGTGTTCGTTACCGAAAACCAAGGCCACTGGTTCCGTTAGCTTCAGTTCATAAAGGCCCACTGCATCGGTACTTAAATGGGTGGTATATATTTTTTTATATTTCTTTCGTAGTGCATCAAAACATTCATTGGCATCTGTAAATTGATGAATGGTTAACCATTTGGCGGCACTAGAGGAACTTTTGGCACCCCATTTTCGATGTGGAGGAATCTTGCTATTGAGAATATAAATATCCTGCATACCTACTGCATCACAGGTACGCATTACTGCGCTTATATTATGTGGATCGAATACATTTTCCAATACAACGGTTAAATCAGTTTGACGTTTGTTTAATACGCTGGTAAGTCGTTCGAATCTTTCTGGGGTCATGCTTAACATTTAATAAATAAAAATAAGCAATAAGCTGATTTAAAGGATTTATTTAACATGATATATTTACCGTAGCCAAGGGAAATGATAAAACAGCTTGACTTTTTAGAAATCATATCAATTAAAATACAAAAGGCCTTTCTAAAGAAAGGCCTTTTGCAACTAAAAGAGTTCTATCATTAAAATAAGAATTTGAACCCAAATGAAAGTGGCGTAACAACATTACCCATACTTCCACCTAAAGCAGAATTGTATTCTGGTGCAATAGTAGCTACATGAGCCAATGAAAAATCAGTTACAGTTGTCTTGTCACCCGTTTTTGGGGTCAAAGTTGTTACAGAAAGGTTTGCAAGATTATAAGAAAACTCCACTGTAAAATGTTTGCCCATTACATAATCAAATCCGCCAGATATTGTTAAACCCACCTGACTTACTTTAAGCGAACTTTGTTTTTCTTTTCCGGAAATGATGGGAGCAGCTAATTGACCGATGAAAAACAAACCACCCGTAACATTCCAGTATTTTCTAACCAATGGTTCAATTACCATTAAATTGGAATTGGCGTTAACAGTTGAACCTGTTTCTGCTTTTACATTTACATATCCAATACCTGCACCAATAGCAACAGATGGACTAACGAAGCTTCCGACAATTGGCAAAATGGTGAAATTGGTTTGTTTTGAAGTGCCTGTTTTTGTTTGTTGGTAGCCAAACTGAGAAGTGGCAAACCAAGTGCCTTGTAATCCTTTCTTTTGAGCAGTTGCATTCAATGTAAATAATAAAATTAATGCAGCTAATAGTGTTTTTTGTTTCATATAGTTAAATTTTAAACCACAAAAGTATTTGATAGCGCTCAATACAGTAGTATGATATAAATCATGTACGATGTGTACAGCATTTAGATCACAATGCGTTATATAACCACCCCTTTATTTATTCGCTATGTTTAAACTTTAATTAAGTTTTTATGAGTAGGTGCAATTTGAACCTTCTACTAAAAGAGAAAAAAGGCTGTAATACAATTACAGCCTTTTTTAATATTAATTAAATCAAAAAATTACAAGTCAGTTTCTTATGCTTAATGTGAATAGGATAAATTATCAAAGTAAAAAGTTTCTCCGCCACCAAAAGATCCTCCAGTTCCATTTTGAGAGAATTCAATTTTTCTGATTCGAGTACGATTTATATTAACTTGAGAATAAGAACCACTATTAAGTGAAGATACTATAGTAGCACCTACTTGCTGATTATTGGCATCATAGCATTTAATCGTTAAAGTAGTAGCAGTAGACATCCCATCTTGTAATACCTGGATACTAGTTGCATCAAAATCATAGGTATTAGTCAATATGGCAACATCATTTGCGCTATTAAAATATACTATCCAAGAATATTGTCCAGCATACACAGTACCGTTATAATCTCTAATATCATTCCATGCCCCATCTGAGTTCCAAACAGTACCATCATCTGTAACAGGAAATCCAGTAGCACTCTCAAAACCAAATATATTTGCTGTAAGTACTCCAGTTGTAAAATTTGTTTCAGCTCCATATACTGTACCTGCTGCTGTAGTAGCGTAGGAACGAACATAATACGCCGTACTGGGATTTAGTCCACTCATTATACTAGTAAAGACGCCAGTAGTACCTGCAACAACTGTTTTAGTAGATAAAGCTACCGTTGGGGCAGTTGAGGTACTCCAACATATGCCTCTTGCCAAAATGGGCAAGCCTCCTTCGGCAGTAATATTACCACCACTGGTGGCATTGTAAGCTTTCACATTAGAAGCTGTACTGGTAGGCGCAATGGTAGGGTCTAAAGGTGCAGCAGCAGAAGTACCAGAAATATTCATCCAATTAATGCCATTATAAAATTGAATTTCTCCATTGGCACCACAATTTGAGCAATAAATTATTAATCCAGCAGCTGGACTAGCAATCGCTATTTTTTGGCTATAGGTTAACCTGGGAGGTAAAAATCCTTTCGAAGTGGACGATACATCTAACTGTGCTGATGCATTGGGGGTATTAGTGCCTATTCCTAGCTGTGCTTGAACAGTCGTAGATAAAACAAGAACTAAGTAGGCAAAAAACAAATTACATAGACACTTTTTCATAAAACTAGCATTAATATATTTATACAAAGTGGTGATTAAGAAAGTGAAAATTAAAGAATTGGGAATTTCAACGTATAATTTCTTGAATTCAACAAATAAGTTGAACGAGGATATTGACTCACATTAATAAAGTGGGTACCTATATTTAAAGTAGATGACCACAACAGTTTGCCATCCAATGTATAAATATTAAATATGCCAGCTTCGTTAACTTGTACAGATAGTACGCCGTTTTTCACAGGATTATTTATGATAGTAAACAGGGTATTTTCTTCTGTAAATTTCAACATGCGAACTGGGCTATAAGCTATTTTTTCATTTAGGTCAGTTTGAATAAGTCTATAGAAATTAGACCCTTTTAGGGGGTTGGTATGTAAATAAGAATAGGTCTTTTCTACAGCACTATTACCTGCTGCTGGAATGGTTGTTAAATTCGTCCAAATAATCCCATTATAGCTGGTTTGAACAATGAAATTTTTGGAATTTTGCTCTTGAGCCGTTTTCCATTGCAATTGAGAAGATTTGTTTTGCCTAATAGCAGTAAAATCTAATAAAGTAACAGGTAATGGCGTCTGCTGAGAAGCCAATGTGAGCTCATTGAGTGCATAAGCACTAATTGAATTAGTCAAGATAAAATTATTGGTAGCATCTCGAGTAGTTGCAGAAAAAGCGGACCAATTAGTACCATTGTGGGCATTTAAAGTAAGCACATTTTCAGCGAGCCCATTCAATTCAGCTCCGTCTAAATAGTTCATCTGTATACTTCCACTAAAAGCATTAGTTGTGTTAGTAAATTGATATACTCTAGCTATGTAAGTACCTACTGGCGTATGAACTGCTGTAGTAGACCTTGTGAGTGAATTATTACTGATAGTAAAATCACTTGAGGGTGTAATACTTAAATTATCGGCGGAAAATGTAGTGCCCGCTTTAATCGTAACATCTGTACCACTTGCGACGGTAAATATTTGTGATTTTGAAAAACTAAAAACAAGGAGGGCTATTGATAAAATAGTCGTTTTTTTCATGGAAAAGTAAATTTTTTGCAACTTTAGAAATATTAATTGTCAATACGATGTATTTTAAAAAAGAAAATCAAAATATAAGTATTTATATGTACTATCTTTTATTACATATCTATAGTATTATTTCTATATTTTTGTTCTATTACAAATTGTTCAATACTTTATTTTCAGCCATTAAGATTACTTAATCACATAACTTCGCCTATAGATAATTACTTACATATAAATTATAATGATTAAACCCATTTATTATCTTTAAAATTTGAATGAATGAAGAAAATACTAGTCATAGCTTCTTTTTTAATCGGAATGGAAGCTAGTGCTCAGGAAAATGATTTTTTATCAGGTAATATTGACTTTTCAATATCTGCAGGTTCCGATTTCTTTCAATATGCCAATGGTGGCTGGATTAAACAAACACCTATACCAGAGAGTGAAAGTGGCTGGGGAATAGGAAATTTAGTACAGGAAGAAATTTACAATCGAATTTTGTTGATCAATAAAAATGCTGCTAAAACCAAATCAACAAAGGGAAGTACCACACAAAAAATTGGAGATTTTTGGAAAGCTGCCATGGACACCCTTGCTTTAAATAAAGCTGGCATTTCGATACTGAGTAATGATTTCAAAACCATTGATGAAATCAAAACTACTCAAGCCCTTACCAATGCCGTGGCATCTTTTCACATTGCAGGGGTAAACTGTTTTTTCAATGCCTATGTAGTACAAGATGATAAAAACAGCGAAGCAATGATATTTCGCATGGATCAAGGGGGCATTGGATTGCCCAATAGAGAATATTATTTTAAAACAGATGATCGCACAGCTAAAGTAAGAGAAGCCTATAAAAAATACATGGTGGTTACTTTTATGCAATTAGGCATGAAAAAAGCAGTGGCTGAACAAAAGATGAATGAAGTATTTGAATTAGAGAAAAGATTAGCTATTGCCAGTCGTAAATTAGAAGACCTTCGTGACCCCTATAGCAATTATAATAAAATGACTTTTGATCAGTTGGCAAAACAAAGTCCAGCATTTAACTGGAAAGCCTATGCCAGTCAAGCGGGGATTAAAAATATAAAAGATTCATTGGTGGTGGGGCAACCCGAATTTTATACTGCCTTTAGCCAGGAAATTAAAACCACTCCCCTTTCTGTTTGGAAAAATTACATGAAGTTTAACCTGATTCGGTCCAATGCTTCTTTTTTGGATAATACCACCTACATGAATGCCTTTGAATATAGACGTTCATTAACTGGAGCTAGTAGTCCAAGGCCTAGATGGAAAAGAGTATTAGATGCAGAAGAAGGAGCAATGGGTGAGTTATTAGGCCAATTATTTGCCAAAGAATACTTTAATGAAAAAGCAAAAACCCGGTACAGCGATTTGGTAGAATCTATTCGGGCCGCTTATGTTGACAGAATAAATAACCTAACTTGGATGAGTGCAGAAACTAAAGCAAAAGCATTGTATAAGCTCAGTATGGTGGGTAAAAAAGTTGGGTATCCCGACAAATGGAAAGATTTCAGTTCTTTAAAGATAATACCTAACTCTTACTATAAAAATATGGTAGCATCCAATATTTACTGGTATCGATATAGCATAAACAAGTTGGGTAAACCTGTAAATCGCGATGAATGGGATATGACACCACAAACTTACAATGCTTATTATAACCCAAGTAATAATGAAATTGTTTTGCCTGCCGGCATTTTTGCAGTACCTGGTATAAAAGATGAAGACCTTGATGATGCGTTTGTATATGGATATGCAGGTGCCAGCACCATCGGGCATGAAATAACACATGGTTTTGATGACCAAGGAAGACAATATGATGCCAAAGGGAATTTAACAGACTGGTGGACAAAAGAAGATGGAGAAGAATATATTAAACGAGCTAAATTAATTGTTCAACAATTCAATGAATACATTCCAGTTGACACTTTACATATTAACGGAGAAGCGACACAAGGTGAAAATATAGCTGACTTGGGTGGTTTATTGTTGGGTTTGGATGCATTCAAAAAAACCAATCAATACAAAGAAGGAAAACTGATTGGTGGTTTAACTCCTGAACAAAGATATTTCTTAGGATATGCTTACGGATGGATGTATCAAATTAAAAAAGAAAAATTGGCCAATCAGGTAATGACAGATGTACATGCCCCAGCAAAAGAACGTGTAAATGGTCCAATGGTAAATATTCCCGAATTTTACGAAGCATTTGGCATTAAACAATCGGATAAAATTTATAGAGAAACAAATAAGCGAGTAAATATTTGGTAAGAAATTAAAATTTAAATCAACAATATGCGCACCATTTTAAAGAAAGATGAAAAATTATTAATACTAATTCATCAACATTGGATTATTTTGGTATTGCCCATTTTTGCCTGGATACTATTAACTGCTTTATTATTATTTACTAACAAGCTAAGTAATTCTGTACAATTTTTAATTATTGTATTGGCAGCTATCTACCCTATGCTTGAATATATAAAATGGAAATACAATCTTTGGGCAGTTACCAATATGCGGGTAATTGATGAAGAAGGTTATTTTACAAGGTATAGTAAAGAAAGCCCATTGGATAAAATTAATAATGTAGAATACAACCAACCCATATTAGGAAGAATATTTGGCTATGGTGATGTAGATATTCAAACTGCAGCAGAAATGGGAGAAACCAAGTATTCCATGATTCACCACCCTAAATTATTGAAGGATACCATTACATTGGCACAGGAAGAATATAAAAAAAATCAAATCAGCACACAGGCTACTCAATTGGCACAGGCCATTGCAAAAACTACAGGAGCCGTCACTGCAGTTTCTCAACAAATGATTGCGGATGAATTATCTAAATTATTTGATTTATTACAAAAGGGAGCAATTACACAAGAAGAGTATATTGCGCAGAAAGCTAAATTAATGGGTAATTAATTAGATGACTTTTCTTGGTTATCTGTATCAGTTGAGTGTGTAAGCAAATCCATGAGGGCTTGCTGTTTATCTTGCAGTCTTTCTCTTCTTTCATTATTTCTACGTTCTTGTCGATTGTTGAAATAAAGAAATAAACCCATGGATATAAAAATTCCGATTCCGACTACAATCATATTATAGTTTTAAAATCTAACATTAGTTAAACCCAACCCATTAACCATTTCAGGGTATACTATTTTTCCATAATCGAATCGAACACCATCGGCGATATCCTCAGCCAATAATAATGGCCCATCCATATCAACATAATCTAGTAAAGGTGCCAATTGTGCAATGGCTGCAGTGCCAATACTAGTTTCATTCATGCAGCCAATCATCACTTTCATATCTAATGCCCTTGCCTGTGTTATCATGCGCTTGGCAGGGGTTATACCGCTACATTTAGTCAATTTGATGTTTATGCCATGAAAATGCTGATGGCATTTTTCTACATCCGATTCCAATACACAAGCTTCATCTGCAATCAAGGGTAGTGCTGATTGTTCATATAATATTTTCATGCCTTCCCAATTATCCTTGGCCAGTGGTTGTTCAATCAGCTCCACTCCCATTTCTTTTAATAAAGGAATTTTTTGCAATGCCTGTTCAACTGTCCATCCTGCATTGGCATCCACGCGCAATACAGCATCTGTCTTTGCACGCAATGCAGCCACCATTTCCAAATCGTTTTCAATGCCCACTTTTACTTTATAAATTGGCCAGGGCTTTTCCTGCATTTTCAAAAGCATTTTATCAATGGTATCGATTCCAATAGTATAATCTGTTAAAGGAGCATTATTGGTATCAAGATTCCATAATTGATGGAGTTGTTTTCTTTTCATTTTTCCATGCAAATCCCAGCCTGCCATATCCAGTGCGCAAACCAAGAAATTATTATCAGGAAAAAGATGATGTGCGAAATGCCAAAATCGTTCAGGATCAGTAAAAATAAATTGCTCGATGAATCTTCGTTTAGATTCAAGGTCGGCTGCCATTTTTTCTACTGGAATATTATAGTAAGCTATAGCACATGCTTCGCCATAGCCTTTTATTCCCATGAATTCCAATTCTACAATAAAAGTTGGTTGAACCGTTTTGGTGCCTTTTGAAATGGTAAATGGATGAACAAATGGCAGTTGAAATATGCTTGTTTTAATATTCATCCAACAAAGATAAAGGGACAATAACAAATAAGATAATACAGATTTAGCTTATCTACCGGAGGCATGAATCAACTGTTTTAATTCATCAGTGAATTCAGTGGTTTTCATTAGATCTTCTATAGTTAGATGCATACGATAGCTCCAATAATGATTTGGATCTGCTGGAATATTAATGCGTTCATCAGCGGGATTTTCTCTTCTTATTCCACCTTGTATACCCATTAAGTCCTGTAACTGAAATATACTCCACATAGCAGGTGAATACAAATGTTGTACGATAATTTCTTTATTAATCCAGGGCTCTGCATATTGAGGAGCGTCGCCAAAATGACCTAAAATTGTATTGAAAAAACGCTGGGTTTTTTCTTTGTCCTCTTCCCACCAACCTCTAATCGTACTCATGTCATGCGTACTAGGTGTTACAACAGACATGTAGGGCGCATCTTTTGGATGAAAGAATTCGGTGTTGGCATCTTTTGGCATGCGTTGAATTTCTAAACTTAAAATGCCTAACCCATTCATTACTTCAGGAACACAATGCGGCACCATTCCTAAATCTTCACCACAAATGAGCATATTGGTGCTTTGTTTCAAACCAGGCAATTTATGCAATGCTTCTTTTTTCCAAAAATCATCTTGCCGCTTAAAGAAATAATCAATGTAAAGCTCTTTTAATTGGTCCTGGCTATGTTTATCCAACTGCGCAAATGAGCTGGTGTGCTCCATACTTATGCGAAAATGAAAGTGTTGTCCATCCTTACGGTCGTCTTCAATTAGAATAACATTGCTGATGATATCGAATAGGGCATATTTAATAGAATCAGGCAATGCAGGATTTAATTTAAAATAAGCTTCTACTTTCTGTTGTTTATCAAATTCTTCTTTCAATTCCAATCCATTGAAAAACTGCGCTCTTGCCTGAGCCGTATTTTCACGGAACAGCTGCTCTATTATTTGATCTGTGATATAAGGCCGACAATAACGATAAAGCTGAAACGAAATATGTTTTTCAAAAAACTCATTAATATGAATTGGTATGGCAGGTACAAATCTTCCTAGCACACCTTCAACAGCATGTAGAGGAATACTCCAAATGCGAAAGAACCCAAGTATATGGTCAATCCTAAATGCATCAAAATAATTACCTATCTGCTCAAAACGCTGCCGCCACCAGGTAAAGTTATTTTCCTGCATGGCTTTCCAATTGTATGTAGGAAAACCCCAGTTTTGCCCCTTGATAGCAAAATCATCTGGAGGAGCACCTGCTTGTTCATTCATATTGTACAAGAAAGGTTCCATCCAGGCATCTACGCTATGTCGATAGATACCAATGGGTATATCACCTTTTAAAATAATGCCATTTTTGTGTGCGTAGGCACTGGCTTCTTTTAATTGAAGGTGTAAATGATATTGCGTAAAATAATGCACAGCAACTTCATCAAAATGCTTTTGTGAAGGACTTACCAAACGATGTATCGCAGTTTCCTCATACTGACTATTCGACTTCCATGTATTGAATTCTGATGTTTGGTATTTATCTCTTAAAAAACAGAAAGCGGCATATGGTACCAGCCAATGTTTGTTGGATTCGAAAAATGATAAATAAACTGGATCTGCAAGAAAACTTTGCTTTTGGGCTTCATACAATTCCTTTAAGGCACGAAACTTAAATTTCATCACCTGCTCATAATCCATCAACACTAATTCATTTAGCTGCTTTTGTTTGCGTTTAAGTGGCTTAATAATTTCAGCACAAGCCTCTCCCGCTACTTTTTCTAAATTGATAAAGAGTGGATGCAAGGCAAAAGCGGATATGGCAGCATAAGGATAGGAATCCTTGTTGGTATGGGTAGCTGTAGTATCATTCAATGGTAGGAGTTGAATCAACTTCAAACCAATTTGTTTGGCCCAGTCTGTTAATAAAGTTAAATCGGTAAATTCTCCAGTCCCAAAACTATTCTTTGTTTTCAAACTAAATACTGGAATGGCTACACCAGCACCTTTCCAGGAAGGATTGCCAAAATTCGCTAACCCATCATGTAGTATTGTTAAATCAGATTGCTCTCCATGCCCCATCAATAAACGATTATTCCCTTCTTCAAACTTTACAAATTTCTGATTGCTTGTGTTGTAGATGCCGTATTTATAGGCAATGGGAAAGGTCTCTTTGTCCAACTTAAGCCTTATCGACCACCATTGTCCCTGATGCGTTAACAGGAAAGGCTCAATCGTGTCCCAATCACCCAAAGAAGGAACAGAGCCAGCCATACAAAGATGTTCATCGGCCTGCAGCAAGGGTGCTTTTACCCTTAATTCATGCGTATATAATTTGGGGGACTTTGATTTTAATTTGGAATGTTTATTGGGTAATAATACCTGTTGGAAAGGCTGTGTTAAAAAGAGATTGCCCACATTACCTGCGTGATTCCAGGTATCATAAATAACTATTTCAGCTTCCTTACTATTTGTGATCGTAACAAATCGGTTCTCACATCCATCAATAAATTCTTCCCCGGATGAGGCTCTTAAAATGTAACGATAGTGTAAATCAGCTGTATTTTCTTGTGCAGGAATCTCAATAGAGGCATGCCAAAAATCTTCATTTAAGTAATGGATGGGTATCGCAGCAGTAAAATCATCGTTTCCTAAAGCCACATGATTACCACTGATAAAAATAGTTTGGCCATAGTTGGAAGCAAATCGTAAATAAAAATGCAAGATCATCCTTTACACAGTGTTAAATATCTATGCAATATAAGACCAAAATTTTAAAATGTAAAAAATACACATTAAAAAGTGAGGGAAACTATGCCAAAAATCATTTTACCAACTTTTGACCATCCTTCCTAGTTAAGTAGAAATGTTGTCCTTTTAACACTGGTTCGGCCCTGTTTGTCACCAGTTCAATGCTATCGAGGGAGATAATTTTATACCATTCAATCGCCTTGCCTGTAGGGCTCAAAATGCTTATAAAGCCACTATCCTGCGTACAATTCCCCTTGGTACTACCCAAAAGATCTAACTTTTTTTTCGGGGCTACTTTATGTACCGACCTTTCGTATCCCAAATCTGTCAGGGCAAGTAGTACTTCCTGCTTTTCACAGTCAGAGCAGGGCAAAATGCCAGCAAAAGCACCATTTACTTTGGCTGGGGGCCCAACAGGCTGAAGAACAATCGGCTTATCCTTTACTAAACTATCCTTTATTGGTTGCTCTGCTGTACCCCCATTGTTACAGGCTATTAAAAACAGTAAAACCCCGAAAACTGATAAATATCTCATTTGGTTGATTTAGTCCCAATATTATCCAAAAAACCGCAGTCAATAACAACTTCTCCCATATATTTGCAAAAAAATATCAGAATGGAAACAACATCAAAAAAATCTTCTGCCCTTAATTGGATCCTATTTCTCGTTTCAGTTGCAGCATTCTTTTTTGTATACAAGATTGGTGGTGGTTACTGCTCTTTAGTACTTCCATTCAATGTTACTTTTTTTGCCAAAGCATTGAACTTGCTTTAATTGCTGCAAATTTTAATTTTCTTTATTAGTGCTAGGTGTATCCCGACTTAATTCTTGGCTATTTATTTAGCCTTTTTTATTGTACCCTTATTTCATCAATGAATATATGCGAATCACCTCCTGCCCCTTCATGCCATGCCGGTAATTTGCCATATTGAACCGCCTTTAATTTTACATACCTTGCTTTCGCTGTTGGGAAATTGGCCAGAATTGGTACAATTTGAACAGTTAAGTCATCAATAGGCAAAAAGTTTTCTTTAGCATATACTTCGGTATACGTTTTACCATCTGTAGAAATTTCAACCATTACTTTTTTAGGTGCAATTATCCAGGCACGGGTATCTTGTAAAAAACTAGTAGTTAAAGTAGAGATACTTGCCATTTCTTTCAAATCAATGATGGCCTCCATTGTTGCTTTCTGAAAGCCCTGCCAATTACCCATTCTCCAATTCACCGTTCCTTTATATCCATTAATGAGTGCATCATCACTGCCTGCTGAATATTGTGGCTCACAGGGGCTTACCAATTGGATGGTCCAGTTGTTCGGCGCTTTCATAAAAGACGTGGTGGTTATATAACTCTGTGCTCCTTGTTTGTTGATAGCTATTGCCTTAATAGTGGCAGTATGCTCTACCCTAAATGGAAGCCTATATTTTTGTGATAGTTTACTTGGTGTACTCCCATCCAAGGTATAATAAAACTCAACCCCAGTTTGATTGCTATAAATATTGATGGTTGCATTTTTTTGGAATGTCATATTGCCTCCATCTACAATTGGGTTCAATACAATTGTATGTTCTTTGATTTCAGTTATAGGGAATGCATTATTTCCAAATAATGAGGCTTTAGATCCCATTGAAAATGCGATTTCCCCTCCCTTCCATATATCATCGTAACGAATAAAAGATGGCGTATATGCTTTGCCGTTAAGTGTTGCTGATTGAATATAATAATTTTTGTCGCTTACACTGGAAGCAGCTACTGTAAATGTTTTCCCATTCTCTAGGTGAATCTGAGCATTTTGAAACAAGGGAGTGCCAATGATAAAATCATTGGTACCTGGTGTAACTGGATAGATTCCCAACGCACTTAAAACATACCAAGCACTCATTTGACCACAATCTTCATTTCCTGCCAACCCATCAGGTTTATCCTGATACATTTCCTTCATTATCTGATGTACTTTTTCTTGCGTCTTATATGCTTTGCCAATAAAATTATATAGATAAGCAATGTGGTGACTTGGTTCATTCCCATGTGCGTACTGGCCAATCAAACCACTTATATCTTCTTGTTGTCTTCCTGTAGTAGCAGAGTTTTCGGTGAACAAGCTATCCAATTTTCTTTCCATTCGATTCTTTCCACCAAGCAATTCAATATATCCACTGATATCCTGTGGTGTATAAAAACTGTATTGCCAGCTATTGGCTTCTGTGAAATTATTATTTACTTCTCGTGGATCAAATGGACTGATCCAATTACCATTTTTACGCGGACGCATAAAGCCCGATTGTACATCCAGTATATTTTTATAAGATTGCGCTCTTTTGATATAATTTATATAATCCAAGGGATGATTAATGTCTTTGGCAAACTGTGCAATACACCAATCATCATAAGCGTATTCCAAAGTTTTACTTACACTTTCATGTTCATCATCCATTTCAAGATAACCATGATCAATAATTGCAGGCAAACCCAAATGATTCCAAGTAGCGCTTTTCTTCATTGCTTCCAATGCCAATTCTGTATCAAAACCAGTAATGCCTTTACGATAGGCATCTACAATAACAGGAACACTATGATAACCAATCATACAATCCGTTTCACAACCACTTAATTCCCATACAGGCAAGCGCCCTCCTTCTTTGTATTGTGCCAAAAAGGATTGAACATAATCCAAGGTTCTTTGCCGATCGATGATGGTATACAGTGGATGAGCTGCCCGATAGGTATCCCACAACGAGAAAACGGAATAATTGGTAAACCCTACTGCAGTATGAATTTGATTATCCCTTCCCCTATATTGACCATCTACATCCATATTAATATTGGGTACAATCATCGTATGATATAAGGCGGTATAAAAAGTACGAAGCTGGGCCGTATTGGTGGTTGTAATCTCAATCTTGCGAAGCTCTTTATTCCAACTATCATTGGCTAATTGCTTTACCTGTTCAAAATCCCATCCGGCTATTTCGGTTGCCAGATTTTTTTGTGCTCCTTCTACACTCACAGAAGATATTGCTACTTTGGCCATGACCTGTTTGTTGTTAAATTGAAAATAGGCTTTGATATTTTTAGCACTATCCAATTCACTAATACTAGCTGCAACTGTTTTATCATCTTTATAAATAGCATATTCAGCAAAGGGTTCCGAAAATTCAATAGCAAAATAAACATACTGATTATTAGCCCAGGCCTTGCTTCTACGTAAACCCACCACTGTATTGTTGTTAATGATTTTGATGGAGGCTTCCATAACAGGATCGCGATGATTTAAATCCAATATAATATTGTTTTTTGAAGCGTTGGCAAAGCTGTATCGATGAAATCCTACTCTTGTACTGGTGGTTAATTCTGCCAATATATTATCATCTGTAAGTTTTACTGAATAATAACCTGGACTAGCTTTTTCATTTTCATGTGAAAAGGCAGAACCATATATTTTATTATCGGGGGAAGGATTACCACTCATGGGCATCAATAAAATATCACCATAATCGCTGCAACCTGTTCCACTTAAATGTGTATGTGTAAAGCCGTAAATATAATTATCGGAATAGTGATAACCGCTACAACCATCCCAGCCAGCTAAGCGTGTATCTGGACTCAGCTGTACCATCCCATGCGGCATAACAGCTCCGGGATAAGTATGTCCATGTCCGCCAGTACCAATCATAGGATCGACATACTGTGAAATATTTTGCTGCGAGAAACTGTTTAAAATATTAGTAAGGACAAAAAGGAGGATAAGTAGCAATCGTAGCATGGTGAATATTTTGCACAAGTTAAAAAAAGAAACGACGCAAATATTTGCGTCGTTTCTTAAAATTGAAAATGAAATTTTTTAGAATGGTAAATCATCAGAACCAACTTCATTGGGGGCTGTATTTACTACTGGGCGAGCACTTATACCTGCATTGGTAACATTGCCTTGAATGGCACCCTGATTATCGTTGGCGCCACTATTGCCTCCTAATAATTGTAAATTTTGAACACGCATACGGAGTGTAGCAGCTGGCTGCCCTTCCTTATTGGTGTAGGAGTCGGCTTCTGGATATCCTTCTACATACACTGTTTTGCCCTTGGTTAAATATTGGGAAACGGTGGTTTTGTCTACCCAATAAGCACAAGCCACCCAGGTGGTTCTTTCTTTTTGATTGCCTTGAGCATCTTTATAACGCTCGGAGTGTGCAACATTGAAATTGATAACGTTTTTTCCGTTAATGTCTTTTACAATGCAATCATTTCCTAGATTGCCAATTACCTGTAACTTAATCATAACTTGAGTTTTTAAA
The DNA here is from genome assembly GCA_903858475.1 of uncultured Bacteroidota bacterium. GTDB lineage: Bacteria > Bacteroidota > Bacteroidia > Chitinophagales > Chitinophagaceae > Ferruginibacter. The sequence goes on from CAIOIZ010000027.1 coordinate 29,910, forward strand.
TGTTTGAATCTATGTATCTGAAATAAAATTATGACATTATTTTGCAAAAACTAATCCCAAATTTTCGGTCTGGGTGCTTTAATGGTTCTTAAATAATCCAATAACTGGCCGGAATGAACAGATTCATGATAGGCAATTCTTAATAAATAATCACCCAATCGCCTATCCTGCTTGGCGTCCGCACGAACAATTCTTATTTCTTCCAATTCCTTAGTAGCAAATCCATTGACCATTTGGAGGAATTTTTCTCTGAATGGTTGTGCATTTTTTAATTCATCCTCTACTGTTCCATAAGGATTTGACAAAAGTGGACTTTCATATCTATCCAAAGCACCTCGGTCTAAAATAATTTGATGATAAATGTTTTCAGTAGCCAATACATGTCGAACCATCTCAATACAGCTCAATGCGCTGCTATCTGGTCGCCAATACAAATGCTCTTCTGAAATATTCTTCCAGATTTTAATACTCCTCCGCCTTACTTCTTCAAAATTCAATATCAATAATTCCCTGGCATTCATACTTAATAAATTATTATCTATATATACAATAGAGTTCCATTCCGTTAAAAATGGACGGATTATTAAACTAACAGCATTAAAATTGTGAAGGATGAATAGGCTATTAATTCATCTTCTTTTTAAGTGTACTAACCTGGTCTTGTAAATTATTGACCAGATTGGCCAAACTGTTTACATCCCACCTTTGTTGTTGAGTCACTTTACTGATGACAGATTGTGCCAACCACAATTCCACCACATCTTCTGCATTCACTTGATATGGTTGGTATTGAGGATTATCACTTACCAAGGTAAGTTTGTTTTTAAGCTTGCTATTTTTCACAATTCGTTTATACACGATTCCTTCATTGCGGCTTACAACAATATAAGGCATATTGTTCTTGATATCCTCCAGCGAATCGGTCTTTTCGCCAACAATAATACTACCACTCGGTGTTGGCAACATACTGTCTCCGATTATTTCAAAAGCACGATAATTGCCGCCACTTAACATGGGCAATGTAAAAGTGTTCAATTCATCAATAAACTCCGCATCCGCATAGCCAGCCAGGTATCCCGCAGCAGCTTTCACTGGTACAAAATGAATAATATTCCGATCGGCACTCATCATTTTTAGTTGCCGACGCTTGGCCATATAATTACCACTGCTATTATTCAAATCTTTTAATAATAACTCATCCATACTCAGTTTGAATATATCTCCAATAATTTCTAGAATATCGATTCTTGGATCAGCTCGTTCTTCTTCATACGCTCCAATCAAAGATCGCTTGATACCAAGTTTGTTGGCAAATTCCTCCTGTGTCCAACCACGGAGTTTTCTCAAATACTTTAAATTTTGACCGGCTATTGACATAATAGGCTAATTTGATTAGCACAAATATACTAATTAATTTAGTTTAACCAAATTATTTTACCATTATTTTTTTCGATTTTCACTAAAAACTGGAATTTTACCCCAAATAGGGTATTGCAATTCTATTTAATATGTATTAAATTTATTGGTAAATCTACCAATCATGCAAATCAAAAAATGTCTTCCCCTGGCAATTATTGCCCCCTTCTTTCAATTCTGCATCTTCGGACAAAATGTAGGAATAGGAACTGTAGCTCCTAATTCGAGTGCTCAATTAGATATCGTGAGTACCAATAAGGGAATATTGATTCCTCAAGTAAGTATTGATAGTTTAAAAGACATAACTAGTATTTCTACCCCTGCAAATGGACTAATTGTTTACAATACTACTCAGCCTGGTGTGCGCAACGACATGGCACGTGGTTATTACTATTATAGTACAGTCGCTGCAAAATGGGTTCGAATAGCAGATAACCTAAATGATAATGTTTGGAAAACTGGTGGAGTACTCGGTATACAATTGCGTGATACCACTGATGGAGTTGAAATCATGGATGGCTACACGGGTACTGCTGTCAATTACAGCCCTAAATTAAAAGTCCTTAAAAAAATTGATTCCGCATTAATCAATTCCAAAAATAATATTACCGCCTTGGTTATTTCTGGAGTCAATAGAAAAACAATACCCGGTTGGGAATTAAGACAAAAAACTTCTATTATTTTCGAAAACAATTACTTGGTAGAAGGTAATACTGCAGGCAAACAAGACAATGTGGCTATTTCTTCATATACGGAAAATGTAGGTACTGTTCAAACTACTCAAACCCAGGGACTTGCTTTTTATGTAACTGCCCCACCCCAAAATACCGCTACAGCCGATACCCCTTCAATGGCTATGTTTCGACACAATGTAGGTATTGGCGCCTACCCTTCTGATATTAATAATGTAACAGAAGGGCGTTTGCAAATAACTGGATTTAGCAACGGAGATCAAATGTCTTTGCGGCATCCCTCAAGCGTTAATCTTAAATGGGGTTTATATGTGAGTTCGATAGATTCATCCCTTAATTTCTACAGCAATGGCTCATTGCGAGCTAATATCGACCGAGTAACTGGCGCTTATTCAGCATTATCGGATCGCACCCTTAAAAAAAACATAGCTCCACTCCCACCCGTACTTGAGAATATAAATAAACTAACTCCGTATATCTATAATTATATCGACAGCAAGGACGGTGATCGCAAATCCATTGGATTTATGGCGCAGGATATTGAACCCTATTTTCCAGATTTGGTATTTCACAAAATTGACAGAACTACTGGCCTACCTTTCATGATGATGTCGTACCAATCTTTTGGTGTAATTGCCATTAAAGCAGTGCAAGAACAACAACAAATTATCGAACAACAAAATAACAGAATCAGTGTATTGGAAGCAGACCTACGACAACTCAAGGATTTCATCTACAAACAGCATTAAAAATACTTCTACAAAGACCTACTTCCGATAGTAGGTTTTTTTTTGCCTTCGTATATTTAGTTCCCTTATTTTTGCTCAAAATATTTATATGAACTATTTCCTACCTATTCACAATATTTTACGCTGGGCGGTTTTATTATTTGGCCTTTGGACAGTGGTGACGGCGATCACTGCAGTTGCTAGTAAAAGAAATTATACAGGCAAAGACAATAAAGCCAGCTTATTATTCATGATTTTTTGTGACATTCAATTGCTGATTGGCCTGGTATTGTATTTTAACAATAGCTGGTTTGACGCTTTAAAAACCAATGCCAAAGCAGTAATGACTGATAGTGCTCAACGCTTTTTTGCGGTTGAACATGCGCTGATGATGATCATTGCCTGGTTGCTGGTACATATTGGCCGAAGCATGGTAAAACGTGCAGACAACGACGCTAAAAAGAATAAACGCAGTCTAATCTTTTTTGGTCTCGCTTTATTATTAATCTTGGCCATGATTCCTTGGCCGTTCAGAACCGGTATCGGTAGACAATGGTTCCCTCAATTTTAATTAAGATTAGTAAGCACCCTTCACCACATGGCTAAAAGCAAAACTTCACAACCCGTTATTCTCATCACTAATGATGATGGCATCACGGCACCGGGTATACGTAATTTAGTAGACGCTGTAAAAGATCTCGGCAAAGTAGTAGTAGTGGCTCCAGACAAACCTCAAAGTGGTATGGGTCATGCCATTACCATAGGTGAGCCGCTGCGAATGCACAAGGTGGATGTTTTTGACGGCATCGAATCCTGGCAAACCAGTGGCACACCTGTAGATTGTGTTAAACTAGCAGTAGATAAAGTGCTTCACCGCAAACCAGATATTTGCCTGAGTGGTATCAATCATGGCGCCAACCACTCTATCAATGTAATTTATAGTGGTACCATGAGTGCCGCCATGGAAGCCTCCATTGAAAGCATCCCCAGTGTTGGATTTTCACTGCTTGACTTCAGCGTAGATGCTGATTTTACTGCAGCCCGCTTTTATGTTCATCAAATTGTAAGTGCACTGTTAAAACAAAAAATTGATAAGCACTTATTGTTGAATGTAAATATCCCTGCTGTAAAAAAAGAACTTATCAAAGGCGTCAAAATATGTCATCAGGCATATGCTAAATACGATGAAGAATTTGATGAAAGAAGCGACCCCCAAGGCAAAAAATACTATTGGCTTACAGGCAAATTTGTGAACTTCGACAAAAGCAAAGAAACCGATGTGTGGGCACTAAAAAATAATTATGTAAGCGTTGTACCCGTTCAGTTTGACCTAACCAACTATACACTCAAAAAACAATTAGAGAAAAAGAAACTTTTTAAATAATGTTTAAACTCATCAAAAAAGATCATTTTGTTTTTGGTTTTATATTAGGCTTGCTGGCCCCCTTTGCAGGATTCATAGCTTTCAAAGCCAGTAAATTGCAAACCTTGAATTATTTCCAGGCCTTGCAATTTATTTACTATGAACCGAGTCATCATATGCTTACTGTTGCTCTTAGCCTATGCTTATTAGCCAATGCCATCTTATTTACTTTTTATATCAATTCCCACATCGACAAAACTGCAAAAGGGCTATTTGTTGCCACCCTATTATATGGACTATTAATTCTTTCCATAAAAACATTTGGATAAATTCAGTAAAAGGAAAACCAATCTATTTTTCATTTACTGACTTAGCCAACCTACCTTTGAATTGTATGAAGTATTACATCATTTCTGGTGAAGCAAGCGGTGATTTACATGGCAGTAATCTCATCAAAGAACTACATCTTCTTGATAAGGAAACTTCGATACGGTGTTGGGGTGGCGATAAAATGGAAGCTGCAGGTGCTACATTGGTGAAGCACTATAAAGAATTGGCATTTATGGGATTTACAGAAGTGCTTAAAAATATTGGCACCATATTCAAAAATCTTCGATTTTGTAAAGAAGACATACTTCAATTTCAACCCGATGCCATCCTACTAATTGACTATCCCGGATTTAATTTACGCATTGCAAAATGGGCAAAAAGCAAGGGATTTAAAATTATTTATTACATATCCCCCCAAGTATGGGCCTGGAAAGAAAACAGGGTAAAAATGATGCGACAATGCATCGATAAAATGATTTGCATTCTTCCATTTGAAAAAACCTATTATAAAAATAAATGGAATTGGGAAGTAGACTATGTAGGCCATCCACTGGTAGAAGTAATTGAAGATTTTAAAAAAAACAATCCTGCTCTTTCAGTCAACAAAACGCAAAAAATAATTGCATTATTACCCGGTAGCCGTAAACAAGAAATATTGAAAAAGCTACCAATTATGTTGCAATTAAGCAATGAATTTTCCGATTACCAATTCATTGTGGCAAAAGCGCCTGGATTGGAAGAAAGCTTTTACAATGAACTTTTACAACCTTATAAGAATGTATCCTGGGTGGTCAACCAAACCTACGAACTCTTATCCCAATCCACTGCTGCACTGGTGACAAGCGGAACTGCTACTTTAGAAACGGCCTTGTTCAATGTGCCTGAAGTAATCTGTTATAAAGGGAATGCGCTTTCCTATCAAATAGCTAAACGGCTCATCCATATCAAATACATCTGCTTGGTTAATTTGATTATGGACAAAGAAGTAGTGAAAGAACTTATACAAGATGAACTTACTGTCGAAAACCTTCGACATGAATTGAATGAACTTCTTCACAATAAAGCTAAACAGCTGCAACTGAATACTGATTACGCTACCTTAAAAAATATTTTAAGTAGTGGCGGACATGCTTCCTCCAATGCAGCAACAGCTATCGTAGATTTTCTTGGGAAATAAATTAACCAGTTTTACAACCCTTATTTTTTTGTAAACACAGCACTCAATCCTTGTATTGAATTAGTTCCAACCATCACATCAAAATCACCTGACTCCACTACAAATACGCCCTCATTATTATAAAAACCTAATTCATTATTGGTTAGTGTGAATGTTACCAAAGTAGATTCGCCAGAATGTAAAAGTATTTTCTTAAACCCTTTTAATTCTTTCACTGGCCTAACTACAGAAGCTACCCGATCGTGTAAATAAAGTTGTACCACTTCTTCCCCCGCAATTTTTCCTGTGTTTTTAACCTGCACGCTTACACGAATAGCAGAAGGATCACTATCATTAATTTTTAAATCAGTGTATTCGAAATTAGTATAACTTAACCCATATCCAAATGGATACAAAGGCTCATTTGATTCATCAGAATAGTGCGACCAAAAAACAACATCATTCGTATTGGGCCTACCGGTACTGTAATGATTATAATACAGTGGTTCTTGTCCTACACTTCGTGGAAATGTCATCGGTAGTTTTGCGGAGGGATTATAATCACCAAATAATACTTGCGCAATAGCATCTCCCGTTTGGGTTCCAAGCTGCCATGCTTCCAAAATAGCAGGTATATGCTCTTGCGCCCATGTGATTGCTAAAGGACGACCATTCATTAATACCAATACAATATTCTTATTTACTTTATAAATCTCTTCTAATAAAGCTTCTTGCACACCAGGCAAATCTAATTTAGACCTGCTTCTCCCCTCGCCAGATTGAAATCCATGTTCGCCCAATACCATAATTACAACAGAAGATTTTTTTGCCAACGCAATGGCTTGTGCAAAACCACTTTTATCTGTTTCATTTATTTTTACTTCATGTATAAAATCAGTAGGGCCATTTACAAGATCAGCACCTTTTGCATACACAAAATTTGAATTGTATTTTTTAAACCCTTCTAAAAAAGATACCGCACTGTTATCATCCGAACCTACCCTCCAGCTACCCAAGGGACTATTTTTATCATTGGCCAATGCGCCAATCACCGCAATATTTTTTTGATTTTTATTTAAAGGTAAAAGAGGATTTCCCTGACCAGTAGTTTTTATATTTTTCAATAAAACAATTGATTTTTTAGCAATATCCAACGCTGCGGCAAGATGATTGGGATGATACAATAAATCTTTCTCGCGTTGTGCATCACAATACCTATATGGATCTGCAAACAAACCCAATTCATATTTTACTTGTAGTATCCTCCTTACCGCATCATTCACTACAGCAATATCCACTTTACCAGCCTCTACCATTTCTTTCAAATGCGTTACATAGGCATAAGATTCCATGTCCATGTCTGACCCTGCATTGGCAGATAAAATGGCTACCTCTTTCAAATCTTTTGCAAAACCATGAGTGATCAACTCAGCTCCTGATCCCCAATCAGAAACAACAAATCCTTTAAAATTCCATTTGCCTTTTAAAATGTCTCTTTGTAAAAATTTATTGCCAGTAGCTGGAATGCCATTTAAAGTATTAAAAGAATTCATGACGGTTTTCACATCATTATCTACTGTTGCTTTAAATGGAGGCAATATAATATTATACAGTGTAGAAGTGCCAACATCTACTGTATTGTAATCACGACCAGCCTCTGCAAATCCATACCCAGCGAAATGTTTTACGGATGCTGCGATGGTATTTGAAGAAGACAAATCTTGTCCCTGAAAACCTTTCACTCGTGCTACTCCAATTTTAGCACCCAAATACGGATCTTCCCCGGCTCCTTCCATTACTCTTCCCCAACGAGCATCCCGAGTAATATCTACCATCGGAGCAAATGTCCAATTGATACCAACAGCGGAAGCTTCAATGGCTGCAATCCTAGCAGATTTTTCTATCGCCTCAAGATCCCAACTTGCAGCTTCTGCAAGTGGAATCGGTGTAATTGTTTTATAGCCATGAATAACATCAAATCCAAAAAGCAAGGGTATGCCTAATCTAGATTCTTTCACTACAATCTCTTGTAATTTCCTAACGTTGGCAGTTCCTTTAACATTCAGCACAGCACCAACCATTCCTTTCTTAAGATGTTCGTATTTCAACTTTGCATTACCCTCATTAGGAACCGGTCCAGTTACTTCCCAAAATCCATTGTATTGATTCATCTGACCTACTTTTTCTTCAAGGGTCATTTTCTGCAACAAAGAATCAATAAATATTTGCATTCCATTAGATGGTGAAGATTGGGCAAAAGAAATAGCACAACCCATCAATAGCAGGAGAAAACATATTGTTTTTTTCATACGAAGCTTTTCTTAAAATGAAGAATACTATTTCTCACAATTTTATACCCAAAAAAAATAGATGCTTTACTTAAATAACTACAGCAAATTATTAGATGACTTTAAAAAAGGAGCTATCCTTTTGAGATAGCCCCTATTGGTTGTTTGTATTTTTTATTTTACCTAATTACTACTTGAGCAGATTTTAATTTATTGCCCTCATTGTCCATTAAATAAACAGTATAAATGCCTGCGCTCTTTGAAGTTAAATCAAGCATAATTGAAGTATACGCACCGAACATTACATATTTGCCTTTTAATACTTCAGCACCTTTGCTATCATATACCACTAACCACCTTGGTTTAAGATCATTCATGTTACTAAAGAACCTTACTTGGAATACACCAGTTGAAGGATTAGGATAGACAAATAATTTTTCGCTGCTTTCATCTGAAATTACAACAGCATTTGAACTATTTACACATCCATTGGCATTGGTAACTTTCAATTGATAAGATCCAAGTCCATCAACAGTAACATTGATAGCATTACTAATTTGACCCGACAATAATAAACCATTTCTATACCATGCATAGGTATTGCCAAGGCTACTAGCGGTACTAATAGTTGTAGTCATGCCTGGATACAATTTTGTATACGGAGCAGCACTAATACTAGGTGCAGCTGGTAAAGCATTTACAGTTACCAATACTGATGCCCTAGGACTTTCGCAAGCAAAGCCATTTGATTGACTAACATAGAATGTTGTTGACCCTGGTACACTAGTAATTGGCGTTGGAGCGATGGTGCTAGAAACACCACCTACTGCAGTTGTATACCAATTAAGTGCATTACCGACAACCGGAGTGGCACTTAAAATTCTAGGTGTTTCATTTTGGCAATACAACACTGGTGTTGTTACCACTGGCGCTACGGGAGCAGGATTTACTACTACATTTAATGATGCGCGATTGCCTTCACAACCTGCAGCAGCAACCTGACTAACATAATAAGTAGTAGTGCCAGTTGCGGTTGTTAGAGGTGTTGGTGCAATGGCTGTTCCAGTTCCACCAACTGCTACTGTATACCACTTAAGCGTATTGCCAGCTGCTGCTGTTGCTGTTAATGCGACTGCAGTACTGTTTTGACAATAGGTAACTGCTGAGGTAGATGGCGCCCCTGGTGTAGCATTAACAACTACTGCAAGAGGCGTTCTTCCACCTTCACAACCTAAGGCTGTAACCTGACTTACATAATAAGTTACTGTACCTGCATTGACTGTACTTGGAGTTGGTGCAGTGGCTGAACCAAAACCTGCAACAGGTACCGTATACCATTTTAAAGTATTGCCAGCTGCTGCTGTAGCAGTTAATGGTACAGCTGTTGTATTTTGACAATAATTAATTGGACTAACAACTGTTGGCAATCCAGGTGCTGGATTAACAACTACATTGATATTGGATCTTGGTCCTTCGCAACCTACAGGGTTTGCTTGACTCACATAATAAGGCGTAGTGCCTGCAGTGGTAGTTGAAGGAGTCGGCGCTGTTGCTGAACTTGTACCACCAATTGCAACAGTATACCATTTCAACGTATTACCCGCTGCTGCAGTGGCTGTCAATGCAGATGCAATAGCATTTTGACAATACGTAACCAAAGTAGTTGCTACAGGTGCTATAGGTGTAGCATTAACTGATACCACTATTTGAGATCTTGGACTTTCAGCTCCAACAGCATTTATTTGACTTACATAATAATTAAATGAACCTCCAACAGCTGTACTTGGTGTAGGAGCAGTTAAGGAAGCTACACCTCCTGTTGCTACAGTATACCAAAGTAATGTATTGCCTGCTGTTGCTGTAGCAGTCAATGGAACAGCAGTTGCATTTTGGCAATAGGTAACAGGACTAACTACTGTTGGTGCACTGGCTGCATTATTTCCACCAAATTTAACGTCATCAAAATAATAGATGCGCTCTCCGGCAGTTGCACCTGTTGTACCAAAATTGAAGAAGATAGATAGTTTATTAAAGCTAAACGCAAGGTTCAATGCTGCAGTACCAGTTGCCTGGTTTGCAAAATTAAATTCTAATGTTTGCCATCCACTTGCGATTGTAATATAAGATTCCGTCTCACAACTGTGTGTTGGATCATTTTTATCTTCTACTTTCAATCTAACCGGGATGCCTGCGTGTGGTGACCACACTCTCACATTCATCTTTGTAGCACCTGCTGCAAATGGAATATTGCTGCTAAATCCTGTTTGGAATGAAGCGGCATTTACTGCAGTAACAGTTGGACCTGCCCATAGCTCGGCAGTAATTGTCTTAATTACTTTAGCTACTTTATTACTAGCAAGTGTTGGATCAATTACAATACTTGATTGCTCTGCACCACCAAATCCTACTACGCCATAATCAACCCTAGGTGCATCGAAAGTAACTGGCAAATTCATTTGGTCTAAAGGAGCGGCTCCGAATTTAAGATCATCAAAATAATAGATGCGCTCACCAGCTATTGCACCTGTTGTACCAAAATTAAAGAAGATAGATACTTTATTATAACTAAACGCAAGGTTCAATGCTGCAGTACCAGTTGCCTGGTTTGCAAAATCAAACTCAAGAGTTTCCCAACCACTTGCAGTG
>CAIOIZ010000028.1 GCA_903858475.1 uncultured Bacteroidota bacterium
GGTGGAATCTTGGGTAATATAGGCTGGCAATTTTTCATCATCGGAATAAATAACATAAACGGTTCCACTTGCTATCATTCTGGCGGTTCTTCCATTGCGATGGGTAAATACATCTTCGCCGGAAGGCAGATGGAAATGAATAATATTTCGGATATTAGGAATATCAAGCCCCCTAGATGCTAAATCGGTAGTTACTAAAAAGCTGGAAGTGCCATTCTTAAATTTGCACAATGCACTGTCTCTTTCCTGTTGTTCCATACCGCCATGATAAAAAACATTGATTATGCCTTTTTCGGCCAACAACTGACTGGTTCTTTCTACTGATTCGCGATGATTACAAAAAATGATGGATGAACGATTGCCTAAAAAACAAATCAATTTAAATAAAGTATTGACCTTGTCTTTTTCTTCCGATAAAACAGTTTTTATTTCAACGCCAATGGCATTTTCAATAACTAGGTCAAGGAAATTGAGGCGAGTGGGGTTTTGCAATCCGATAAAGTCGGGCACCATCACTGTTTCTGTAGCAGAAGTCAACATCCTGCTTTGTATATTTTTTATGGATCCAATGATAAATTCCATTTCGGCATGAAAACCCAGTTCCAGCGATTTATCAAATTCATCCAATATTAATGTATGAATTTGGTCAGTAGCAAAATTATTGCGGCGAATATGATCGGCGAGTCTGCCGGCGGTACCAATGATTAAAGCAGGCGCTTCTAGCAAATTGTTTTCTTCGGTTTCTCTTTTGTGACCTCCATAACAGAGCGTTACTTTCAGGCCCGTCTGCATCTTTCTGAATACATCATCAATTTGTATAGCCAATTCTCTGGAAGGGACAATAATGAGTGCCTGTGGCGCTTTACAATCGGCATTTAATTTGGATACCAATGGCAATAAGAAAGCAAGGGTTTTTCCAGATCCAGTGGCAGATAATAATAGAATGTTTTGGTTGGTTTCGGCAGCCTCCAAAGCGGTCAATTGCATTTCATTTAATGCAGCAATTTTCAATCGGGCTAGAATGTCTTGTTGAGTTTCTGAAATCGTGTACATAGCACAAAAGTAGGTTTTGTATAACAATTAATGCCTACTCCTTGTTTTATCGGGATTTTAATGAGGCAGATTTAATAACAACCATGCATATACGAAATAAAACACCCAGCTTTATATAATATTCACTTCTCGCTCTAGTTGAACAGCAAATTTTTCTTCCACAGAAGCACGAATATCCTCACTCAATTGATAGACATCCTGGCCGGAAGCATTTCTTAAATTAACCAATATCAATGCTTGTGCATGGTGACAGCCCACATCGCCCCTTCTGAACCCCTTCCAGCCTGCTGCTTCAATCAACCAACCTGCTGCAAGCTTTATTTGATCATCGCCCACTGGATATCCTATGATGGCAGGAAATTGCTTTTGCAATTCCATAAAAGCCATTTTCGATATAGTGGGATTTTTAAAAAAACTACCTGCATTGCCAGTGATAGAAGGGTCGGGCAATTTGCTATTACGAATATGAATCACCGCATCTGCAATTGCTTTTATATGGAGTGTTTGCACCTGCATTTTTTCCAGGGCTTCTTCAATAGCGCCATATTTGGTATGGAAGACTGGCTTTTTATTCAACCGATACGTAACGCTGGTAATGACAAATTCATTTTTGTATGCTTGTTTAAACACACTATCACGATAGCCAAAGGCACAATCGTTTTTATAAAACAGTTGGGTTCTTTGTTCCTTAATATGTACCGCTTCTAAACAATGAAATACATCTTTAATTTCTACTCCATAGGCACCAATGTTCTGCATCGGACTAGCCCCCACCATACCCGGTATAAGCGCAAGGTTTTCAACGCCGGCCCAATTATGGGCAATAGCATTAATAACAAAATGGTGCCAGTTTTCACCCGCTCCGGCTTTTATATATACATGGTCATCATCTTCTGCTATCAGTTCTATCCCTTTTAATTCATTCTTGATAACCCATCCATCATAATTTTTGGTAAAAAGTATATTACTGCCGCCACCCAGAACTAAGGGAGTTTGGGAAGGTTTTTCATTTTGTTGACAGATGGTATCCAATAACTCCAATATATCTACAGAAGAATGAACGGCGGCCAAATATTTGGCTTGCACCTCCATACCAAAACTGTTGAGCTTTTTTAGTGATGCGTTTTCTATTATCTGTATCATTCAATTGAATTTAGGCTTTACCAATTAATTCGTATCTACATCAGTTACTACCATTACCGCTTTGTACGTTTTTTCTGACTGCAATAAATTAATATGATTACGAATTACATGCTTATAGCTATTCGTTTTCCCCAATTCCTTGGGCAATTTTATCATTATCTCCATCAAGTATTGATTGCGAATTCTTTTTATCATTGGAGCAGCAGGTCCTACTACGTAATCATGCAAATCTTGTCGCAACAAAGCTGCGAGTTTATTAGCTGCCGCTTCCACCACCTGATTGTCCTTGTGTTTTACCGTTAGCAATACCACCCTACTAAAGGGAGGATAAAAAAACTCTTTTCTTTTTTCTATTTCCCAATTATAAAAACCTTTGAAGTCATGTTGTTGTACCATCTTCAATACTGGATGAGCAGGATTACCTGATTGTATTAATACCGTGCCCTGTTCATTTTTTCTACCTGCTCTACCACTTACCTGTTCCATCAATTGAAAGGCACGTTCATTCACCCTGAAATCAGCAAAACTCAATAAACCATCTGCATCTAGAATACCCACCAAACTTACACTGTCGAAATCAAGTCCTTTTACAACCATTTGTGTACCTACTAGAATATCTAGCCTTCGCTGTTCAAATGTTTGTATCAAAGTATCATGTGCATTTTTACCCCGCACACTATCCACATCCATTCTGGCAATTTTATATTTGGGGAAATCGGTTTCTAATTGCTCTTCGATTTTTTCTGTACCAAAATTTTTCTCCAACCAAGTATTGCTACCACAAGCAGGGCAAGTAATTAATTTGGGGTATTGACTGCCACAATAATGGCAATGCAATTTATTACTGTATTTATGCAAGGTGAGTGATACTGCACAATGATTGCACTGAGGTATAAATCCGCAAGTACCACAGATGAGATAAGGATTATATCCCCTGCGGTTTTGAAACAAAATTACTTGGCGATCATTATCGAGTGCCGTTTGAATGGCTGTTTGTAAAGGAGGACTAATCATCACCTTTCCTTTCTGCGATAATTTGCGGATATCTATGATTTCAATAGCGGGCAATTGTATTCCGCCAAATCTTTCATTTAATTCTACCAATGCATACTTATGATGAATGGCATTATAATACGATTCCATAGATGGAGTGGCACTTCCCAATAATACTTTGGCACCAAATAAAGACGCATAATAAATGGCGGCGTCGCGGGCATTGTATCTGGGGGCTGGATCTTGTTGTTTGTAACTCGCATCGTGCTCTTCATCTACGATGATCAGCCCCAATTCTTTAAAGGGCAGAAACAATGCGCTACGGGCACCCAGTACCATTTTAACGGCACCGGTGCGAATTTTATTCCACAATTCCATTCGCTCATTGTCGCTGAACTTGGAGTGATAAATGGCGATATTGCCACCGAAATGCTTTTGTAATCGTCGTATAATCTGTGCCGTTAGTGCAATCTCAGGTAGCAGATAAAGCACTTGCTTACCTGCCATAAAGTATTGCTCAATCAGCTTAACATATACCTGTGTTTTACCGCTGCCAGTTACCCCATGCAATAGGCAAACATTTTTATCCTCGAAGGCATTTAACACTGCAGTAGAGGATTCCTGTTGTGCTTCACTGAATACAAAATCGATGTAAACATTCTTAGGCAGGGATTTGATTCTATCGACGGTTCTTTTTTCGATCCACAAGATGCCCTTTTCTACCAAGCCTTTTAGTTGAGCAGCACTGGCACCAGATTTTTTCAGTAAGGAGGACTGTAAGACCTCCCCTTCGGATTTTTCTAAATGGAGATACGACAATAATAATTCCATTTGTTTAGGAGCTCCTTTCCATTCATTCAATTTCTTACTCAGTTCTTCTTCCTGCTGATACAAGGGATTCAGGGTAACATACTGTTCTTTCTTTAGTTTATATTTTTCATCCATGGCTTCCCATACCATGCACACATTTTTATCCAATAGCGATTTGATGATGGGGTATACATGTGCCACATCTAAAATCTGTTGTACTTCAGAGAGACGCAATTCTTTTTTCAATAACAATGCTTCCGCCACTAAATACTCCTCATCATTTAAGTTTGAAAAATCATCTCCTACCGATTCATTGTATACCAATACCGTTTCGCTACTTAATTTCAAATGGCTAGGTAAGGCAGCGGCCATTACTTCTCCTTCGCTACATATATAATATTGTGCCATCCATGACCAAAGCGCCAATTGTGGTGGATACAAGATGGGTTCATCATCCAAGGCATTTCTAATTGGCTTGGTTTCATAGGCAGGTTTATTTTGATGAATAGATTTTACGATGCCTGCATATTTTTTATTTTTCAATTCCACTTCTACCCTACAACCAATGCGAATTTTATCTACCAAATGATTGGGAATAGAATAGGTATAGGTTATTGGCAAGGCCAATGGAAGTATGACTTCGGCCCAGCTAGTGGGCGATTGATCAGTAAATAATATGGAGGAATCTGTATTCAATCATTCATTATTATAGAAGAAAATATTTTTACGGCATCGATTTAATCCAACTAGCCTTGTACTTTATTAACCCCGCTTCCATTAAATCATATACTTTTTGTTTGAGGGCAGGTGTGTCAACGATGCTCATCCCAGTTGTATCGATAGGATCTAAATACACTACGCGGCATTTGCCAGGATTCATAGAAAAAAATCTTTCATTACTCATTCGATCATGCATATCCAAGAATAAGATGGGACGAATGGGCGTTTGCGTTTCAATGGCAATCCTAAATGCACCATCATAAAAAGCTTTCAACGGTTGGGCTGTTGTATTAAAGGTACCTTCAGGACTAATAACAATAGAAATATTTTTTTTTAAAAGAGCTTTTAGTTGCACAACAGATTTTGCTCTATTAATGGGATTATCTCTTTCAACCATTACCACTGCTTTGCGATATAAGAACCCAAATAAGGGAATCTTTGCCATTTCGGCTTTGCCTAATATACGCACCGGCTGTTTACGGATGGCTTTCATGATAACGGGTATATCAATATAAGAGATGTGATTAAAGACAAAAACGGAAGGTTTTTTTATGTCATTGGGGGCTTCGTAAATGGTACGATGGCGGAGTCCACAAAATAAAAAAACTGCATCTGCCCAAAATCGGCACAAAGAATAGATGGCATTACCACCCTTTATTCTACCAAAAAAAGAGGAAATCACCACCGCTGGAAAGATGATGAAGAAGACCAGCAAGAATAATAAAAAGGAATAACAGGTAAATATTACCCGACCCCATTTAACTAAATAATTCATAATGAAGGACGAAATTACCCCCTTTGACCTTTAAAAAAGGCTATTTTTGTACCCAAATCGGGAGAAATTTGGCTTATGCCTCGATTTCCTGAAATTTTTCTAGCCCCAAATGCCGAAAATAAGGTCATTTGTCTTACTTTTGCCTCCCGAAAAAAATCGGACTAAAACTGAATATATTATGTTAGCAGTAGTAAAAATAGCCGGACAACAGTTTAAAGTAAAGGCAGGAGATAGCCTTTATGTACCGCATATCGCAGGTAGTACTGGTGACACCGTAGAATTCGCTGAGGTTTTAATGACCGACAACAATGGTACTGTGAAAACAGGTGCTGATGTAAAAGCAAAAGTTACCGTTGAAATTATCAGCGACCTAGTAAAAGGTGAAAAAGTAATTGCTTTTAAAATGAAAAGAAGAAAAGGTTTCCGCAAATTACACGGACATCGTACACAGTATACAAGAATCAAGGTAACTGCAATTGCATAATTGCTAACTAATCGCTTAGATGGTTTTTTTTTAAAACTATGCAAGCAGTAAGTATTGAAGACAAGATTTATCAGTTAAAAGAATAAATTTTTTAAGATGGCACACAAAAAAGGTGAAGGCTCGGTAAAAAACGGAAGAGACTCACAAAGTAAAAGATTAGGTGTAAAGATTTATGGTGGTCAACCTGCATTGTCTGGTAATATCATCATTCGTCAACGCGGTACAACTTACCATCCTGGTAAAAATGTTGGTCTTGGAAAAGACTTTACCATCTTCGCATTAACCGATGGTTTAGTTGAATTCAGGAAAGGAAAAGGTGATAAAACATTTGTTTCTATAACCGCTGTTGAAGCAACCGCCTAAAAAACTTTAGATTTTTTTTTGTTTGTTAGAAAAATAGTATTTATTTTTAAGTATTATTTACTAACATTTAAATTCTAAAAAAATGGCAACAAAGAAAAAAGCTGCAAAAAAAGCTGCTCCTAAAAAAGCTGTAAAAAAAGCTGCTCCTAAAAAAGCTGCAAAAAAAGCTGCTCCTAAAAAAGCTGCTAAGAAAGCTGCTAAGAAAAAGTAAGCTTTGCTTTTTAAGCAAAAGATACAAAGGTCCCTCAGGCAACTGGGGGATTTTTTTTTGACTAAAATTCGCCAAAAATAAATCACTATTTGGATTACAATTATCCTATTTTGCAATTCAATTTTTGATGCCATATGGACAATTTTCAGATAGCAGAATATTTTAATTTATTATCCAAATTAATGGATATTCATGGCGAAAACTCCTTCAAAGCCAAGCACTATGCAGCGGCCGCTTTCAACATCGAAAAATTAGCTGTTCAACTGTCAGAAACCGCTCCAGACAAGCTTTTCAGCCTAAAGGGCCTGGGCGAAAGTAGTGGCCAAAAAATCCTCGAGTTATTGGAAACTGGGCAAATTTCAGTCCTCACAGAATTATTGCAAAAAACACCCGAAGGCGTGCTTGAAATGTTGCAAATAAAAGGCATCGGTCCCAAAAAAATTTCGGTGATCTGGAAAGAAATGCAAATAGAAACAATCGGTGAATTATTATATGCCTGTCAGGAAAATAGATTAAAAAATTACAAAGGGTTTGGAGAAAAGACACAACAAAATATTATTGAAACAATTGAATATTATTTTAAAAACAAAGGCAGTTTTTTATACGCACAAGTTGAAATTGTTTTCAATGATATTAAAAATTATGTAGAAAAAATCTTTGCGCCGCATGCCATAAAATGCACCGGCGGCTATATTCGGCAATTCCCCGTAATTGACGAATTGGCCTTCGTGGTGGCAGCAAATAGGGAATTTATTCAAAAAAAAATGATTTCGGCGAATCCGCCTGAATTGCTGGAATTGACTGAAAATAGCATTTTATATAAACTTCAAAATGGATTAAGGCTTCGTTTTTTGATTGCGGAAACCAATTTCAACAAGACCTATTTTATACATAGTGCAGGCCCTGCATTTGTAGCTGCGCTAGAAAATAAATTTCCATCGCTGGATTTAAATCAAGACGAAATTAGCCTCTTTAACAATGCAGGTATTCCATTTATTCCTGCTTATGCAAGAGAAACTGCAGCCATTATTGAACAAACAAAACAGCCTGTTACTATTCAACCAAGCGATATCAAAGGCATTATTCATAGCCATAGCAATTGGAGCGATGGCACTAATACGATTGAAGAGATGGCCAAAGCTGCCATTGCCAAGGGATTAGAATATTTAGTAATCAGTGATCATAGCAAGGCGGCTTTTTATGCCAATGGATTAAATGAAGAAAGAATTAAGGAGCAACATCGCTATATCGATGAATTGAATCAACAATTGGCTCCCTTTAAAATTTTTAAAAGTATTGAATGTGATATTTTGAATGATGGTAATCTAGATTATAGCAATGCCATTCTTTCAACCTTCGATTTAGTCATCACTTCAATCCATTCTAATTTAAAAATGACGGAAGAAAAAGCCATGCTGCGATTGATGACGGCTATACAAAATCCTTATACTACAATTCTAGGCCATATGACTGGAAGGCTTTTGCTGAGTAGAAAGGGTTATCCAGTCAACCACCATACCATCATCGATGCCTGTGCCGCTCACCAAGTAGTTATTGAACTGAATGCACACCCCAACCGGCTGGATATTGACTGGCAATTCATTGAATATGCTTTAGAAAAAAAGGTCTTGATTTCTATCAATCCAGATGCACATACCATCGAAGGTTTCGATGATACGAAATATGGTGTTTTGGTAGCTCAAAAAGCCCTGTTAAGTAGTGCGCAAAACCTCAGCAGCTATTCTTTGGCAGCTTTTGAAGCCTATCTGGAGCAAATCAAAAGGGCAAAAGGAATATAAGCTCCTCTTTTTTAAATAATTCTGTACCATTTGGGGAAAAACTTTTGCTAAAAAATTTGAAGCAAAGTCATTTTACCTTATTTTTGCAATCCATTAAAAAATGGACAAGGAGATTTGGTAGCTCAGTTGGTAGAGCAATACACTTTTAATGTATGGGTCCTGGGTTCGAGTCCCAGCCAGATCACAAAAGCAGCTTTTATAGCTGCTTTTTTATTGTCCCTAATAAACTAAAGCTTTCCTGCTTAAGTATAATTACATACCCACTAAGTAGTATTTTCTATACCATCACTTACAAGTACTTTTGTGAAAATAATATAGACCTATCAAGTTCATCACAATAAATCAGTACCTACACCCTGATGGACTTTTCTATCCAATACCGCTAACCAATTCAAATGATACCTATGGACAAAATAGAACTCACGAAAAAACTTGGAGACAAAATAAAAGAATTAAGGAAAAACAGAGGGCTATCTTTAACACAATTAGCACTTAACGCAGGTATTGACTATACACAACTGCACCGGATTGAGCATGGTAAAATCAATACAAGCATTTATCAAATTTTTTTAATCTCCAAGACGCTCAACCTGCCGATGGCAATGCTATTTAATGAAATGTAAGCAGCTGCCCAATCAATGCTAAGCATTCTATTGCTGATTTCTCCGCTACACTCCTATTACTTATAGGCAATCAAATAATCAATACACATCAATAAACAGTATTCCCTGTTTACTCAAACAAGTACTTTGCCATGCCAACGAATAGGGAAACTAGATTCTTCAATTTTAGGGGATTTGTTAACTTTAAATACGGCAAGGCAGTCAAGTTCACTTAATTTTGTACATAATACCTATTTTATGAGCGATTTTTTTAAAAACAAAGTGGTGGCCATTACGGGAGGAAGTGATGGAATTGGCAGGGGCTTAATTGATTTGTTGATTCCATTAGGAGCAAAGATTGCCACTTGTGGTCGCAACCAAGATAAATTATACGATCTACAGGTACGATATGCTGGAGCTTCTCTACATTGCGTAGTGTGCGATGTAAGTAGGTATGACGATTGCAAACAATTCATTGATTCTACTATTAAAACCTTTGGCGGCATAGATTTACTCATTAATAATGCAGGCATTTCAATGCGTGCATTATTTGAAGATGCAAGCTTGGATGTTATCAAAAAAGTGATGGATGTTAATTTTTATGGAACGGTGAATTGCACGAAACTTGCCTTGCCTTCCATTATTGAAAGAAAAGGAGTGGTTGTTGGTGTTTCCTCCATAGCAGGCTATCGTGGTTTACCTGGCAGAACTGGTTATTCAGCGAGCAAATTTGCCCTCAATGGTTTTTTGGAAGCACTGCGCGTAGAGTTAGTAGAAAAAGAAGTGAATGTGATGTGGGTATGCCCAGGATTCACGAGTTCGAATATCAGAAATGTAGCCTTAAACCAAAGTGGAAATGCACAAGGAGAAAGTCCGATGGATGAAGGGAAAATGATGAGTGCCACCGAATGTGCTGCCCATATTCTAACAGCAATTGAAAAAAAGAAAAGAACATTGGTGCTTACATTTACGGGTAAACGAACTGTATTTATGAATAAATTCTTTCCGGGATGGACAGATAAGCTGGTGAGAAAATTCTTTTTTAAACAAGGCGAATTGGTTACATAATCTATTACTAGATAAAAGAAATTGAAAATCATTTTTTAAAAATAGCAATACTCATTCATGCCAATTGTTACCCTTACCAGCGATTTTGGCCATCAGGACTTCTTGGTGGGTGCAGTAAAAGGGCAATTGCTATATGCCAATAAAGATTTTTCAATTATAGATATCAGTCATCAGTTATCTCCTTTTAATTATCCGCAAGCAGCTTATGTTTGCAGAAGTGCCATCAAGAATTTCCCTGCCGGCACTTTTCACTTAGTGCTGGTGAATCTTTTTGACGAAAAGCCCGAACATTTGTTATTAGCAGAGCACAATGGACACTATATTGGGTGTGCAGACAATGGTTTGTTGACCATGATTTTAGAATCAACTCCCCAAAAAGTAGTAGCACTTGAATTGGAAAAAGAACAGCAAAAAAACACACTCTACCTAACTAGTGTATTTGCCAATGCCATGGATGCTATTGCAGCTGGTATTAAAATTGAATCAACCGGAAATTCCGAGGTACAGATAAAAATTAAAAACCCATTAAAACCTTTACTGGGCAGCGACTGGATCGAAGGGCAAATTATTTTCATTGATAATTTTGAAAATGTAATTGTCAATATTACCAAAGAAGCCTTTGAAACACATCAACAGGGGCGTAAATTCAAAATCGTTTTTAAAAGAGACGAAGTGATTGACAGCATCAGCGAGCATTATGCAGATGTGCCGGAAGGTGAAAAACTGGCCATGTTCAATTCAGCAGGCTATTTAGAAATTGCCATTAATAAGGGCAATGCAGCTGGGTTATTTGGATTACAGGGATTTTCGGAAATACAGGTACAAAGTAATCGCTTGTTTTACCAAACCATTAAAGTGTTTTTTGAATAAGTCTAGTTATTTTTATCTTGTAAACTACTAAACAGCGTAACATCATCAAACTATTTTATTAGGAAGCGGCACTTGAATTTTTTAAAAAACATATCATCAGATCAAGCAACTGATAAAGAATTGGTAGCAGCTTTCAAAGAATCAGGTAATACTGAAGTGCTGGCCATCTTATACCAGCGGTATATGGACTTGGTCTTTGCTGTTTGTTTGAAATATTTTAAAGATGCAGACCGTAGCAAGGATGCTGTAATGGATATTTATATTGAGCTGACTGCCAAATTGAAACAACATGAGGTGGAAAATTTCAAAGGTTGGTTACATGTTGTGGCCAGAAATTACTGTCTAATGCAATTAAGAAGCCCCCGCAACCTTAAAACCACTGAATTTAACCCTGCTTTTATGCAATCCAGCGACATTTCGCATCTGAAGGACGAAGCGCTTGAAAAGGAGATCAACCTCAGTAAAATGGAAGATTGCCTTAAGACACTTCCTGCCGAACAAAAGCAAACCGTAGCCTTGTTCTATTTAGAAGAAAAGTGCTATAATGAAATTGCCGAAATAACGGGATACGACTGGAATAAGGTAAGAAGTTTTATACAGAATGGCAGAAGAAATTTGAAGATTTGTATGGAAGATGCTGATCAGGATGGAGCATAACAATAAGGAAAAGAAAACTAGATAGCAACAGATCATATATATATATGAGCGAGGAACAAAAAAATAGTCATTTCACAGCAGCAGATATCGAAAGGTATTTGGAAGGCAAAATGTCTGCCGAGGAAAGGTATGCCGTTGAAAAAGCTGCCTTGAGTGACCCATTTTTGGCAGAAGCGATGGAAGGTTTTGAAACTGTTCCAGTGGAATCGTGGAAGCCAGCGTTGGATGCATTGAAAAAAGATTTTAGTACAAAAAAAGAAGGGGCGAAAATAATTGCCCTGAAACCCTCATCGGGCAAATGGTGGAAGATGGCCGCCGCTATATTTTTATTAGCAGGTGCAGCAGCCCTCACCTATACATTAACAAGAGACAATCAACCAAGTAGTGATAAGCAATGGGTAGTGGCAGAAAATAAAAACCAGGAACAAGTAGAAAATTCAATAAAACTTGATAGCCCTATTGCAGCTACTGAAAATACAATACCCTCAACACCAAAAGTGTTGGCCGTAAAAGCAAAATCTGCAGTAGCTAGTAACAAGGATGCCTTTACATTTACGACTGCAAAGGCTGACAGCAATTTCATCTATACCCCAGCACCTGCTGTAACGGAAAATAATAAAGACCAGGTTTTAATGGCTGGTGTAGATGATCAGTTGAAAACGCCGATCACTACCAGCAGCCCAGTGATGGAAACTAAATCACTCAGTGCAAATGCCCCCATCAACAATAACAATATCATTCCCGCACCAGGTGTATTTTATGATAAAAGAGCAGAAGCTGAAGGAAGGCAAAAGCAACTTGAAGTGGACTATAAACAAGCCCAGGCAAAAAAAGAACAAGCCTTGAATCAGCATTTTTTTGCACAAGTGGTAGGCCCGGATAATAGTCCTTTGCCTTTTGCTAATATCAGTATAAAAACAGAAGATTTTGGCACTTATGCAGATGTAAAAGGTAATTTCCGGCTGATTTCCATGGATAGCTTATTGACAGTAGAAGTTAAATCGGTTGGGTATCAAACGCAGTTAGTGACGCTGCGCAGTAATCAATCGTCAAACAAAATAATGCTCAATGAAAAAGCAACTGTGGCAGTAGAAGACTTGGCCAAATTCAAAAAGAGTGCTCCGCAAAATTCGATTAGGCGTAGCCGCTTACTTAGGGATAGTATACAAAATGTTGAACCAGCAGATGGCTGGGAAAATTATGACACGTATGTCAACAATAATATTGAATTGCCCGAAGAAGTCACCAAAAAAAATATACATGGTCAGGTAGAATTGTCCTTTGATGTAAGTAGTAGTGGTGCTATTTCGAATATCAAAATAGATAAATCATTGTGTGGCGATTGCGATGAAGCAGCCAAAAAGTTGATTGAGCAAGGCCCTCGTTGGAAAATAAAAGACGGAAAAAAATCCAAGGCAAAATTGAAGCTGCAGTTTTAATTATTATCCTCCCCCAGGACAGTTCCAAAATACAATATCCTAACTTACAAAATGGTTATTACTTCATGTAGGCCTGCTTTACAGTCGTTTACAAATATATTTTTTTATTTTAATACGCCTTCCATTCCCTACCTTTGCTGTCAAAACAACGATTAAAATGAAAAAAATTATTGTATCCTTTCTTATTGCTATTGCCATTACCAATAGCAGTTTCGCACAAGTAAAAATGCCGCAACCCTCCAGTACGCAATTTATCAAGCAAGACTTTGGGATGGGCAATATCGAATTAACCTATAGCAGACCCAATGCCAAAGGAAGAAAAATATTTGGCGATCTAGTTCCATTCAATAAAATTTGGCGCACTGGAGCCAATGCAGCTACCCGTTTACATTTCAACGATGCTGTTGAAATAGGAGGAAAAAAAATAGATACAGGATCTTACGTATTATATACAATTCCAGGAATCGACAACTGGGAAATCATCATCAATAAAGGAATCAATAACTGGGGCACGGATGGATATAAAGAAGCAGAAGATGTAGCTAGATTCAAAGTAGAGCCTACAAAGCTTAAAGGAAAATTAGAAACATTGACCATGCAATTTGCTGACATCAAACCCGAAAGCTGTACACTTCAAATCAATTGGGAAAAAATGGGTATTAGCATTCCTTTTACTACTAATATAAAAGATAGATTAAGAGTACAAATTGAAGCCGCCCTTCAAGGGGATAAAAAACCTTTTTGGCAAGCAGCCCAGTTTTACAATGAATATGATAAGAATCTTACAAAGGCACTTGAA
The DNA here is from genome assembly GCA_903858475.1 of uncultured Bacteroidota bacterium. Lineage (GTDB taxonomy): Bacteria > Bacteroidota > Bacteroidia > Chitinophagales > Chitinophagaceae > Ferruginibacter. The sequence continues at coordinate 13,787 of CAIOIZ010000028.1, forward strand.
AATGTTAGCAAAGGAATTGAAGCCAGCCCTAAAGCTTATTGGATGTACATCTATAAAGCAAAGATTCAAAAAGAAATGGGAGACATTGCTGGGGCAAAAGAAAGTTCGATGAAATCATTGGCACTGGCAAAAGAAGAAAAGAATGAAGACTATGTTAAAATAAATGAAGAGTTCCTGAAGAAATTAAAATAAATAAATCAAGTGTTGAAAAAAGGCTGCTTTTATAGCAGCCTTTTTTTTTATGATTTCGCAAACCTAGTAATCCCTTCTACCAGTCTGTCTAAATTTTTAATGCTGGTATATACATTGGGTGTAATTCTTACTCCGTGAATATTTTCCCAATTAATACCCACAGTATGAATTTTATATTGTTCATACAAATAGCTATCCAGTTCGCCCGCCGTTTTTCCTTCTATACTCACCATGCCAATGGCACAACCAAATTCCTTTTTAAAGGAAGTATGTAATTTTACTTTGGGAATAGATTGAACACGTTCCATCCAATAATTTTTCAAATACAGTAGTCGCTCTTCCTTTCTTTTAGCACCAATCATGGTATAAAAATCAATGGCTTTATCAATGGCTTGTTCAATAAAGAATGGCCTGGTGCCCAAGTGTTCAAATTTTCGAATATTGTCTTCTTCCTTTTCACCAGCACCGAATAAAGGCCAAACATTTTTAATTTTTTGTTTTCTTACGTAGAGTAACCCTGTGCCGATGGGCGCGCCTAACCATTTGTGCAGGCTAGTACCAAAATAATCGCAATTAAGGTCGGGAATTAAAAATTCAAATTGTGCAAATGTATGTGCCCCATCCACTAGCACCTCAATATTTTTTTGCTTTGCAATAGTGGCAATTTTTTTTACTGGCAATTTTTGACCTATCCAATTAATCATATGAGTAATTTGAACCACCTTAGTACGATCGGTAAAGGCATTACTATATTGGTCAACTATATATTGTTCATTTTCGCTGGGTAATTCTAAATTTATCCAAACCAATTTGATACCCTCTCTTTTTTCTCTTTGTTTCCAGGCGCCGATCATATTTGGATAATCTTGTTTGGACAGCACCACTTCATCTCCCGCTTTTAATTCTAATCCAAATATGACAGTTTCCAGGGCCTCACTAGCATTGCGGAGTAGGGCTATTTCTTCCTGATCGCAGCCTGCCAAATCTGCAAGATTTCTTCGCAGTGGCTCTCTGCCAGCATCTAACACACGCCACATATAATAACTGGGCCCTTCATTACACAAATCATAATATTGTTTCATGGCATCGGCTACCGTTTTAGGTGCTGGTGCAACGCCCCCATTATTTAAATTAATAAAATCGGGCGCGATGGTATAACTCTGTTGTATATAAAACCAAAAATCTTCTTCTGAAGCCAAACTGGCAGGGTCTACCCCTTTCGCATTTTTCATTGCAGCGGCTAGATTACGACTCCAGGCAGGCTGCATGATATTGCCAGCAACTGCAGCCACTGAGGCAATACCTAATTTATTAATGAAAGAACGGCGATTGCTCATGCGCTTGAGTTTAGAATTACAATTTAGTGATTTTGTTTTTTGTAAAGCAAGGGGATTTTGGTAATTTCCATTTTGGGTTATTCCATTCTTCCCTATTGAATCTTAATCCAACATCAATATTTATATCAAGCAAATAGCAGCTTTGCTTTGTCGAAGTATTGGATCGCTACCCTAAATTCACGAAAAATAGATTTTTCAGCCTGCCCATTGGCTACAAATTAAAACTGCAATTATGAAGATTCTTGAAATTAAAGTATTGAGAGGCCCCAATTACTGGAGTGTAAGAAGAACCAAACTGATTCAGATGAAACTGGATTTAGAGGAAATGGAACAAAAGCCAACCAATCTAATTGAAGGCTTTAGGCAGCGCTTAGAAAAAATGTTTCCAACCATGATAGAGCATCGTTGTAGTGTTGGTTCGCGTGGCGGTTTTTTTGAAAGAGTAGTAGAAGGCACTTGGATGGGGCATGTTATAGAACATATAGCATTGGAATTGCAAACATTGGCAGGTATGGATACAGGATTCGGACGTACCCGAGGAGCCAATGAAAAAGAAGGCATATACTATGTATGTTTTACTTATATGGAAGAAGATGCGGGTGTGTATGCTGCAAAAGCGGCGGTTCGTATTACACAAGCTTTGGCTGATAACCAGGACTACGATCTACAGGAAGATATTCAACAGTTAAGAGAAATCAGGGAGGATACCCGATTGGGACCATCCACTGGCTGTATTGTAGAAGAAGCCGCCAAAAGGAACATTCCGTATATCCGGTTGAACAAACAGAGTCTTGTACAGTTGGGCTATGGAGTACATCAAAAAAGAATTCGTGCTACCATTGCTAGTACCACCAGTAATATAGCAGTAGATATTGCTTGCGATAAGGAAGAAACTAAAATGTTATTGGAAGCAGCAGAAATTCCTGTACCAAGTGGAACAGTCGTACGCACAGAAGAGGGCTTGGATGAAGCCATTGAAAAATATGGTTACCCACTTGTAATAAAACCTATTGATGGTAATCATGGCAAGGGAAATACCACCAATATTATCAATCGCGAACAGGCCCTCAAAGCATTGGAGGCTGCCAAACAATACGGGCGTAGTTCGATTGTTGAAAAATTCATAACCGGATTTGATTTTAGGGTATTGGTCATCAACCATAAATTTATTTGTGCTGCTTTGCGTACACCCGCCTCCGTTATTGGTGATGGAAAAAACAATATACAATATCTTATAGATGAAGTCAATAAAGATCCCCGCAGAGGTTATGGGCATGAAAAAGTATTGACACAAATAACGGTAGATGGCAGTACCATGAAAATGTTGGAGGAAAAAGGGTACACATTAGAAACAGTTCCCGCAAAAAGCGAATTGGTTTTATTAAAAACAACTGCCAACTTATCAACTGGTGGTACTAGTACAGATGTTACGGATGAAGTACATCCTGCCAATATTTTTATGTGCGAGAGAATATCAAAAATCATTGGGCTAGATATTTGTGGCATTGATATCATGGCTTGCGACTTACGTACGCCCGTAAGTGAAAATGGTGGTGCCATACTGGAAGTAAATGCTGCCCCTGGCTTTAGGATGCACATTGAACCTTCTATTGGCTTACCCCGCAATGTGGCCGAGCCCGTGGTGGACATGTTGTTTCCCCGAGGCACCGAAGGCCGAATACCCATTATTGCCATCACTGGTACCAATGGAAAAACCACTACTACCCGACTCACTGCTCACATAGCTAAAAGTGCAGGTAAGAAAGTGGGATATACCACGAGTGATGGAGTATACATTCAAAATCAATTGATGATGAAGGGCGATTGTACTGGACCTGTATCATCTACTTTTGTTTTGAAAGATCCTACCGTAGATTTTGCAGTATTGGAATGTGCCCGAGGGGGGATTCTGAAAAGCGGATTGGCATTTCAAAATTGTGATGTAGCTGTTGTAACCAATGTAGCCGCCGATCATATTGGATTAGGAGGAATTTACACCGTGGAGCAAATGGCAAAAGTAAAAGCCGTTGTTCCTGAAACAGTTTTTCCACATGGTTTTGCCATTTTGAATGCAGAAGATGATTTGGTATATGGTATGAAGGATGGATTAAAATGCAATATTGGTTTGTTCAGCATGGATGAAAACAACCCTAGAATTAAAGAACATTGTGCCAAGGGTGGACTGGCCACTGTATTCGAAAATGGCTATATCAGTATCATGAAAGGTAATTGGAAAATTCGCGTGATGGCCGCCAAAGATATTCCTTTGACCTATGAAGGTAAAGCAGTGCACAATATTGCCAATTGCTTACCAGCAATATTAGCCACTTATTTGTATAGAGATATTACCATTGAAGATATTCGTCAGGGTTTGCAAACCTTTATGCCGGGAGAAAGCCTGACACCAGGCCGTTTGAATTTTTTCCATTTTAAACAAATAACTTTTTTAGCCGATTTTGCACATAACCCTCATGGGCTGAAATTGCTTTGTGATTTTGTAAGCAAACTGGATTATAAAACAAAGATTGGTGTAATTAGTGGTACGGGTGATAGAAGGGACGAAGACATTATGGAATTGGGTGAAATTTCAGCCAATTATTTCGATGAAATCATTATTCGTTGCGATAAAAATTTGAGAGGACGTACAGCAGAGGAAATTATTTCCCTTTTGCAGGCAGGCATCAATAAAGTAAATCGAGCTGTGCCTACCCGTGTTATTGCCAACGAAAATGAGGCATTGGAATATATTTATGCCAATCAGGTTCCCGGTGCTTTATACACCATAATGTGCGATGTGGTAGCTGGGGCATTGGATAAAATAAAAGAATTAAAAGCAAGGGAAGACCAAGGCTAAAACCAAATTACTGTTTAAAAA
>CAIOIZ010000029.1 GCA_903858475.1 uncultured Bacteroidota bacterium
GCCATTCTTTGGAATAAAACGCCAGGATTCATTCATACCTACAGTACCCCATTGGCCACTGGTAGCAGCTCTTCCTGGTGCTGTTAATCCTTTGGCGCGGGTGGCGTCTTGAATTCCGATCATTGCTAATCCATTATTCCAGCCGCCACATATTTGTTTATCCTGAACAAAAACTTCTATTACTCCGGAAGATTCATGCAAGATGATTTCTTGAGTATTTAAAATCAGGTTATTGCAGGAAGAATAAAATAGGGGTTCCTTGAAAAAACTCACAACAAATTTTCTTGTGGGGGCTGATCCAATAACATCATACTTTATTTGCCTTGTTGGAGAGGTAGTTACACTAGGGTCTAAGTCGTGGTATGCCCCCATGATTAAACTTTTATCATAGAGGCTACTGGGTATATCTTGCGGAGTGCCGGATAGCGCACTCAATCCTCCTCCTGAATTCAAAATGCCATAATGTGAAAACATTCCTGCTTTAGTAAGATCGAAGCATAGATATCCGTTAGTGCTTACCAATAATGAACTATTAGGAGTTCCGTAAAATGGGAAGTTAAATCCGATTCCAATTGAACTTGAATAAGTGTCATCTTGGGTGATTGAAGTTGGGGATCCTGGTGCACCTGGATTTGCCGGGGGATAACAGACTGCTGTACTGGTTATATTCGAAACAGTATAGTCATCCGACAAGGACCTGAGGTCAGGAAATTTCGCATTGATCGTCATGCATGCGGGTCCGCATGAAACGGTGATATTCCTTGGACAAGTATATGAGAGATTTTGGGCTGTTATTTTGCAGATAAATGAAACAAAAAACAGCAATAGCAGTAAAATTTTTCTCATTTCAGATTATAAGTTAGTAATTGATAGTCTTGAAGATAAAAGAAAACTACTGAAAAACTCTTGATTTTTAAAATATTTAAACCTCACAAATGCCTCCATTGCAGCATATTACGTAAAATTATACTTTAATTGCTTTCATCTACTAATGGTCAGGCCACTTAAGTGGCCTGACCATTAGATTAGAACAGCGCTGCAATTTCATCTTCAGTATATTGAATTGTCTGATTATTAGTAAAGTATCTATTGGTTAGTTGTAATATTTCAAGTCCGAGCAAATGGTTACAAATCCCGTTATTATTTGATTGGCTCTGGTTGTATTCTGCAAAGGAAGAATAGGGCCAATCCTCTATACGGGTTACAAGATTAGCTTTTACGGGATTTTGGTGAATATAATTGAAGCAAGTAAGTAGGTAATCGGAGTTGGAACCTGCCGGTTGGAGGCTGCTGTTATTTGTTAAGCATTTTGCTTTTGTCTTTTTTTGAAAAAGGGTACCAGTGGTATCATTCTGCAAATTTATAGCCCTGGTATATGAACTCAGGGTTTTGCCAATGGCACTTGATAAATTTTGTAAATGGCTTGGAATGCCTTTAAGTTCAACAGTCTCGCAAGCCTCTTTGTTTGGGATTAAAATGAAGTGAAAATGATTGGGCATGAGGCAGTAACAAATTATGTCGCAATATTGCTTCCACTCCTTCTCTATTTTTCTTAGCAGAAATTGATAATTCCGTTCAGAGAAAAATATTCGTTGCTTGTTATTACCCCTGTTGTACAGATGGTAAATTTCATTGGGTACAAAATGCATCGGATTAAATTTAGGGAGAAAAAGGTAGAGAAAAAATGGAAAGGGGGGTGTAGAATAAACGTTTAATTTGGCTTAGCGCTAAACGTCTGGCCACTTAGTATTTTATAAAATAATCTCGTATTTGTATCTGATATTTCCCTTGATTAAGGAACTGGAGTGGCCTGACGTTTAGGCGCTAAGCTGCTAAGGTGTCTGGCCACTTGTGCTCTAAAAGAGAACTTCGGTTTAAATTATATATCGGCTCTAAATAGAAAATGTGAGTGGCCTGATGCTAAGCTGCTAAGGTGTCTGGCCACTTTTACTCGAAAATAGTAACGTAAATAAATATTATTTAAACACTAATTAGGGAACATGAGTGGCCTGACACTTAGCAAGGTTTAAAACTTCCACCGAACAAACGCTTCCATAGCTGCATATTGTGTAAGACCTAGCCGTGCATAAATCTTTGCAGTGTTTGAATTTCTTTCTTCAGCCCTTTGCCAAAATTCGCGGTCATCGCTGCCCTGGAAGGGTACGGTATCTTTTTGCGACTGGTGTATAAAAATGCCATTTCGTTTGCGGATCACTTGGTCTGGACTTAATGGTACTGCCATTTCAATTTCGGCAATATCCCATTCCTGCCAGGCACCTTTATATAACCATACCCAGCAATCCTTTATCCATTCTGCGTTTGAAGCTTTTATTTCTTTGAGGGCAGCTAAGATCACATCAAAACATACTTTATGTGTTCCATGCGGATCGGCAAAATCACCTGCACAATATACCTGATGGGGTTGTAAAGTATTTAACAGATCAATGGTTTGTTGAATATCGGCCCTGCTTAATGGATTTTTTTCTATGGTGCCGGTTTCATAAAATGGCAGGTTCATAAAATGTACATGATCTTCCACTAACCCAACATATTTACAAGTGGCCCTGGCTTCACATCTTCTGATCAAACCTTTTATGGCTCGAATCGTATCGGTGTCTTTCTCACTTGTTTTTTTATGTTGCAAAAATTCAATGGCTTCATCAAGAATATTCTTGCTCTTAGTATCGTCAATATCAAACATGTTTTCAAAGCCCACGGCAAAATCGATGAAACGGGTAACAAACTCATCGGTTACAGCAATATTGCCACTGGTTTGATAGGCTACATGTACATGGTGTCCTTGGTCCTGTAAGCGCATGAAAGTGCCTCCCATGCTGATGATATCATCATCAGGGTGCGGAGAAAATAGCAGCACATTTTTAGGGAATGGATCATGTCGTTCAGGATGAGAACTTCTTTGCTCAGTAGGTTTTCCGCCTGGCCAGCCGGTAATGCTGTCGCGCAACAAGTAAAATACCTGGAGGTTGATGGCATAGGCGTCTCCTTTTTCTACCAGCAAATCACTAAGCCCATTGTCATTATAATCATTATTGGTTAAACTCAGAATTGGTTTCTGCAATTTCAGTGAAAGGTTCACTACGGCGTGTTTCATGACCGTATCCGTCCAGGTACATTCTCCGGTAAGCCATGGACTTTTAAAACGTGTCAATTCTCCTGCTGCAGATTCATCCACCACAAAAAGGCAGTCATCGTGATTTTGTAGAAGCGATGCCGGTACATCTTCAGTATCATCTTCTTCAATTGCTTTTTGAATTACAGGGGCTTTGTTTTGTCCCCAGGCCATCAGTATAATTGACTTTGATTTCAAAATGGTACTGATGCCCATGGTGATGGCCATGCGTGGCACCTGACTCATATTCCCGAATTCATACGCATTGGCTAGTCTAGTGCTATTGTCTAAATTGATCAGTCTTGTTTTGGTGTAAATACCACTACCGGGCTCATTGAACCCGATATGACCATTCACGCCAATGCCCAATATTTGAAGGTCTAGCCCTCCGGCCGCTTCTATTTGTTTTTCGTAAGCGAGGCAATGTTCTTTGATCTGGTCTTTAGGAACCATACCATCAGGAAGATGATAATTGGCAGGATTGATATCTGTTTGTTCAAATAAATTCTTCCGCATAAAATAATGATAGCTCTGCAGCGCATCTTTATGCATGGGATAATACTGATCAAGATTAAAGGTGATCACATTTTTAAAGCTCAATCCTTCTTCGCGGTGCATGCGCACCAGTTCTGCATACATTGTCTTAGGGGTAGAGCCAGTGGCCAGTCCGATTACACAGGGTTTTCCGGCCGCTTCTTTTGCCCGGATCAATGAAGCAATTTCATTGGCTACAAAAACAGAACCCTCCTGTGGACTGGAAAATATTTTTACCGGAATTTTTTCTAATGAGTCGGTGAGGTCAATTTTAGACATAATATACGTATGGA
>CAIOIZ010000030.1 GCA_903858475.1 uncultured Bacteroidota bacterium
ATAATAAGTTGACTTATCAAAATACCTGCCACGCGCCCTTTCCAGTGCCAAGCAAAAAAAACAACCAACCCAATAGAAATACCTGCATCAAAAACTAAACGAGCAATGCCAACTTTTAAGTACTTGAATGGCTCGTTATTGTTCCGAATTAATGTTACAAATTGCTCACTACAAAAAGTCAGAAAAACAAGTACTGGGATAAGCCAAATAAAAATTTTTAGAAAACTAAAATTTTTAGAAAAGGTTTCAAAGAAAACAAAAAAAACAGCAATGGAAAGAAAGGTTACAACTAAGGGGAGTACAAAACTAGTAGTAAAATAATCTTTGAATTCTGATTTAGTTAATTTAAAAAAATCAGTACTGGTTGATTGAAGTGCACCTAGGTATACAAATGGGGCGAGAAATAGTATCGAGCTACTTAGTAAGCTAAGTAGCCCATTCTCCTCTACACTTATATAAAGGGGATTTGAATAAACAAAAAGTAAAATAAATGCTACTCCTTTAGCGAAAAAATTTGTGAAAGTATATATCCCTGCAGTAGCAAAAGCCTCTGATTTTGCAAATGATATAATTTTTTTATAAATACTCATGTAACTATAAATTACTATGGGCCATGTTTTATTTTATGATCCCTTTAATTTTAATTCCAGCATACAATTTTTAACCCATTGAAATCCTAGTAACAGTATGCCTGTCATGGGGTTATATACTTGTTTTTGCTTATCAACAATATGTATTTTTAAATTCACGGAATTATTAATACCTATTATTTTGATAAATTTTATTGCGCAATCCTCTTCAAATACTCCCCATACCCACTCTTCTTCAATTCCTCTGCCAGATTATTTAATTGCTCCTTATTAATAAAGCCCATCCTCCAAGCAATCTCCTCAGGGCAGCCAATTTTTAATCCCTGTCTTTTTTCTATCACCCGTACATATTCGGTGGCATCGCTCAGGCTATCGAAGGTGCCTGTATCCAACCAGGCAAAGCCGCGATCGAGTACGGCCACTTTCAATTTTCTCATTTGCAGGTATTGATCATTTACCGTGGTTATTTCATATTCACCGCGGGCACTGGGGGCAATAGTTTTGGCAATCTTCACCACCTCATTGTCATAAAAATAGAGTCCGGGTACAGCATAATTACTCTTTGGCTTACTAGGCTTTTCTTCAATACTGATGGCATTCAATGCATCGTCAAATTCCACCACGCCATACCTTTCGGGATCACTTACCGGGTAAGCAAAAATGGTAGCACCGTCGTTGGCTGCAGATTGTTGTAACAGTTTAGAAAAACCACTGCCATAAAAAATATTATCGCCCAGTACCAGGGCTACACTGTCTGTACCAATAAATTTTTCTCCTATCACAAAGGCCTGCGCCAGTCCATTGGGTACTTCCTGTTTTGCATATTGTATTGTACATCCCCACTGACTGCCGTCTTTGAGTAAACGCTTAAACTGCTCCTGGTCTTCCGGCGTAGTAATCACCAATATATCACGAATACCCGCTAACATCAGCGTACTAAGCGGATAATAAATCATGGGTTTATCGTATATGGGCATCAATTGTTTGCTTATTCCCATTGTGATGGGGTAAAGCCTGGTTCCGGAGCCGCCTGCTAAGATTATTCCTTTCATTGTTAGTTTAGGGGTTTAGAAGGTTTAGGGGTTTAGAAAGTTTAGAAGGTTTAGAGGGTTTAGTTTGTTTAGAAAGTTTAGTTATGTCTTCTTTCTCAATTGTGATTGGCGCAAACTTGCGATTAAAAACGTTTGTCTTTCTATTAATTCCCGCCCTTCTGTATATTGCTTATTTGTTAAAAAAGCCAAATCGTTTGAAATTATCAGATCGTTTAAAAGTTCTATAGTGCTACTATACGCAATTACACTAAAATTTGCCTGGTCTTTTTTTGATTTAAGTGATGTTCCTTCAGCAATATTGGACGCCACAGAGACTGCTGCCCTCCTCATTTGCGAAACAATACCAAATTTTTCTTCAGCAGGAAAATTTTTTGTGTGCTGATAAATCCACACAGAAAGTTTTCTTGCATGCTGCCAACATTCCAGCTTCTCAAATGAATAAACCTTTATCACATTTATGAAATTAAAAAAATTAATGTAAACTAAAACTCCTCAACTAAACTATCTCAGCCTCCTAAACCCTCTAAACTCCTGTAAACTCCTCTAAACCCTTCTAAACCCTCTAAACTTTCTAAACTTTCTAAACCTTCTAAACCTCTAAACCTTCTAAACCTCTAAACCTTCCTATACATCGTATCATAATACAACTGATATCCGCCACTGGTGACATCATCCAGCCACTCCTTGTTATTCAAATACCAATCTATCGTCTTACTGATTCCTTCTTCAAATTGCAATGAAGGCAACCAGCCCAACTCATTTTTTAGTTTACTGGCATCAATGGCATAGCGCAAGTCATGGCCTGCACGGTCGGTTACGTAGGTGATGAGTTTTTCGGAACTGCCTTTTTCGCGGCCCAGTTTTTCATCCATCTGCCTGCACAATTCTTTAACTAGATTAAGATTTGTCCATTCATTATGGCCACCGATATTATAAGTCTCTCCAACTTTGCCATTGTGAAAAATGGTATCAATGGCCCTTACATGGTCTTCTACATATAACCAGTCGCGTACATTTTCGCCTTTTCCGTAAATGGGCAATGGTTTATTATTAATGATATTATGAATACAAAGTGGTATTAGTTTTTCGGGAAAATGAAAGGGCCCGTAATTATTACTGCAATTGCTGATTTTAACTGGTAGATGATAGGTGTGATAAAATGCTCTAACCAAATGATCGCTCGAAGCCTTGGAAGCAGAATAAGGGCTACGGGGGTCATAGGCAGTGGATTCGGTAAAAAATCCTTCGGCACCCAATGAGCCATACACTTCATCGGTAGAAATATGATAAAAAACCTTTCCCGCCAAGTCATTCCCCCAAGATTCTTTAGCTGCCACCAGCAAAGCTCCTGTTCCTAGTACATTAGTAGTTACAAATGCTAGCGGGTCGGTTATAGATCGATCCACATGACTTTCGGCAGCGCAATGCAATACTGCGGTGAACTGATGGGTCGCAAATAATTCTTTTAATAATGCCAGGTCGGTAATATCGCCTTTTACGAAACTATAATTAGAGGCCGTTTCTATATCTTTTAAATTCTCAAGATTACCGGCATAAGTGAGCTTGTCTAAGTTGACAATTTTATATTCTGGATATTTTATTACAAATAGCCTTGCTAGGTGAGAACCAATAAAGCCGGCACCGCCAGTGATTAGAATTGTATGCATAAGTTTTATTTAAAGACCCTTGCAAAAATAGATACAAAAGGGCAGAAAAGAGTTAAAAACTGATGATAGGAATACGCTTAATTTTGGTATTTTTATTATTCAAATAAGTTGTATACTTAAAAGGTCTAATAGCGTAAGTTTAGAAATAAACCCTGTGAAGTATATTAATTTATCTTTGCGGACTCAAATTTAATTATATACAAAATTCTTTCAAAACGCATTTTGAGCAAAAAAGTAGATATAATTGTTATCAACTGGAATTCCGGTTTACTTACTTTACAAGCCGTGACTCCATACTTAGGCTTTCAAAACAATCAGATTAGCTGTAATGTGATTATTGTTGACA
>CAIOIZ010000031.1 GCA_903858475.1 uncultured Bacteroidota bacterium
CGCCATATATTATAAACAGCGACATAATTATGCATTAGTAATAATAGCTAAATCTTCTACCAAGCAGTTCGTACTTTGCCTATCAAAGGGCACAAAAAACCGTTTCAGTATGAAACGGTTTTTTTATGCCCTCTAAATAAGTTATTCAGGATTTTTTTATCAGCATTATCTGCCCTAAGTGATAGGCATCGTGCTGTAGGCAACCCACAATCAATTCATAAAAAGTTTGATCGGGACGAGGTGATATCTTATCAAGATTCTCTTCTTTCAAATTATGAATAGCAGTTCTTAATAAATGATACACCGATTCAAAATCATGCAAAGTTTGTTTCCAATTGGCTTCTGTTAATTCTTCGGGCAACAGAAAATCGGGAAATGGTGGAGGATTGGTAGTTCCGGTAAGCCGATTGATCACCATGGTACGCCAGTAAATAATATGAGCCGTAAGCATCCAAATGCTATTGCCATCGGCAGTCAATTTTGCCGTAGCCGTTTTGGCATCTATGCCTTGAAGGGCTTCTTTGAAGTTGATGCCAACCCAACAATCTCCATGCTGCAGGTGGGTAAATTGTTTTGTTATGCGATTAATTTCATTACTCATAAATTTGTCTATTAATATACGATTGCAAAAGCTACACAATAGTACAAAGATTTTGATAGCTGATTAAGGTTTCCTGCCAATATTTACGGAATGGCATATCCGAAAAACATAAATCAACAAATACCATGAACCTTGATTTCAATAAAAACGAAGATGCAGCCAAGATGGCCTACAGCAAAGTCAAGCAGGAATTAGAAAAAATATATGAAGGTGGGGGTAAAAAATCCATTGAGAAACAGCACCAAAAAAACAAGCTCACTGCAAGAGAAAGGATATTGTATCTCACCGATAAAGACAAGCCCTTTGTTGAAATTGGAGCATTTGCGGGGTATGAAATGTATAAGGAACATGGTGGCTGTCCTGCAGCAGGAACAGTAGCTGGTATTGGTTATGTAAGTGGCAGACAAGTAGTGGTGGTGGCCAATGATCAAACGGTAAAAGCCGGGGCCTGGTTTCCAATAACCGGAAAGAAAAACCTTCGCATGCAGGAAATTTCCATGGAGAATAATTTGCCGATCATTTATTTGGTGGACAGTGCTGGTGTATATCTTCCTCTGCAAGATGAAATATTCCCCGACAAAGAACATTTTGGTAGGATTTTTAGAAACAATGCCCAAATGAGTGCAAGGGGTATTACACAAATAGCGGCTGTCATGGGAGCTTGTGTGGCGGGGGGTGCTTATTTACCCATCATGAGTGATGAAACATTAATGGTGGAAGGGAATGGTTCTATTTTTTTAGCAGGCTCCTATTTGGTAAAAGCTGCTATTGGGGAGGATATCGACAATGAATTATTAGGAGGCGCTACTACACATACAGAAATATCAGGTATTGCAGATTATAAATTCGATACAGAAGAAGCCTGCTTAGATCATATTAAAGTAATGATGGGCATGTTGGGCAAAAAAGAGGAGGCTGGTTTCGACAGAATAAAGCCTGCTGCACCCAAAAAAGATCCAGCTGAAATCAATGGGCTGTTTCCTATGGATGGGAAACCTTATGAAATGCTAGAGATTATCGAACGGATGGTTGACAATTCTGTCTTAGAAGAATATAAAAAAGATTATGGCAAGACCATTATTTGCGGCTATGCCCGAATTGATGGTTGGGCTGTAGGAATTGTAGCCAATCAACGGAAGATTGTAAAAAGTAAAAAAGGCGAGATGCAAATGGGTGGAGTGATTTATAATGATAGTGCTGATAAAGCAGCCCGGTTCATTATGAATTGTAATCAGAAAAAAATACCACTGGTTTTTTTACAAGATGTAACAGGTTTTATGGTAGGTAGCAGGAGCGAACATGCTGGTATTATTAAAGATGGGGCCAAAATGGTCAATGCGGTGGCCAATTCGGTAGTACCCAAAATTACCATTGTCATTGGTAATAGCTATGGTGCAGGCAATTATGCCATGTGTGGGAAGGCCTATGATCCTCGCTTTATTTATGCCTGGCCAACTGCCAAAATAGCCGTTATGGGGGGTGATCAAGCTGCTAAAACCCTACTGCAAATACAGGTAGCCTCTATGAAAGCTAAGGGTAAGGAGGTAAGTGCAGAGGATGAAAAAAAATTATTGGATGATATAACCCAGCGGTATAGCCAACAAACCACCCCATATTATGCTGCAGCCAGGCTTTGGGTGGATGCTATTATTGATCCAATCAATACTCGAAAATTGATTTCTGAGGGCATTTCAGCAGCCAATCACCAAGCCTTTTCTGAAAACTTTAAAACAGGGTTATTGCAGGTATAATGAGCTTTTCCACAGTCGTTAAAAAATAAGTATAAGAAATTGTGTGTTATATTTCTAAAATTTCCTAATTTCACGCCAATTCTCACTAACAACCAACTAACAAGTAAACGAATATTATGAGAAAAACAATTTTACGCAAAGTTTTAGCGTATTCAGTAATGGCTTTAGTTGTTCTACAGTCTTGTAAAGATGATAGCAATTTAGTCACTCCTCTTCCCGTTCCCGATCAATCTTTCGTACAGGAATTTGATACCATTTGGGCTGCACAAGCACAAGGATGGGTATTGGCAAATAGAAGTGAGCCGATTGGTAGAGGTACTTGGACACAGGGTATGACAGGACAGCAATTCCTTGAAACCTATACTGCTTATTCTTCTAAAGCTACTAATGATGGCTTTATCTCAGCTGACTTTACAGTTTGTACTGATGATGGTCCAGGTGGTGGAACAATCAGTTGCTGGGCTATCTCTCCAAAGAAAATCATGCAAAATGGCGATAAAATCATTTTCTATACAAGATGTTCTGATACCTTGGTTCGCTGGGGAGATCGCATGCAAGTTTGTGTGAATAAAAACAATGGCGGTTTCAGAACCGGACTTGGTGGTGATTGTGGTGATTTTGATTTGACTTTATTGGATATTAATCCACAAAATGCAACTAATACAACAACGAATCCTTTCCCTGCAGGTGCAGGATATGATTTCATCCCTTTCATCTACAACCCTTCTCAAGCTTATCCATATCGTTGGACAAGATTTGAAGCTAAAGTACAAGGCTTGAATGGTCCAACAGAAGGCCGTTTCGGTTTCCGTTACTTTGTACCTTATGGCGGTAATGATGGTCGCGGTGATCATATTTCTATTGACAGTGTTGCTTATGTAAGTGTTAGCAGCGGTAGATAATCAAATCATTAACAAGTTTTAAATTTCGAATCATGAATAAAAAAATATTTTTACCATTTCTAGGTCTTGCGATTGTTGCCGGCATGATTATTATCAGTAGCTGTCAAAAAGATGCAAAACCAGTTGAACCTAAAGTTGACTATTCTTTCACACAGGATTTTGATTCTATGACTGCAATGGTTGCACAAGGTTGGACAGCAAAAAACAATAGCCGGCCTTTAGGAAATACTACTTGGGCACAAGGTGAATACCATTGGTTGAATGATCCTAAGAAAGGTATTTCTCCAATAGGTAGCTACCCAGGTTACAATACATCTCATTCTGGCAGAGACTTTGTAGTTTGTGCAAATACTTGTCAGGCTGATCCGGTTGTTACTACTGATTTCAGTGAAGCTAGTTGCTGGTTGATTTCTCCTGCTGTTCCAATGAAAAACGGAGACGTTATCAGTTTCTGGACAAGAACATTGGATAATCCAACTGCTTTTATCGACAGATTAGAATTACGTATCAACCCGAACAACAGTGGTGTTGAAGTTGGTAATGATACCGCTACCATAGGTGATTTTACTTTAAAAGCATTGACTGTTAACGAATCATTCTCTGCTATTGGTTATCCTAATACTTGGACGAACTATACTTATACTATTAGCAACAGACCAGTTCCGAAATTAGGTCGATTTGCATTGCGTTATTATGTACCACAAGCTGGCCCTGCCGGAATCAATGGTACGGGTGTTGGTGTTGACGCTGTTGAGTTTATTAGCAAGTACGTTCCTTAATCAATTAATCCAACGAATTATAACCAACTTTGCCGAAAGGAAAGTTGGTTTTTTTATGTACCTCCTTCAATAAAAAAAAATGAAATTTCGCTTACTCCTTGCTGTTACTACCTTAACGCTCCTATTTTCGCAATGTACCCGTAGTGGTAAAAATAATAATACGGTAGGCTCTACTGCTGATATGAAAAGAAAGCCAGAAGCCACTTTGTTGCAATTGATCAAAGAAAATGAGCCTAAACTCATGGATGGGGATTTGATTGAACGTACAGATGATGATTTCGTGAGTGAAACCCTACGCGAAATGTCGCAAACAGACAAAACCTACTCTCATTGTGGTTTTGCATTTAAGGAAGATGGACAATGGGTAGTATACAATAATATGGCTGGTGAAGAAAATAAAAAAGAGCAGATGATGCGTCAGCCCTTTGATAGTTTTGTTAGTCCCTATAAAAAAACAGGGTTTGGAATATTTAGGTATAATATGAATGATTCGGAAATCAGTTTATTACATCGCATTACTAAACTAAATTTTGCTGAGGGCCTTAAATTTGATAAGACATTTGACTTGCGTACAGATGATAAAATGTATTGTGCAGAAATGATTTATAAATTTCTGATCAAGGCTACCAATAATAGAATCATGTTGGCTACCAGTAAAAAGCACAATTTCAAATTAAAGGATCCGAAATACAAGGGTACCACATTGAAAGAATTTGAATATGTAGCATTGGATAATTTATTTTTGAACCCCTTTTGCAAGGAAATTAGCAGGGTTAGTTTTAAAGAATGAATGAATAGTTTTTGGTCTTTAGTTTTTAGTTGGTTTCATATGCAAGATATCATTACCATATACACAGACGGAAGCAGCCGTGGCAATCCAGGGCCAGGTGGGTATGGTACTATATTGATGTATGGCAATCACAAAAAAGAACTGAGCAAAGGCTACAGGCATACTACCAATAACCGAATGGAATTGATGGCCGTTATTGCCGGTTTAGAAGCCATTAAGAACAAGGCTTTGCCCGTACATATATATAGCGATAGCCAATATGTGGTAAAAGCCGTCAACGAAGGCTGGTTGCGCAATTGGATTGCTACCAATTTTAAGGGAGGCAAAAAAAACAAGGATCTCTGGCTACATTTTAACCAACTGGCACAGCATTTTACCATCAAAATGAATTGGGTAAAGGGACATGCTACCAACCCCTACAATAACCGCTGCGATGAATTAGCTACGGCCGCGGCAGATGGTAAGCATTTAGTGGAGGATACTGGATTTGTAAAAGAGGATTAGTCATTTAGGTAATACTTTTGAAGTATTTTAATTAACTTGTAACTTCCAATTTCACCACCAATTTCAGTCTATGCGGAAAGTTTTAGTTACCGTTATTACGGTTCTGTTATTTGTTTTATCAAATTTGCCGATTGTCTCGTTGGGGCAATGCAGTTTACCTGTTCAGCCAAGAAAAAACACCGTTAATGTTTTTTGCAATCAAACCTGCGCAAATATTTCTGTGCGCGTACAAGATTTAAGGCAAACTACCGATTACTATTTTAAAGACCTGCCCTATTATAATTATCCTTTCGATGCACTAGGCTCAACTGAATTATCTATACTTTATAGTGACGATAAGTTTAGTAACGCAATCTCATTACCATTTGATTTTTGCTTTTTTGGACAATCGATGTCTAGTTGCGTAGTAGGTTCTAATGCGATATTAACTTTCGATTTTGCAAATGCGTCACCTTGTAACAATGCTTGGAAGCTGCAAACTTCATCCGGGGCTGCTCAACCTATTCCATTTATGGGTACACAAACCTGTAGTAATTCAACAGGCCCAAAGTATCCAGGGATGTCGATTATGTTGCCGTATTATGATATTGACCCTTCGGCATCTACTACTCGTAAAATTTCATATATAACATATGGCGTTGCTCCCTGCAGAAGGTTTGTTGTAAGTTTTAATAAGATCCCTTTATTTGGTAATACGCCTAGACTCTATACTGGGCAAGCAGTTTTGCATGAAGGTACAGGCATCATAGATATCAATATAGAAAATAAACCATGGGATGATGATGGAAGTGCTTGGAATGGAGGATTTGCAATTCTTGGTTTGCAAAAAGATGCAAGTACGGTAATCACCAATGATTCCGTGAATTGCAAAATTTTTACACTGGCCAATAAGTCATATCGCTTTTGGCCAAAGGGTGGTGCTACTTTATTGGATTCTGTGCAACTCATTAGGAATGGAAATGTAATCGGACTTGCAAGTATTGGTGCACAAAGTGGTGAAGATATTGAAATCTCCTACCCAAGCTATTGTCCTACTGGAAATATTGATACCTTATTTGTAAAATCATTTTTCCGTACCTGCAATCAATCCGGTGAATCAATTACCAACACAGATACTTTAATTGTAAGCCGAAATGCAGGAAACCTTGGAGCTACTGCTACAACTACTTCTGCAACATGTGCATCACCTAATGGTTCTATTACCATTAATATACCAGTCGGTGCAGGAGTAACACCTTATCAATATTCTTTAAATGGAGGTCCTTATCAATTAAGTAACAGCTTTCCCGGATTGCCAGCAGGCACTTATACTGTTGATGTAAAAGATGCTGGCGTTTGTCAACAATCATTAATTGTTACAGTACCGTCCGTGACAGGCATTACAGGAAATGCTCAAGCCACAGCCACTAGCTGCCCTGGCCTTAATAATGGAACTATAAGAATTACGCCTACCAGCGGAACTGGGCCTTATCAATATTCTTTGAATGGAGGTGCATATCAACTAAGTAATACTTTTAGCGGACTTGCACCGGGCACTTATAATCTTAGTTTTAAAGATGCGAATGGATGTATTGGAACCACCAGTGCAACTGTTGTGGCAGGTTCCAGTTTACAATCTACTATTACTCCTACCCATCCACCTTGTACTGGTGTAAATAATGGCAGCATCACTATTACACCCTCGACAGGTACAGCTCCTTATCAATATTCCTTAAATGGCGGCGCTTTTCAATTAAGCAATACCTTTAGCGGATTAGCACCTGGCCCCTATTCTATCGATTTTACAGATGCGTTGGGCTGTACGGGCACGGCTGCTACTAACCTAGTTGGCGCTACTCCTATTGTAGGTGCCCCACTGCCCATTATGCCGCTTTGTAATGCAGGCACCGATGGCAGCATTATTATGAGTGCATCCGGTGGCGTAGCTCCATATCAGTATAGCATAGACGCAGGTATTACCTATCAAGCTGTAGCCAGTTTCACCAACTTGGCTGCTGGATCCTATACGATTCGAATTAAAGATTTCAATGGCTGTTTTATTGATGTACCTGTGGTATTGACAGAACCCAGTTTGTTAACAATGTCTGCTAGCGGCTTGCCAAGTACCTGCAACGGTACCGATGGAACAATTACCATTACTGCTGCAGGCGGTACTCCCAGTTATTTATATTCAATAGATAATGGCGCTAGCTATGTAGGTTCTAATACATTCGCGGTAGCACCTGGCATTTATAATAATATATTGGTAAAAGACAATAATGGCTGTACACAGACTACCAGTATAAATGTAATGATGGTAGACAATATGTATTTGAATGCAGGAGCTGATACCAATGTATGCATTGGTAGCGCTGTTACCTTACAGCCACGTACCAATACAGAGACCAGCATTTTTACCTGGACACCCACCAATACGCTCAGTAATGGAACGATAAAAAATCCGATTGCTACCCCTACTGATACTACCACTTATTATTTGGATGCTAGTTGGGGATTATGCAGTAGAAAAGATACCATTATCGTAAATGTGTTACATAAACCGGTAGCCCATGCAGGAAATGACACTATGATTTGTTTTCAAACAACCGTATTACTGAATGGTACTGCTACCAATACTTCGGGACCTGTGACTTACGCTTGGACGCCCGCTTCCATGGTAGTAAATGGCGTCGTTGCCAATACCATTGGAAGACCAGATTCAACCCAGCTTTTCACCGTTACGGTTAAAGATAATTATGGATGTAATTTCACCGTTAGTGACGATAAACTGGTTATCATGCAGCCTCCTGTTCCTGCTTATGCCGGCAATGATACCAATGCAGTATACGGAGTACCGCATCAATTATTCAGTAGTGGTGGAGTAAGTTATTTGTGGAGCCCTGCCAGCCCCTTGAATAATCCTTTTGCACAAAATCCTTTGGCAACCCTTACCAATGATACTTATTTCAACGTACAAGTAACAGATATTGCTGGTTGTATAGGCAATGATGGGGTATTTATTAGGGTATATAACGGACCCACCTATTATTTACCCAATGCATTCTCTCCTAATGGAGATGGGCTAAATGATATTTTCCGTCCCACTCCTGTTGGTATAAAGAGTACTGAGTATTTCAGGGTATATAACCGCTATGGACAATTGATTTTTGAAACCACCCAATGGCTGAAGGGCTGGGATGGCACTTTTATGGGAAAGAAACAACCTGTTGATGCCTATGTATGGATGATTAAAGGCCTTAGCAGAGATGGTAAAATTGTTGAAATGAAAGGGCAGGTATTAATTGTACAATAACCGAATTAATATATAATTCAATCATTCACCTCACAGCATAAAAGCTGTGAGGTTTTTTTTAACTTTACATAAATAACCTGCTGCTATGTCTTATAAAATTGACCTTACCGACTCTTTGGAAAGAATTCCAGTAAAAATATTTTCCGACTCTCGTGGTGGCTCTATATATGTTGCGCAAGTAATTGCCGATCTAATTAGGGAAAAGGCAAGTAGCGGAAAAAAAGTAGTTATTGGTTTGGCTACTGGTAGCACCCCAAAAACCCTCTATGCCGAATTGGTTAGAATGCACAAAGAAGAAGGGCTTAGTTTTAAAAATGTAATCACTTTTAATCTGGATCAATATTATCCCATGGAAGCAGATGCACTGCAGAGCTATCATTATTTCATGCGGAAAAATTTATTTGAACACACGGATATTGACCCAGCCAATTATTTCCTGCCAGATGGAATGATTACCAAGGATAAGGTGAAAGAACATTGCCTTGATTATGAAAAGAAGATTGAAGCTGCTGGTGGAATTGATTTACAAATTCTGGGTATTGGCGTCAATGGACATATAGGATTCAATGAACCAGGCAGTGGCATTTACAGTAAAACCAGGTTGGTCACTTTAGACAATAGTACCCGCCTTGCCAATGCCTATGAGTTTGGTAATATGAGTCAGGTACCACGCATGGCTATTACCATGGGCATCAGCACCATCATGAAGAGTAAGAAAATTATTTTGATGGCCTGGGGGCAAACCAAGGCACCGATGATTCAGAAAGCTGTGGAAGAAGATGATACAGAAGATATCCCAGCATCCCTACTACAAAATCATGATGATTGTGAAATGGTGATTGATGAGCAGGCAGCCAGTGAACTTACCAGAAACAAATACCCTTGGCTAACTGGCGAATGCGATTGGGATAATGATATGATGAAGAAGGCCGTTGTAAACCTTGCTCTGAAATTACATAAACCAGTGCTTAGTCTCACCAATAACGATTACAACGAAAATGGGCTAAATGATTTGCTGACAGAAAAGGGAGATGCCTATGAATGTAATTTGCAAGTATTTTATTTATTAAGAGACAGCATCACTGGATGGCCAGGAGGCAAACCAACAGAGCAAAGACATTCGCATCCCGAACGCCACGAGCCTTTTCCTAAAAATATTATTTTATTCTCCCCTCACCCCGATGATGATATCATAAGTATGGGTGGCACTTTCATGCGCTTGCATGACCAGGGACACGAAGTACATGTAGCCTATCAAACCAGTGGCAATATTGCAGTAACGGATGAATTTGTTACCCGCTTTATTGATTTTGCAGTTGGGTTCGAAAATATGTTTGATATTGATGAGACCAAGAGTATGGGCATTTTAGAAGAAGCTACAGCTTTTCTAAAAGGAAAAAAATCGACAGAGAAAGACAGCGATGCCATAAGGGCCATCAAGGGTTTAATACGTCGTTGCGAAGCCAAAGCCACTTGTAAATATGTGGGGCTAGATGAAAAACAAATTCATTTTCAGAACCTACCCTTTTATGAAACGGGCACGATAGAGAAAAATCCGATGGGGGAAGCCGATGTATTGCAAACGATGGAACTTTTGCAAACAATTCAACCGCAGCAAGTATACTGTGCAGGTGATTTTGCCGACCCACATGGCACCCATAAAGTTTGTTTTGATGTAGTAGTAGAAGCGTTAAAAAGATTGAAAGCACAAAATATTCCCTGGGTGACAGACTGCTGGTTATGGATGTACAAAGGTGCCTGGCAGGAATGGGATATCAATGAAATAGAAATGGCTGTACCCATGAGCCCCGATCAGGTTATCAAAAAAAGATACGGCATTTTTATCCATCAATCTCAAAAGGACAGTGTGCCATTTCAGGGTAGCGATGACCGTGAGTTCTGGCAAAGAGCAGAAGAACGCAATGCCAATACTGCAAAGCTGTATGCACAATTGGGACTTACCCAATATGCAGCAATGGAAGCATTTGTAAAATATAAAAACTGGTAGTTGAAAAAGAATATTGTCTTAACGCAATAATCTTGCTAATTTTTTCTGCAATGCAGCGCCACGTAAATTAACGCCTACAATTTTGCCTTCTGGATCAATCAGATAATTCTGTGGAATGCTGCGAATACCAAACTGTACTGCAACGGCATTGTTCCAAAATCCAAGATCGCTTACCTGTGTCCAATTGAGCCCATCCATTTGGATAGCATCAATCCAAGAATGCTTGGCTTTATCTAAAGACACGCCCAAGATGGTAAAGTTTTTATCTCTGTATGTATTAAAGGCCTTGACTACATTTGGATTTTCGCGGCGACAGGGACCACACCAACTCGCCCAGAAATCAATCAATATAAATTTTCCCTTGAAAGAGGAAAGTGATACAGGTTTACCTGCGGTATCAGCCTGTGTAAAATCTTGCATTGGCTGACCTACTGGAACATTTTTAGCTTCCGAAAGCTGACTAGTGATATAGGTTGATAATGGATGTGATTTTAATTCGGGGGACATTGCATTGTACACTTGTTCTGATTTATTTACATCTTCTGAAACTTGAAAATAGCGCAATAAGGCTACCGTACCCATGAGGGAGGTAGAATGATGGGTTGCATAGTTATAACAGATTGTTCCAACATTATCAAATCGAAGTGAATCGTAGTCTGCTGACTCTGAAAATATATCCTGATAGGAAGCAGTAAGTCTATTAAAGGTTAAAAAGTCATTGTGCGAAGGAGAACCAATAATAATGGCAGCTTCTATGTTTTGTTTATCACCCGAAACAGTGATGGAATGATTGTCTAAAAATAAATTTAAATAGGGCGGCTGATTATTAAAAACTAAAACACGCAAATCGGTATAGGGCATTACTCCCTTCAAAATAAATTGATTGTTTTTTATGGTAGTTTGCAATTCTGTGGCACCTGTTTGAGGGTTTAGCAAGTTAACAGTTGTACCGTCCGCGAACCCTGTGAAAAGCCCATTAATAGTAAACCCATTAACTGTTTTTTCTACAGCAACGTCATTAGTTGATTTCGTGGGTGGTGTTTTTTTAGCTTGAGCAGCTATTTTATCCTTTTTTGTAGGATTGGAAGTTTTAGATTTTTGAGCCATCGCAAAAATAGGCATCAACAAAAAGACAAAAGAAATACGCTTCATAATTTTTATTTGTAACTGCAATTTAAGCCCTTTTCATTAATCCAATCAGGTCAACACCTGCTTTATGAATTCTTTAGTACTTTCATTGATATTGCTTGTATTTTCCAAGGCTTTGATATAGGCACTGCCAATAATGGCCCCATTGCTATATTGGCAAGCGGCTTTAAAACTTGCTTTATCTTTTATACCAAATCCAACCAGTATCGGGTTCATCAATTGATAGTTGGCCAATCTTTGTAAATAGGGTTGCAAATCGGGCTGATTATTTGTAGAACCAGTAGTAGCAGAAGCAGAAACGGCATATAAAAACCCGCTACTAAGTTCATCCAATTGCCTCACCCTGGTTTCTGCAGTTTCAGGAGTTACCAGAAATATAAAATCAAGTTCATATTTTTTTAGAATGGGACCATATACAGTTTCAAATTCAAACATGGGCAGATCGGGTAGAATCAGCCCATCAATACCAATGGCAGCAGCAGCTGCGCAAAATTTTTCAAAGCCGTATTGCAGAACGGGATTCATATACCCCATCAATACCAATGGCAAATGGCAAGTTTGTCTTATGTTTTTTAACTGATCGAATAAACAAACAATGTTCATCCCATTAGCAAGTGCGATGCTACTGCTTTTTTGAATCACTTCTCCATCAGCTAATGGATCACTATATGGAATGCCTATTTCAATCATATCGGCCCCATGTTCCTCTAGCGCAGCGATTACTTCAGTAGTTGCATTTAAGGTAGGATATCCTGCTGTACAATAAACGTTCAACACTGCGGCATTTTTATTTTCGAAAAGTTTTTTTAACCTGCTCATATTTTTATTTTTCTGCCGGCGCAATCACCAATGTTTGATTGCCAAGCACCATAAAATGATAGGCCGGTTTAGCATCAATATCTAAAATAATTTTAAACCGGCTTTTATGCCCTTCCATTGTTGGATAAACAAGCACCAAACTATCACCGCGTCGGTCAATGCTATAATTTTTTCCATCAAAAGAATCACTTAAGCATTCGTAAAATTCATACCGTTCTCCATTGATATTTGAAATCATCTTGATGGTAGATGGATCACTAACGCATTCCCCAGCGATCTCAATTTGCATCTTATGATTGATGAATTGATCGCTACAGGAAGTACAAAGCAGTATGACAGCAATCAGTAAGCCTATTTTCATATTAAATATATTTCATGTAAGTAGATAGGTCTTTATCTCCTCTCCCACTCAAACAAAGAACAATTGAATCGCTTGATTGAAATTGAAATAGATTCAATGCATGCAAGGCATGTGCCGATTCCAAAGCGGGAATAATGCCCTCGAGTTTACTCAATTCAAAAGCGGCCGCTAGGGCTTCCTCATCAGTAGCGCTTATATATTTTCCTCTTCCTGTTGCAAAAAGATGTGCATGCAAGGGACCAATACCTGGATAATCGAGGCCAGCAGAAATACTATGTGGCTCAACTACCTGCCCATCGGCAGTTTGCATCAATAAACTTTTGCTTCCATGTAAAATACCAGTAGTGCCTAATTGAGTGGTGGCAGCACTCCTTCCACTACCAATGCCACAACCTGCTGCTTCCACAGCAATTAATTTCACCTGCTCATTTTCTAAAAAATGATAATAGGCGCCAGCTGCATTGCTGCCCCCACCCACACAGGCAAAAACATATTCAGGAAATTCTTTCCCGGTTTTTTCTAGCAATTGATTTTTAATTTCTGCACTGATAACAGATTGAAACCTGGCCACCATATCAGGATAGGGATGTGGGCCAACTACACTGCCAATAATATAATGAGTGTTTTGTGGATGATTGATCCAATCACGAATGGCTTCATTGGTGGCATCTTTTAAAGTCATGCTGCCACTGGTTGCTGGAATCACCGTTGCTCCCAACATTTTCATTCTTGCTACATTGGGGGCCTGCCTTTCAATGTCTTTCTGTCCCATGTATACTACACATTCTAAGCCTTTCAAAGCACATACGGTAGCAGTAGCAACGCCATGCTGTCCTGCACCTGTTTCTGCAATAATTCTTGTTTTGCCTAATTTTTGTGCAAGCAATATTTGCCCAATCGTATTGTTTATTTTATGCGCGCCAGTATGGCATAAATCTTCCCTTTTAAGATAGATGGAAGCTCCATACTTTTCACTGAGCCTTTCTGCCAAAAATAATGGCGTAGGCCGACCTACATAATCTTTTAAAAGCAGGTTAAATTCTTCTTGAAAGCCCGCTTCATATATTAATGAAAGGTATTGTTCTTGTAATTCCTTCACATTGGGGTACAACATTTCAGGCACAAATGCACCTCCATATTCGCCATAATATCCTTGTTCACTAATTGTAAAATCCATGTCTATATATTAATTTGTATAGTACCGCTTATTTCAATGCTTGCTTACATTGTAGAATCAGTGCCATATCTTTTACCCCTGGTTCTTTTTCGAAACGGCTATTGATATCGATACCAAAAAAATCGGGGTGTTTGAATTTTTTAATCTTATCCATATCCTCCAAACTAATGCCACCGCTTAAGAAAAATGGCTTTTCAATTTTAGCTTTGGTTAATAGCTTCCAATCAAATTGTTTGCCTGTGCCTCCTTTTGCTGCCGGATCAGCTGTGTCAAATAAATAGTAATCACAAACTGCATCATAATCGGCCACCAGTGCATCTATATCCGTTGTGCTTGCATCAATCGAAAAAGCTTTGATAACTTCTACTTCTGAACTAAGGTCTTCGCACATTTCTGCTGATTCTTCTCCATGTAATTGCACCACATCTAACCCGTATTCATCAATGGCATCCAAAACATCAATCATTTCGGGATTGACAAAAACGCCTACTTTTTTTATATCAAAGTCTCCTTTCTTGAGATCTGAACCTTTCAACAATTCCCCCATATAACGAGGTGAATCTTTTACAAAAATGAATCCTGCAAAATCAATATTTAAACCTTCTAATTGTTGCAACTGTTTTAGTTGCGTAATACCACAAACTTTAATATTCATATTTTTTGTTTTTTAGCCGTTCCTTTTAACGGCTTTCATGATTGATTATTGAGACTATTTACAAAATTTTTAAATGCTGCTCCTGGATTGGTTGTTTTCATGAAATGCTCTCCCATCAGAAAACCCTTGAATCCATGTTCCTTGAAGAGACGTATATTTTCTATGCTATTAATACCACTTTCTGCCACTTTAATTTTCTCCACTGGAATCTTCGTAGCCATTAATAAACTTCTTTCGATATCTACTTTAAATGTTTTTAAATCGCGATTATTAATTCCAACAATCGTAGTTGCATCACAAATATGCATTAATTCTTCTTCATTATGAAGTTCAAGCAAAACTTCTAACCCGAGTGAACATGCATATTCAGCCAAAGAGCTTACTCGAGCTGGACTAAGACAGGCCGCAATAAGAAGTACCACATTGGCTCCTATTTTTTTTGCTTCCGCAATTTGGTATTCATCAATGATAAAATCTTTTCTAAGAATAGGGATAGCATTGGTTCTTGCATTTTCCAAATCGGCATCACTGCCCCCGAAAAATTGAGCGTCGGTTAAAACAGATAAGGCACTGGCACCATGGGCTGTATAGGCAGCCGTTACCTCCTTGATATTCACCTGGTCGTTAATGATTCCAAGAGAAGGCGACTTCCTTTTGAATTCTGCGATGATACCAGATTTCTCAGTATTTAATAAGAACTCTTTTAATGAATAGTTCGATTTTATTTCAACTGCCTGTTTTTCGAGCGCAGCAAACGATAGCAAGGCTTTACGTGCTGCAAGTTCTTTATGCTTATGGGCAATGATGGTATCTAATATATTCATACTTGCAATGAAATTAATTTATCTAAGCATCCCTTTGCCCTTCCGGACTCTAAACTTTCTACTGCAGCTTGATAAGACTGGTCGTATGAGATATATTTTCCAGTGCTAAACAATGCCAATGCTGCATTGGCTAATACCACCGCATTTTGTGCCCATGTACCCGATCCGGAAAGAATACGGGTAAATATTTTTGAAGCTTCTTCGGGAGTATGGCCACCAAAAATATCAGCTGGACTCACCATGCGCTTACCCAATTCGATGGCCGACATTATTTTTTCACCTTCATTGGTAATAATTTTTGTATCCCCTGTTAGAGAAATTTCATCATAACCATCTAAGGAATGAATGATGGTAAATTTATTTCCAGCTGGCTGCAATAAATAATTGTAGATTCTTGCCATTTCCAAATTATACACACCTACCAATTGATACCTTGGCTTAGCAGGATTAACCATGGGGCCCAGCATATTAAAAAATGTGCGGATGCCAAGGTTTTTTCTTATTCCCCCAACTGCCTTCAAAGCTGGGTGAAACAATGGAGCATGCAGAAAACAGATTCCTGCTATTTCCAATTCTTTAAGAAGTTGAGCGTTATCAGTTTTAAATTGATAACCCAAGTTTTCCATCAAGTTAGAAGAACCACTGATTGAGGTGGCACCATAGTTACCATGCTTGGCCACTTTTTGCCCAGCTCCTGCTACAATAAAACAACTTAAAGTAGATATATTAAATGTATTTTTTCCATCTCCTCCTGTGCCTACAATATCAATTGTTTCAATATCTCCAAAGTCAACCGGTACACATAACTCAAGTAAGGCTGCTCTAAATCCTTCTAATTCTGGGATGGTAATACTTCGCATAAGGTAAACCGTTATGAAAGCAGTAATCTCCACATCATTATATATTCCTTTCGAAATATTTACCAAAACCTCTTTTGCCTGTGCCGCTGAAAGAGTTTTATGTTCAAATAAATAGTTTAATATTTTTTTCATGCTTTTCTATTTGGAATGCTTGATTTGGAAATCATAGCACTCATCCTGTTTATTGATTTAACCAATTGCGCATTAATTTTTCTCCCTCTGGTGTTAATACACTTTCCGGATGAAACTGCACCCCTTGTATATCATAATTTTTGTGTTGCATTGCCATGATAAATCCGTTCTCATCACGGGCAGTAACCTCCAAGTCAACTGGAAAATTTTCGTCACTTACAATCCAGCTATGGTAACGACCCACTATTATTTCATCTGGCAATTGATCAAATACGCTTTTATTGACGGAGGAAGTTTTTTTCAATATTTGAATAGGCGTTGCAATGCCATGATACACTTTGTCGAGATTTATCAATTGGGCTCCAAAAGCTTCCCCTATCGCTTGATGTCCGAGGCAAACGCCCAAAATAGATTTACTGCTAGCATATTCTTTGATTAAAGGAATGAGTAGTCCGGCTTCTGTAGGAATACCAGGACCAGGTGACAATACTATTTTATCATAAACCTTTATTTTTTCTAAGGCAATCTGATCATTTCTGTATACATCCACTTTCACCTGGGTAAGCATTTCTATCAAATGAACAAGGTTATAAGTAAAAGAATCGTAGTTATCAAAAACCAGTATTTTCATTGTATTAATTTAATTTTTCTGCCAACTTAAATGCCGCTGGATTGAGAAGCCCAATCCAATGCTTTTTTCAATGCGCCTAATTTGTTATTTACTTCTTGTAACTCCCGTTCAGGTTTACTCGCAGCCACTACACCCGCACCCGCCTGGCAAATCAAAGTATTGTTTTTACTTAAAAATGTTCTGATCATAATCGCATGATGAATGCTGCCATCAAAGCCCATCCAACCAATGGCTCCTCCGTAATAAGAACGGGGGGTAGGTTCCAATTCGTTAATCAATTGCATTGCCTTTATTTTAGGAGCCCCGCTTAGTGTACCAGCAGGAAAAGTAGCAGCCAGCAATTTAAAAGAATGAATAGCAGAAGAAGGCTTGCCCCTTACCTCACTCACTAAGTGAATGACATGACTATAAAAATTTATTTTTTTGAATTGAGTAACTTCTACTTCTGCACAAACGCGACTGAGATCATTGCGGGCAAGATCTACCAACATTACATGTTCTGCATTTTCTTTTTCATCCTGCTTCAGCTCTAAAGACAAGGCTTTGTCTATTTCATCATCGCCTGTTCTTTTTATAGTGCCTGCAATGGGATGTACGATGGCATATCCATTCTGCAAAAGCAATTGACTTTCAGGAGAAGAGCCCATTAGCTTATAATCGCCATAATCGAAATAAAATAAATAAGGACTAGGGTTAACACTTCTCAATGCTCGGTATACATTGAACTCATCGCCAATAAATTTTTGTTCATATCGCCTGCTAAGTACTATCTGAAAAACATCGCCCCGATGACAACTTTGAATTCCCTTGGCCACTATATCCATGTATTCCTGATCGGTTAAATTAGAACGCTCCACTCCTTGTTTTTGAAATGGATAATCAGGTACATCTTTGCTTTTAATTAAACTTTCTATTAATTCACCATTTCTTTCTATGCCCTCTATAATATTTTCACAAATAAAGAGCTCATTATTATAATGATTAAATGCTATTACATATTGATACAAGCGATAGCGCATCAAGGGAATGGCATCCGCTGCACTTGTTTTTCTAATGGGTAATTGAATATTGTCAAAAAACTGTACTGCATCATATGCTGTGTATCCAAACAAACCTTGTGCAACTTGAATGGGGCGAGGCATGGCTGATTGTAATTCAAATCG
Source organism: uncultured Bacteroidota bacterium (assembly GCA_903858475.1). Classification (GTDB taxonomy): domain Bacteria; phylum Bacteroidota; class Bacteroidia; order Chitinophagales; family Chitinophagaceae; genus Ferruginibacter. Next base: position 18,399 of record CAIOIZ010000031.1, read on the forward strand.
CTGCATAAATTGCCAAAGATGATCAGGCACATCAGTCGGGTTAAGAATAGGAATTTTCTCTGCCTCCTGTCCAGGCATTTTAAATTCAATACTAGAAGGATTGCTGATTTCAATTCCTGCAATGGCATTGATGCCAATAAAAGAAAAACAATTCTCACCTGCATGATGGTCGGTGCTTTCCAATAAAATGGTGTCTCTGAATTGGTCACGTATGCGCAGATAAATACCAACTGGCGTGTGGATATCTGCCAATATTTTTTTAAAGACCGTTGTAATAATTATTTTTTTCATATCTATCCCCTATTTTCTATTAATGGAAGGGTAAAAAAAACCCGGCAACTCGTGCCGGGCAAACTATTTATATATAGCATACGCAATGGGCACTATCAGTTGAGAATGCTCCACCACCAGCCATTGTTATTGTTATACAATTCAATCATGTGTTGCAAATATGGGGAAGAATTAATTAATAAAAAAATATTTTACAGATTAGGCTGCAAATAGATGGAAAGAGAACAAGATTGTTGCATGCCAGCTAGTTTGCCAATTGTATTGGTAAGCCTAAAATTACAAATTCAGCTAAATAATAACCAGTAATTGAATTAACTTCAATAAAAAAAGAAAAATGAAAATTCTTGTATTTGGAGCCACTGGCATGGTAGGTAAAATATTAGTACAGCAGGCTTTAATGATGGGCCACCAGGTGAAAGCATTCGGAAGAAATGTATTTAGCAGCTTCGATATGGATCAGAAAAATTTAGAACTAATTAAAGGTGCTTTATTTGACGAGGGAGATGTATTGCATGCCTTGCAAGGAGTGGATGCTGTATTATCTGCATTGGGTGGTGGCTTTGATGGTCAGGATAAAACCAGGACATTGGGCATGAAGAATATTATTGCCCAGATGAACAAAGCAAAAGTGAATAGAATTATAGGAATTGGTGGATTGGGGGTATTAAATGCAACTGACAATAGTTTGTTGATTGACCAAGAATCGTATCCTCAGGAATATGTACCTGTAGGAAAGGAACATCAAGTTGCCTGGGAATATTTACAGGCCAGTGATCTTGACTGGACCTTTGTTTGTCCACCTAATATTCAAAACCAAGGTCCTACAGGTTCTTACACAACGAATGCAAATTACCCCCCTGAAATCAATAACTACAGTATCAATGCTGGCGACCTCGCGATGTTTATGTTAAATGAACTACAGAAGAATCAATACATCAAGCAAAGGGTAGGTATTTCTAATTAATAAAAGCTGCACTTTTTTAGCAACTAAACAAAATAGACTCTTTCATTTATTTCATCAAAGCGACAGATTCAATCATACTATAAATCGAGTTACATGAAAAAAATCATATTATTAGCACTGTTATTCCCTGCGCTACACTTGATGGCACAGGATGCAATAGATTATCAGACTCCTCCTAAAGCCATCTATGATTTGGTAATGGCTAAGCCCACACCAAATGTAAGTATCGATAGCAAAGGGCATTTCATGTTGATTATGGAAAGAAGTGCGATGCCCTCTGTTGAGGATCTTGCACAACCAGAATTACGCATTGCAGGACTGAGAATTAATCCAGCCAATTTTTCTCCCAGTAGATCCTCTTACTTTATAAACATTATTATCAAAGACATCACTAGCGGTAAGGAATACCCTGTTATAGGTTTACCTGCAAATCTAAAAGGAGGTAGTTTACTGTGGAGTCCTGAGGAAGACAAAGTAGCTTTTACCAATAGTAGCAATTCCGTTGTTGATATATACACGATAGATATCAAAACACATATAGCTAAAAAAATAAATAAGGCTGCCGTTAACCAGGTATTAGGTGCTGCATTCGAATGGCTAGACAATAAAAGCATCTTGTACACAGCAGTGCACCAACCACTGAGTAAAGCTCCTAAAAAGCCATTGGCCCCTAGGGGACCTGTGGTGCAGCAAAACCTCGGGAAAATAGCTCCCAGTGCCACTTTCCAGGACCTAATTAAAACACCATTTGATGAAAGTCAATTTGAATTTTATGCTACTTCGCAACTCATGAAAAATAGCAATGGAATTGAAATAGCAATTGGCCAAGCAGCGATGTATGCATTCGTTAATATATCGCCTGATAAAAAGTACTTATTAGCTGAAAAAATCGATAAGCCATTTTCATACCTCGTTACTGCCACTGGATTCAATTCCACCATTTGTGTTATGGATATAAATGGAAATATCATTAAAACCATTGCCAAACTTCCTAGCAGCGAATTGGCCCCATCGGGATATGACAATGTATTAAATGCGCCTAGGGCACACAAATGGCTAAGCAATTTTCCGGCTACGCTCAACTGGATAGACCCGTTGGATAGTGGATTGATCAAGAAAAAGCAAGTTTACCACGATGCTGCATATACTTGGGCTGCCCCATTCAATGAAAAACCATTATTACTTGTAAAAACGGGAATGCGCATGAGTAATATAAGAGACATAACCAATAATTTATTTTTTGTAACAGAAGGTTCTCGTGTAAAACACAAACAAGTATTGAGTAAATTTAATATAAATGACAGCCTGGTAACACTAATTGACCGAAGTACCGATGACGCCTATAATGACCCAGGCACTCCTCTTACAGAAAAAAATAAATATGGCAGAGATATAGTAAAACTTGTTGGTGGCAATACCATTTTTATGCGTGGCACAGGTTCTTCCCCGAAGGGAGATTTGCCTTTTTTATCCAGCTTTGATATCAATAGCAAAGAGCGCAAACTTTTATGGCGCTGCGAAGAACCCTATTTCGAATCTGTCACAGATGTATTGGATTACGACAAAATGATTATAGTAACTAATAAACAAAGTCAGGAAGAAGTGCCCAATTATTTTATTCGGGACATTCGCAATAATACCATCAATGCCATTACTGCTTTTCCAGATCCACAGCCTGGATTAAGGGGCATCAGCAAAGAAAAAATCACCTATAAAAGAAAGGATGGAATTGACCTAGCTGCAGACTTGTATTTACCCAAAGGATATGACGCCAAAAAAGAGGGTCCTTTACCAGTCATCCTTTGGGCCTATCCCAGAGAATTTAAAAGTGCTGCCGATGCTGCACAATTAAGGGGTAGTAAATACAATTTCATTCGGGTTGGCTATGGCTCAATGATATTTTGGGCTACACAGGGATATGCAATTATGGATAATACAGAATTCCCTATTGTAGGCGAAGGCGATCAACAACCAAATGATAATTTTATTGATCAACTAACATGGAGTGCAGAAGCGGCAATACAAAAAATTGCCTCCATGGGAATTGGTGATAGTACCCGAGTAGCTGTTGGCGGGCATAGCTATGGCGCTTTTATGACAGCTAACTTATTAGCACACACGAAATTATTCAAAGCCGGCATTGCCAGAAGTGGTGCCTATAACAGGACACTAACTCCTTTTGGATTTCAAAATGAAGAACGTACCTATTGGCAGGCACCTGAATTATATTTTTCCATGAGTCCATTCAGTTATGCTGATAAAATAAAAACTCCCTTGTTATTAATACATGGTGAGGCTGATAATAACCCAGGCACTTTTCCGATACAAAGTGAAAGATTATACAATGCCATTAAGGGACATGGTGGCACAGTAAGATTTGTACAATTACCGTTTGAATCGCATGGATATGCAGCGAAAGAAAATATCTTACACCTGCTATGGGAACAAAATCAATGGTTGAATAAATGGGTAAAGCAAGCAGGCCTATAAAGGGTATCAAAATATTAATTAAGCCCGGAAATTAAACCGGGCTTTTCTTTGCTACAGCTTAACCTAATTAATACTGTGCATATTCCAAATTAATTAATAATCAAGCCCCCTATAGAATCCTGAGAAAAAAATAGCCATTCTGCTTGGCAATTAAACTATTTTTTATATTTTAACTGCCGAAACGGTGCTGGAAGAACTTTTATTAGCTTTAAAACGGTTGCTATGTCAAATTCTATTCCCATTAATACAGCCACTATACAGGAGTGGCTAGCGGCAAAACTTTCGCTAGAAGCCATAGAAGCAGAACTCCAAGAAAAAGGTTTTGATGCACTCGCTATTGCCGAACATATCCGAGAATTCAAAAAAATAAAAAGTGCTAAAAGGCAGTTCATTGGATTTGTATGCATGTGTATTGGTGCGGTACTTGGCTTTATCAGCTGCATGCTAACTGTTACCAATATTTTTCCTTCCCTGTACAATACCTTTTTATACGGATTAACAATGGTATCAGTAACGCTAATTGTAATTGGACTTTACCTGGTTTTTGAATAACCATCCAAGAAAATGCTAGGTTAAAATAAGGCATGCAAAAAAAATCACTTGGATTCAGGGTTAGGCCTATTGTCGGGCAAGTGCCCTCTTTTATAAATGATTAATCCATTTAAAAAATTTCTCAGTATTTGATCCCCCGCTTCTACATAGCCTGGATGATCTTCGCGCCTGAATAAATCGCCTAATGCCCCTTTTGAAATTTCAAAATCAACCAAGGAAAGTATTTTGATCATATCGTCGTTTTGTAAAGAAAGTGCAACGCGTAATTTTTTAAGAATATCATTGTTGGTCATGTGGAGTTATTTATACAATAAAGTTAGGACTATTATTAGCAACATAGCCCTTTGTAGAAAGTAAAAAATCTAACTAATATAGAATTTGATTTAAGGTAAATGCAAAAAAAAACCGGCACTTGAAGTGCCGGGATGAATGTGATTAGAATTTCTCAAGCTTTATTATTTTCTGCGATTGATCAGCATTTGTCACTCGCAAGAAATAAACACCAGGAATCAAATTATCGAGATTTTTAATTTGCAATTGATTATTGCCTTTATTTAAGTGATGCGCTTCAGATAAGATTTGTTTGCCCACTGCATCGCTTAATTGCAATATACTATTCCCACTTATGTCACTAAACCATTCTACTTGAATTTGTGTATTGAATGGGTTAGGCCATACCTGAATACCTGCCATTTTAGATAATCGTACAATGGCTACATTGCTATAATAAACATCTCCATTCCATTCAACCATTTTCACCCTATAATAGATGATGGCATATTGCATAAATGCTGCAAGGTTATCATTGAAATGATAGTTTTTAAGGGCATTGCTTGTGCCCGCAGCAGGGATAGTTCCTACAGGTACAAAAACCTGATTATCGAAACTTCTCTCTAATATAAAATGTTTACTATTAATTTCTGCTACGGTTTTCCAATCCAAGGCCGCATAGTTACCCGTATAAGTGGCTGATAAGCTCAATCCTCTAACAGGCAATGGAGCAAACCAGGTAATCGCATAGGTAGCTGGTGTTGGGTCTTTCATTCCAGCTAAATCTACATATGAAAATTGGAAAGATGTAGAAACTGATCCCACTGTAGCTTGGGTTATTTTTATTTGCAATAGAGCAGGATTGAAATTACTGATGACTTGATTGTTTACCACCAATACGCCATTATAATATAACTCAGCATTGGCAGGAACTGCATCAATTTTAACTGACTTACCAGTTAGCAAGCAACCGCCACTACAATCTTCTGGATCAGTACCACTCAATACAGGAGGATTAGAACCTCCATTGAGTGTTACATATAAACCAACTGAAGGTTGAGCAATATTTGTTGTACGGCTATCCGTAGACGGTAGTTGTTCAATACCATAATTAAAATTAAGTGTATTACTGTATCCAAATGTAATTGGACCAATTACACCTGGTGTACTGGTATAGGCTGTACCCATTAGATTTGAACCAGTATTCACCCAGCCAGATGGCAAGCTAGCTGAAGGCGCTGGTTGTCCTACAGTTCCTTGTGAGGTGGACAACACCAATGAATAAGTTAGTCCAGGGTTGACTTGAGAAAAACTATAGGCTCCATTGGCTGCAACAGTACAAACTGCCACTATATTACCAGCTGCATCAACTAAGTTTATATAGAGGGTATTACCTGTATTCGTATCAGCTTCCCCATTATTACTGGCAACATCACCATTAATGTCCTGCCATAAGCTACCCGCAATTTGAATACCGGGTGTACTTACAGTTAAATCCAGTGTAGCAGTTGCACACAAAGTAGGCGATCCAACACATGTTGCAGGATTTAATACGATATCACAAATCTGATAAGTGAGTACATCGGTGCCATAGTAACCTGTATTTGGCACATATTTAATAAGTCCGTTTGGCAATACTGTAGCAATACCATGTAATGGACTAATGGTAATCACTGGAGTATTAAGTGAGTTGCCATCTGGATCAGAATCATTATCTAATACTGGGTAATAAATAGTTTCGTCTAATCCCGAAGGATCCGCAACATCATTAACCGCTAGAGGAGCCGTATTGGATGCTGCTGCAATAGTAATGGTAACAGTAGCTGCAGAAGAAGTTTTAGCAGGATTGCCATCATCTGTTACCGTATAGGTAAATGTAACTGTACCTATATATCCCATGGCAGGCGTAAAATTAACAGTGCCATCATTATTATTGATTAAAGTTCCTGCTGCAGGGTTGCTCAATGCACTAATATTCGTAACAGTTAGGATGCCATTTTCAGCATCTGCATCATTACTTGTAAGATCTATCCTCATTTCCTGACAGGGCAAACTAGACATTGCATCATTGGCCACTGTGGGCGTTTGATTACTAACGGTAATGATTACCAGTGCTGTATCACACAATGGTGTTGAAGCACAAGAACCAGATGCAGATTCACAACTCTGATAAACCAAGGTATCAATTCCTGTAAAGCCTATACCAGGTGTGTATTGGATATTATTTCCTGAAACCAAGGCTGATCCATTTTTAGGTGCTGTTATAATAGTCGGAGCAGTTAAAGCAATTCCTTCCGGATCTGTATCATTGGTTTTTACAGCAATACTTACCATGGTACCTGAATTAGTAGTAGCCAAATCCTTATTTACATTGGGAGTTGCATTGTCTACTGTTATATAAGCATAGGCTGTATCTTTTAAAGTTCCCGTTCCATTGTCAGCAATAATGTATGAAATTCGATCCACTCTGGGTACCACACCACTAGTGGCAGGTGTATAAACAATATTAGAACCGGAAACAGTAGCAGTAGCTGAACCTGTTGCACCAAAAACTGAAAGCAGCGAAACAGTATTGGCGGCATCTACATCGCCGCAAGAAGACAATGGATCAATATTGACGGATTGACCACTTACAGTATTTGCATACACTGGATTAGCCAGTGGTGCACGATTAGGAATAACTGCACAGGCAACTGGAACTACATAAGTAACAGTCAGCTTGGGTCTTTGGTTGACAGTGGTATTTTCTTTTGAACCAAAGCTCGCATAAATACTAGTAGAACCTGTTGGCTCATTTGAACGTTGAATAAATCCATAATTAGGATTAGTGCCAGCTATCCAACCACTAACAAGACTTGTTATTGTCCAATTAAAATTAGTAGTAGCAGCATTTACCAAGGTCGTAGCTTCTGCAGTCGCATTAAAATCACCTCCAGCGGTAGTCCAGTTAGAACCGCCTGCACTAGCCCAGGTGGCGGTACTTTCCACCCATGTCTTGGTTAATCGATACAAACTTAGGTTGGCAGAATAACTGGTTGTAATAGCTGTTGTATAACCAGTAAATATGGCAGATTGAATGACCGCTGTGCTAGGTATTTCAGTTAAATTAAATTGATACAAGGCTCTGCGAATACTGGTGGAAATACCACCAGATTGAACTGGATTAGAGCTACCATAGCTATTGGTGGTTTTGCTTGACCTGATATACCCATCCGCAAAATTTCCGATGGTATTATTTGCAGTAGCTGCATTAGTGCCAGTTAATCCGTATTGAAATATTTTTGTGATTGCACCGCTTCCACTGCCTTTATAATTTCCCGCTGTACAATTATCATCAACAATTGTTACTGCAACTGTAGCAGTATCAGCATATCCTTCTGAGTTGGTAGCTACATAGCTGAAATTATCGGTACCCGAATAATCGGTAGTAGAAATATAGGTGACGGTACCGTTGGTATTTACACTCACTTTACCATTGCTAGGTAGTGTTGTTATTTTTTTTAATGTCAACGACAAACCTTGGGGGTCATTGTCGTTACCTAATAGATTAATAATCGTTGGCTGATCCTCCAAAACAGTAGCTGCATCATTCATGGTAGCAGGGTTTTTGGGAATACAACTTAAGTATTCATACTCCAACGCATCCAAATAAACAATTGCACCAGAGGCTGTTGAATTACTAACATTACCTGCAGCTATTTTAACATGCGTAATTCCAGCAGTGCCTGTTGGCAATGCATATTCTGAAATTACAGTGGCACTGGTTGAGGTAGAGGTAAAGCTCTGAGCGTTCGTCCAAGGGCCAGCACTTGAAGTACCAATTTGAATGGATATAGTAGCTACAGCATTGGTTTTATTTTTCCAATAAATGTTAATCGTGTCTTTTGCCCTTAAAGGGTTGCCAGCGCCAATATCTAGAATTAAATTATTGGCAACAGCAGTTCCAAAATCAAGGTAGTCGCCTGTAGAACTAGTAGAACTAAATAGATTCTCATTGTCATCTAATTGCGTTCCGTCTAAAACAGCTGCAGTAACAGAACTGCTTGAAATATAGCCAGCCAATGTAATAAAATTTATATCCGATGGCCCATATACAGAATTAGGAGTACAACCATTTACATCGACTGTGCCATCTGTTACTGAAATGGTAGCAGTACTAGAAAGTCCATAGGTATTTGAAACCGTATAAGTGATAGTAGCCACCCCATTAAAATTGGGATCGGGTGTAAAGGTTATCAATCCTTCAGGTGTAGAAGTCCAAACGCCTGCAGCAGCAGGACTAGCTGCACCTTGATTCAAACCAACAAAACTAATAGTAGCAGTGTTGGGAACATCATTGGTCAAAACATTTATGGTAATCGGCGTTCCAGGAGCACATGAACTAGATATTGCTCCAGCATCATTCACCAGGGCAGGTGCTGTAGGGGATGGTAAAATGGTAATAGGGAACGATTGAAATGCTTTTCGTCCACAGTTGTCCGTTACAACACAAGTAACAATACAATTACCCGCCGCTGCTGCTGGAGTAAAAGTGGTACTGGCAGCTGTTGAATTAGAAAATGTACCCGCCCCCGTGGAAGACCAAGCATAGGTAAACGTAATGCCAGGCATAGGTGAGCTGGCAGAAACAGCATAATTCAGCACAGTACCGTTACTCACTTCTAGGCCGGCAAGCGTACCTGTTGAGCTTAGTTGAGGTGCTTTAGGTGTTGTTTGAAAAAAGCTAAAATTAAAAAAAGCTCTTTGACCAGCTATATCTCCAGCAGTTCCCTTAGCCATGGAGTGCCCTGCTTCATACATCACATAGCCTCTGGTAGGGTCATCAAATGCTCTACCGTAAACGATTAAAGCCGGGGCATTTCTTAAATCCGGATTGGGTGCAGTAACATCTGACTGCGAAGGGTCGTAATTAATGATTTTAACGCCTGGATTCCACCTGGCTGTACCTCCGGTTTGCCTTGGAATGTATACTATTTCCGATCCTCTAATTAAAGCTGCATCTGGAGCTCCCATAAATTGAGCAATGGGATCATTAGGAAGTCGGGTTATAAAAGGAGCTGTTGGACTGGCATGTGCTGTCCACAATAATAAACTATTACTATTGGCATAAACACCCGTTACCAAAGGAGTGGTAACAGAGGGGTCCTTGGTTGTTAAAAAATTCGTTTGTTCATTGGTATTAGCAGGATTCACCATATTTTCTAATGCACTTACTGCATGACAAGCCGACCAAATAGTTCCAAAATAATCCCTATTCCAAGCCAACAAATTACTATGTGTTGCCCAAGTAGGTTCGGCATGTGGCATTACAAAAAAATCATCGCAACTACCCAAGGTTTGTGGTGATTTCCAATTATAAGCACCCGGAAATGCAGTATTGGTAATACCAGCATTAATTAAATACCCTTCCGCAATGGCACCATTTTGTACATCAAGTGTCCAATTGGGATAAGAACGAATTACATATGTAACATCAAGTGTCAAAGGCAAAGTGGTAGTAACACCTACAACACCCTGTCCTGTTGTCCAATAGGTAATCCTTGTATTTACTTCTGTAGTACGATATTCGGAGGGAATAATAAATGTGCCCCCTTTATATTGTATGCCATTGTACACAAAGTCGACCCCGTCTTTCAATTTAGTTTGACTGATGACCCACCTTACGGGAATTTTATAATTCCTAATAAGGTCATATATCATCCCGTAGGGTTTTAGCCCATTGGCAATAGTGTTGGGATTGGATGCTCCCATATTGATAATGAATGCACCAGTAGAAAAAGTTTCTGATTGAGCGAGTGCATTAAAATTAAGTCCAAAGATAAATACTGACAAAATTGCTACCCGCAAAAATGAATTTTTCATTATGAATTAGATTTAATATTGATATAATACTGTGTAAAAGTAAATGAAGATGGGGGCACTGCAACTATTTGAATCAGGTATTTTCCATTGAAAAGTCACAAAAAGCTTTTTTTTACAAAATATATATTTTCAACTACATGTATATAGTATTAATACTACAAATCGGAGCTAAGCACACAAGCAACTAATCAATAATTATTTTATTCGGATGTGATAAAAATTCAAAAATAGTTTCGACAATTGAACAAAAAAGTGCAGCTGCAATTAATCAGTTAAATTTGTTAGGTTATCTTTTGTTGGTACTAAAATTACAAATGCAGAAAATAATTGTAATAGGAATTGGAAATCCGCTTTGTGGGGATGATGGAGCAGGCGCCTACTTATGTCAATTATTGGAAGACCACCAAACAGCCTATTTAAGCTTAATTGCTACTACACAACTGGATGCAAGTATCTTGGAGGAATTGAAAGAGATAGATATAGCCATCTTAGCAGATGCCTCGATTAATCATGATATAATCAGTATTGAAAAAATAAATCCCCTAGAAACACAACCCAGTTCCTCTTCCCATCATATCCATCCAGCCTTATTTGCACAATTAGCAGAAAAACTTTATTCTCTAAAAACAGTATTCTATACATGCGCTATACCAGCCAAGAACTTTGAAATTGGTCATCCCCTATCTGAAAATTGTAAACAAGCGGTGGAAGAAACTGTAACCAAATTATTGAATTGGATTACATCGATGAATCAATCACGTTGAATTTGATTAATTAATTTACCATCCCTATTGACTACTTCAATAATCATCGGCATTTTTCCAATGGCATGGGTGGAACAGGACAGGCAGGGATCATAACAGCGAATGGTTGACTCCACCCTATTCAACATACCCTCTGCAATTTGATCTCCTTTTACATATTGTTGCGCTACTTCTAATACCGAATGATTCATCGCTGGATTATTTTGCCCTGTAGCAATAAGTAGATTTACTTTTAATAATTTTCCCGTTTCGTCTGTTTTGTAATGATGAAACAAGGTACCTCTAGGCGCTTCAGAGCTTCCGATACCTTCGGCATAATTCCATCTGCCATGATGCTGTATATGCGTTGACGTTAGTTGAGAATCACGCAAAATTTCTTCAGCAATTTCAACATCACCCAAGGCTTCAATCAAACGAGTATAGTGAAAATAAAAGCTACCATGAACAGGCTTTCCAGGATTCAATGACTTAAAGTGTTCAAACTCCTTTTGCGCCAAAGGCGTTTTCATTTTACTGGCTACATTTAGTCTTGCCAGTGGACCTACTCGATAAATACCCTTTTCAATTCCAAATGGTTTATAATAAGGATATTTTAAATAAGACCAATCAACGGATCTTTCAGCAATATAATCAAGGTAATTGGCTGGATCCAATTGATCCTGTAATATCTTTCCCTCTGCATCAATAAAACGAAGTTTTCCGTCGTACAATTCATGTTCGCCTTCCTTACCTACTGTTCCTAAATACATCGTTGGTGCTGTAGCAAAACTTTGAACCATTGCAGCATTTTCCTCATGAAATTTTTTAATGATGCTTAATCCTATCAATACGGTTTCCTTCGCTTCAGGTATCCAATCTTGTAAGGCTTTTTTATTTTCACTTGTCAATGGAAAAGCCATACCACCAGGTACAATACCCATAATATGAATTTTTTTTCCAGTGATTCTTTCACTGATTTCTTGTCCGAATTTTCTAAGTCGAATTCCTCGAATGGCTAGGTCAGGAAATTTTTCTGCAATTCCTACAATATTTCTCTTAGCAGGATCACTATCATACCCCAATAAAAAATCAGGTGCGGATAGATGAAAAAAAGAAAGTGCATGAGAAGATAAGTTTTGGCCTATATGCATCAATCTTCGAAGCAATTGAGCTGTATAAGTAGGTTGAATCCCCTGTATCATTTCACAAGCTTTCACACTAGCCAATGTATGACTGGTTGGGCAGATACCACAAATTCTAGGGGTAATGGTGGGCATTTCCGTATACATCCTCCCTTCACAGAATTTTTCGAATCCTCTAAATTCATTAACATGAAACTGAGCATCAGCTACTCGGCCATTTTCATCCAATTGTAATGAAATTTTAGCATGGCCCTCTATTCTTGTTACTGGGGATATATAAATAGTTCTTTTTTCAGTATTAGCCATATTTCAGTTTTTTAACTTCACTTAAATTAGGTTGACGATCATTCAATAACTCCATCAATACATAAAAAATAGTATCCGCATCTGGTGGACAACCTGGCAAGACTACATCTACATTTACAACTTCCTGTAAAGGCACCACTTTATCATTTAATTTTAATAATGCAGGATGATTGGGCGCTTTGCCTTCGCCATCATTACTAATAGCATTCAAATAAGCAGTGTCCATCACATCCTGCAATGGAAAATAATTACGCATGCCTGTAACATTGGTCATCACTGCACAATCGCCCAATGCAATCAAAATCTTACTATGCTTTCGAATATGCTTTATTTCATTCCAATGTTCATCACTGGTTACGGATCCTTCTACCAGGGCAATATCCACATCAGGAAAATCTTTGCCGTCCACTATCGGGCTCTTTACAATATCTGCCATTTTAACTAAATCAAGTATTCTTTCATCTATATCCAACAAAGACATATGGCAACCCGAGCATCCCCCCAACCATACTGTAGCTATTTTTTTCCTTTCCATTGCTATTATTTAAATATTATAAATTCATTTTCCTTTTTTCTACCAGCTCGTCAATCATACCTGGATTCTTTTTCAGCTGACCTTGTGCCATTGCTTTTGGCCAGATGGCACCTGTTGGACAAGCATGCAAACACTTACCACATGATGTACAGGTACTAGATTCACCCCAGGGCGTATTAAAATCTGAAATAATGCGAACCTGATTTCCTCTATTCATTACATCCCAATTGAATGCACCCTCTACCTCAGCACAAACTCTAACACACCTAGTACACATGATACAACGATTGTGATCCATTACATACCATGGGTGAGATGTATCTACTTCACAGGTAGGAAATAAAAATGGATACCGTATATGATCTAGTCCCACTGCATAACCCAAGGTTTGCAATTCGCATTGGCCATTGGCAATACAAACCGAACAAACATGATTTCGTTCCGCGAAAATTAATTCTGTGGTGATACGTTGATAGCGTTTTAGCTTTTCCGTTTGTGTATGTATGACCATGTTGGCAGCCACTTTGGTAGTACAGGCAGAAAGCAATTTATTGACGCCTTCAATTTCTACCAGACAAAGCCTGCAAGCTCCTATATCTGTCAAGCCTTTTAAGTGACACATCGTTAATAATGGGATGCTATTTTCTTTGCAAACTTCCAAGATTGTTTTACCCGCATCCACCTGAAATTTTACATCATTGATATCTATTGTAATGGTCGTCATAAATTAATTTATTAATGTGCAATCCTACGCTGTGAATTATTTATCATTAATACTATTTTCATACTCATGTCGGAAATGTCGGAGGGTGCTCAATAAAGGATTAGGCGCAGAAGCACCTAGTCCACAAAGGCTTGTCTCTTTTACATACACTGCTAATTCCTCCAGCCTTTCCAAATCAATAGAAGTCCCTTTTTTATCTGCCAGTTTTTTTAATAAATCGTGCATCATCTTGGTCCCCACTCTACAAGGAACACATTTTCCACAACTTTCATCCATGCAAAATTCCATGAAGAACCTTGCCACATCCACCATGTCGGCGGCATCATCCATTATAATTAAGCCGCCAGATCCCATGATAGACCCCAATGCAGTCAATGATTCATAATCCATTTTCACATCGAGATGTGTTACAGGAATACAGCCGCCCGATGGGCCTCCTGTTTGAGCAGCCTTAAACTGACCTCCCCCCTGTATTCCGCCTCCAATATCATACACTATTTCACGCAGGCTGGTTCCCATGGGCACTTCAATCAATCCAGCATAATTGATTTTGCCAGCTAATGCAAAAACTTTGGTGCCAGCACTTTTTGCTGTGCCTATTTCACTGTACCATTCACCACCCTGTAAAATAATAGGTACAATTCCAGCAAATGTTTCTACATTATTAATTAAAGTAGGCTTACCCCATAAGCCTGATTCTGCTGGGAATGGAGGCCGTGGTCTTGGTGTTCCTCTTTTCCCCTCAATAGAAGCAATCAAAGCCGTTTCTTCGCCACAGACAAATGCGCCTGCGCCTATTCTCACTTCCACTTCAAATGAAAACTCACTACCAAGAATAGACGAACCAAGTAAGCCTGCTTTTTTTGCCTGTTTGATTGCCATTTCAAACCTTTTGATTGCCAATGGATATTCGCCTCGTATATAGGCATACCCCTTACTAGCACCAACCGCATATCCTGCGATGGCCATTCCTTCTAATACTCTATGGGGATTGCCCTCTAATACACTTCTGTCCATAAAGGCACCTGGATCTCCTTCATCGCCATTGCAGATAATATATTTTTGAGGACTCACATATTTATAAACAGTTTCCCATTTTAAGCCAGTGGGATATCCTGCACCACCCCTGCCACGCATCCTACTTTGCTTTACTTCCGCAATCACTTCCTCAGGAGAACATTGCAACAAAACATTACTCAAAGCCTGATAACCATCTACTGTTAGGTAATCTTCCAGTGATTCAGGATTTATATCACCACAATCTTTTAAAGCAATTTTCAGTTGCTTTTTAAAATAAGGGTCCTCCAATGCATTCACAAAAGGCTTTTCATGAAAATCAGCAAATAGCAACAGGTCTTCTAAGGGCTTTTTCTCCACTACTTGACTTTTCACAATAGCTGCTATGTTGTTACAATCCACTTTTTGATAAATTGTATGCTCGGGTAAGCATTTCAGTAATGGGCCTTGATTGCAGGGGCCCATACAACCAGTTGGAACTATCTCTACTTCATCTTGCAAACCCCTTTCACTAATTTCGGACTGTAATTTTTTTAGTAACTCATCTGCACCGGAAGAGATACAACCAGCTCCACAACAAACTGCAATTCTTTGTTTGTAGAATCCTTTTTTTTCAATTGCCTTATCCCTTGCTAATTTTAATTCCTGCATATTCATTTTGCCTGCGTTTTTGCGTTGATTTTATTGACTAATGCTGGCCCAGTAATTTTACCAATCACTTCTTCATCTAATACTACCGCTGGAGCCAATCCACATGCACCAATACATCTGGCCATTTGTACACCTAGTTTATTATCAGCTGAAACCTGACCAGGCTTTAACCCGAAATTCTTTTCGATGGCATCCAACAAAGCGGCCGCTCCCTTTACATAACAGGCCGTTCCTGTACAAACTAAGCAGGTGTGCTCGCCCTTTGATTTCAATGAAAAAAAATGATAGAAACTAACGGTTGAGAATACCCTAGAAGGAGGAAGCCTTAAAGCTTTGGTGATATACTTCAATACATTTATTGGTAAATACCCATAGGCATTTTGAGCTGTGTGCAAAATTTCGATAAGCGCATCGGCCCGATAATTTTCCTTCTTGATTTTTGCAGCTAATAATTTAACCCTGGGATCTGAGGCAGAACCCTCAAGATTCGGAAGCGTTGAATCCTGTTTCATAGTAATTGTTGTTAGAAGATTTGAATCGAACGACCAAAGCTCCGGGCAACTTTTATTAGCATGTTCTGGAAACCCCCATCGCTACGCTTTCAAACTTATAACAAAGCTATTTCATATAGATTATTCAAAAAATGACCTTCATCATGAAAGGCATGATTTATAATTCAAATTGAAAAACTTGAGCGTATATTGTACACCCTAAAGTCCGTTTATCTACTATTTACCAGCTGTTAATTTCCGATGCCTTTTGACAGAAAATACTCACCAATACTCGTACAATCATCCCCGTAAGGTTGAAATTACTAATGTAGATTTCGCAGATTAATTATTTGAAGTTCTGGGGGAGCCAATTTAAAAATAGTAACCTAAATTTAACAAAAATGAAAATCAAGAGATTCAGCTTGCCAATTCTTTCATTTCATTCGTTTATAATAAGCGATTGCCCTTTATTTTTATTTTTTTTCAATATTTCTCAATTTACATATTCTAATTTTTGTAAATACCATTTAAAAAAAATAAAATAAACTTGCAAAAATTAAGTTTAGGCATCCTTTTTGAAAGATGCTAATAACTTTATTGAAAACTGTCTCAAATCCAACACAAATGAAAAAGTACATTTTAATTTGCTGTAGCAGCATTGTTGCTTTCACCGCTTTTTATGCCTGCAAGCATGAAATTCCAGTAGGCGCTATTGACCCTACACCTACTCCAATTCCAGGTAGTACCGGTAGGCCTTGTAGCCCCGATTCCGTTTATTTTGCCAACCAAATTTTACCGATGATTAATTCGGGTTGTGCAATGAGCGGCTGCCATGACAATATCACACATAAGGAAGGTGTCACGCTCACAAGCTACGCTACCATTATGCGTCATGTAGTGCCAGGCAATGCCAATGCGAGTAAATTATATACTGTTTTACTGCAAACAGGTAATAACAGAATGCCTCCGCCTCCCAACGCTGGTTTTACACCTGTCCAAATTTCCTTGGTACAAAAATGGATTAATCAAGGTGCTAAAAACAATGCATGTGACATGTGCGATACAGCCGATTTCAAATACAGTACTGCAATTAAGCCTTTGATGCAAAACAAATGTCAGGGTTGTCATAATCCTGCATCGCTAGGTGGCAATATTGACCTTTCCACCTATGCTGCCACAAAAGCAGTAGCTGTAAATGGTAAATTATATGGCTCCATCAACTGGGCAACAGGATTTTCTCCCATGCCTAAAGGAATGCCCAAAATGGCGGCCTGTGAAATTACTCAGGTTAAAAAATGGATCGATGCAGGATCTCCGAATAATTAACACCTAAAATTCATTCAGCATGAAAAAAATCATTCCACTACTAATAGTGGCAATAGCTATACTGAGCTTTTCCTCCTGCTATTACGACAAAGCAGATTTATTGTACCCTGGTTCTACTATTTGCGATACAACAACTGCAGTATCCTATTCGGGCAAAATTGTACCTTTATTTAATTCACAATGCTATGGATGCCATAGAAGCGGAGCAGGAAATGTTACTATGGGTACTTATGCAACAGACAAAGTAATTGCAACAAATGGAAAACTGATTGGCTGCATTAGTTATGCCTCCGGGTTTTCACCAATGCCCAAAGGGGCGACTAAACTTAGCAACTGTAATATTGCATTAATTAATAAATGGGTGAGCTTGGGCACCCCTAATAACTAAACCAAGTTTTTTAAGCCATGAATTTTTTTAAAAGAAAAGCTGTCCGCTATAGTATACTCGCCCTTTTATTATTAGGTGCTGGCGCTGCCTATTATGGATATACAGAGTACAATAGAAAAGTAAAAGACATCGCTACTATGCATCCCGACTTTACGATACAGGCTGCAGTATTGCTAGATGAATTTAGCAAAAACGATTCCTTATCCAGTAAAAAATACTTGGACAAAGTAGTAGCAATCACTGGAGTCCTTAAATCATTGGATAAAGATGAAAAAGGATTTTTTACAGTGGTGTTAGGCGATCCTGCTGCTAACTCATCTATTAGGTGTAGCATGGACAGTGCTCACAATGCAGAAGCAGCAACGCTCTCAAACGGCAGTATCATAGAGGTAAAAGCAATTTGTACCGGCTATAATGCAGATGATCTTGGCCTAGGTGCCGACGTAATGTTTAACCATTCTTGTATCATTAAAAAATAATCAATTAACATGAAAAAAATAATCTTCCTTTTCAGCACAGTACTATTAGTGGCCAATACAAATGCACAAGACAAATATTTTACCAAGACTGGGAAAATTAGTTTTGATGCAACCGTACCAAAATCACCCGAAAATATTGTAGCTGTTAATAAAGCCACTACAATGGTATTGGATACTAAAACTGGCGAGATGCAATTTGTTGTTCAAATGAAAGGCTTCGAATTTGAGCGCGCATTAATGCAAGAACATTTCAATGAAAACTATGTAGAAACTACTAAATTTCCAAAAGCCGAATTCAAAGGAGGCATCCAAAACAACGAAAAAATCGTTTACACAAAAGATGGCAGCTATGCTACCCATGTAAAAGGTAAATTAACAATGCATGGTGTTACAAATGATGTAGAAACAGATGGGAAGATAACGGTAAGTGGAGGGAAGATTAGTACATCGGCCAGTTTCTCCGCACTATTTGCTGATTATAATATTATCATCCCATCAGTAGTTGGAGATAAGGTGGCTAAATCTGTTAAGATTAATGTAGAATGTGCCCTTGAGGCGTTGAAAAAGAACTAAGCTTTCATTATATAAATTTAAATCAGCATGAAAATAAATTCTAGCAGGGCTATCTTGTTCCTAAGTTTCGTCTTCATCAGCAACCACCTCTTGGCGCAAGATCTACTATCCTTATTAGGGGAAGAAAAGCCTCAAAAAGAATTGGTCACAAATGCTTTTAAATCTACCCGTGTAATCAATGCACACTCAATGGAATTTTTATCACCAGGCACTATGGATTTTCGCATTTTGCATCGCTTTGGCCAAATGAATCAAGGGTATAGTAATTTCTTTGGACTCGATCAAGCTTCCATGAGAATGGGCTTTGACTTTGGAATTGCTAAAAGTATTATGTTTGGCTTTGGTCGTAGCACTTATAAAAAAGAATTGGATGCCTATTTAAAATTTGCTCCTATCAGGCAGGCAACCGGCTATCATTCTTTTCCTTTTACCGTAGCAACAGTAGCGGGTGTAACCATGAATACAAGTCCTTGGGCAGACCCTACTATCAAAAATTATACAAGTTCGCGCATGGCTTATTATTTTCAAGCCATCATTGGAAGAAAATTCAGTGAGGCAGTCACTTTACAGCTATCTCCTACCATGATTCATACCAATCTAGTTCCTATTCATACCCAACCCAATGATGTATATGCAGTAGGGTTTGGAGGCAGAATTAAGTTTACTAAGAGAATGGCATTTACCTGGGACTATTCCTACTTGGTAAACGGAAGGTATGACAGCCTGAATTACAATCCACTTTCAATAGGAATAGATATAGAAACAGGTGGGCACGTTTTTCAATTACATTTCTCCAATTCCACCGGTATGAATGAAAGGGCATTTGTAACAGAAACCACTAATAATTGGGGCAAGGCTGAAATACGTTTTGGATTTAACTTATCCCGAGTATTTCAAATAAAA